>NZ_JBNPYB010000002.1:0-310932 GCF_050432985.1 Pantoea sp. AN62 | reverse complement strand
GAACTTTTGCTTTGCCACGGAATGGTCTGTGTTGTCGGGAGGATGCGTGATCTGATCCTTCAACTCAGCAAAAGTTCGATTTATTCAACAAAGCCTCATCAACGATAACAGCAGCGTGATCTTTGACTCATCCACCACAGTGGAGACAGTAATTCCGCATCTGAGCGATAAAAATATCCTGGCAGTTACCAACTCGCTTACAAATGCGAACCGGCTGGCTAGAAATAAAAAATGCGACATCAAAATATTGCCGGGAAACCTTCATAAAGAACAAATGTTCCTGTACGGAAGCGAAACCATACAGAAAATTGAAAAGTATCACGTTGATTACGTTTTGCTTGGCGTATTCGCCATTTCCGATAAAGGGCTTTTTATTCATACAGAAGAAGAAGGTCTCGTCAAAAGGCAGATGGTTATGCAGGGCACAACCGTTATTGCAGTTGCAGATCACACCAAAATCAACACAACGGGATTCTTCAAAGTTTGTGATTTATCGTGGATCAATTATCTGGTGACAGATGAATTGCCGGAAAGCAGTTTTATCCAGTCGCTGCAGGACAATAACGTCGAGTTGATACTGACAAATACTTAAACGTGAGGTAGTACAACATGGTTTCAAGGGCAATCCAGTACGGGCCGACAGCTGCACCTGTTAAATTCACTGAAGTTGAACCTGTCTTTCTGTCTGATGAAACAATTCTGGCGCGGAAAGAGAAAATTCTGGAAGGCATGGAGAATGAAGGTTTCGATACTCTGATAATTTATGCAGACAAGGAGCACGGGGGGAATTTCGAATATCTGACCGGCTTCATTCCTCGCTTCGAAGAAGGTCTGCTGCTACTGGATAAATCAGGTGACTGCACGGTGATTCTCGGTAACGAGAACCTGAAGCTAGCCCGCTTCTCGCGTGTTCCGGTATCACTGGTGCACAGTCCATTCTTTTCCCTGCCAAACCAGCCCATGGAGAATGAAGTACCACTGGAAACCATTTTTAGCAATGCCGGTCTCAATACCAATAAGAAAGTGGGTCTGGCAGGCTGGAAAATGTTTACGCCAGCCGCCGGAAATGGGCGTGATTATTTCGATCTACCGTACTTTATTGTGGATGCAATAAAAAAAACACTCAATAAAGAGGCGGTGCTGGAAAATGCTGTTCACCTTTTTATTGGCGGCCACAGCGGGGCACGAGCAACCTGTAATGCCAATGAAATTGCCCATTATGAGTATGGTGCCAACCTTTCATCTAACTGTATTCTTGACGCCCTCAACGCTGTTGAGCCTGGCATTAGAGAAGTAGAATTGGGGGCTCTTCTCGCATCTGAAGGTCAGTACAATACCGTAGTCACGATTGCCGCAACAGGCCAGCGTTTTGATAAAGCTAATATTTATCCGACATATAAAAAGGTCCAGTCGGGCGATCAGCTTTCGATTACCACAGGATTCAAAGGTGGATTGTCAAGCCGTACTGGCTTTGTGATCGCTGAAGAAAGTGAATTGCCGGAGTCGCAGAAGGACTATCTGGAACGCATGGCAAAGCCGTACTTTTCAGCGGTTGTCGGTTGGCTGGAAAATATCAAAATAGGCATGCCCGGCGGCGCGCTTTACGATCTCATTCAGCAGATTTATCCTAAAGAACGCTACGGCTGGCATCTGAATCCGGGGCACCTCGTTTCTGATGAGGAATGGATGTCATCCCCCATTTTTTATGGCTCCTCAGAGCAGCTTAAAAGCGGCATGATTATGCAGATTGATATCATTCCGTCTGTTCCCGAATATACCGGTGTCAGTGCCGAAGAATGTATTGCACTAGCAGATGCTCAGCTCCAGCAGGATATCCGGAAAGCTTACCCGTCAATGTGGAATCGTATTGAAACGCGCAGAAAATACCTGCGTGAAGAACTGGGCATTAACCTCAGTGAGGAGGTCATTCCACTATCCAATTCTGTTGCTTATCTTCGTCCTTTCTTTTTGAAAAAGAATTTTGCCTTACGCTGTAGTCGGTAATGAATATGACGTAAAAACTGTATTGAGGTGAAAAGTACTATAGGTCCTGCATAATGAGTATGTCAGGAAATCATCCGAACATAGTTGAGTCGGGTGAACAGGCGTTTTATCCAGAGCTATAAAATCCAACTGAAATTTCTGTACAGCACACAACATTCATATACTTATTATTGGGTGTTGCGTGCTGTATTCTGTATGCTGGCTACTAAAGATAAAACCTACTTAA
The DNA here is from genome assembly GCF_050432985.1 of Pantoea sp. AN62. Taxonomy (NCBI): domain Bacteria; kingdom Pseudomonadati; phylum Pseudomonadota; class Gammaproteobacteria; order Enterobacterales; family Erwiniaceae; genus Pantoea; species Pantoea sp. AN62. The sequence goes on along the minus strand of NZ_JBNPYB010000002.1, from coordinate 308,702 downwards.
TATTAACGAACTGTTCCAGAGGTGTATTATATTGCCCACTTAAGTTGTGCTTTTGCAGGCATCTCTATGAACGCCGGGGTGATTATAGAGATGCCGCCACACAGATCATTCATATAACTCTCGAAGCGATTGTTATTTCATAAAGCCAGACTGCAGCAAGGAATAGCAGAAAAAAGGGGCTGAACTGCGGCAGCTAATCGCACCCACACTAATACCGAACACCATCGTAAAAATTTATTCTTGATCATACCAGTGAAGGTATTTCGGTGCTGCAGGAAACAATAGACCTATGCAGATCATTTTGTCATCCGGTCAGGTTTTAATCTGACCGGTCAGCCAGAATTTTTTATAACGAGCCGGCGGTATGCCGACAAGGTTATGGAATATGCGATGGAAATTATTGACATTATCGTAACCGACAGCGTTAGCTATTTCAGTTATGCCGGACTCGGTACTTAATAATAAATTTTGTGCTTCACCAATACGACGGCGAGTCTGATACTGCTTCGGAGAATAACCAGAATAGTCTTTGAAGGCGTGGGACAAATAAAACTGATTCATATTCAACGTAGTGGCTATAGACATCAGCGCAATATCTTCCTTATAGTGGTTATCTATATACTCTTTAACGCGCTGTCCCAGCAGAATAATAGGCGTTTCCTGCTCGTGTTTATGCTCCAGCCATAAATTCCGGCAGATTAAAATCAAGACGCCCAGCAGATTATTGCCAATTTCAGCGCTGTACAACTGCTTGCTGCTGACGTGCGACCACATCAGATCAAACAGCTGACCTATCTCATCATAAAACTCACCGCAAGGTATTACCGGCGACTGTGTGCGGGGCGTGAGAACATTCACAGGTAAACCGTCTACTTTCAATTGCTCAACGCCACAGCTATAAATCAATAAGTCTTCCGTTGCTGTTGGGGTTTCGTCATGCAACACATTGGCGTTAAACACTATCAGGTCACCTTTTTTAACGCTGTAACCCCGGCCGTCTATGTTATAGACACCGCTGCCGCCACGAATGAACATGAGTTCGAAGCGGTCGTGGTGCTTGTGCATCACCCGTGGAATCGCCGCCTCACTCCCTTCAGCTTTACAGATAAATGTAAGACGAGGTCGCAGACCGGTTTCAAACCCGCGTGAAGAACAATGTTCATTGAGGCAAAAGGTCAGCATAGGATGCTCCTGTTATCAGATCGCTATTGTTACATTACTGAGCGAACCCGTAATCATCAATGTTGCTTTTTACAATAAATTAACTTACTGATAAATAATATATTTTAAATATTTTTTGGCATGCAACTGCAGGTTGTTGTGATCCAGCGGTGTAAAGCTGAATATCAGGTTGATCTTCGTCACAGTTTAAATCGCACTGTAGCCAGGCCTGGCGAAAAACGGGAGCCTGTGCCGAATTGTCAAAACCCTACTAATTACAGGGGTTAAACAGACAAAAAAATAAAAAGTCATGAAATTTGCTATTGCTAAGCGTGCCGCATTATTTGACGAGCAGACCAGCTAACACGAGGCTTTATTCTAATCTGCTGGTAGTGAATAAAGATGTTTTTATTCTATTAATTCAGCGTGAAAGTTTCTTCAGGGAATGTTTTTAACTCTCTTCATTCTTGCTATGTCAACGTATAAACCACAGGTTGTGACAATCGTCACCTGAAAAAGGGTTTTTCCTTCGCAATTTTTGATCCTCCGCACGTGGCAGAATGCAGTATCTCAAGGTTGCTGGTATTTAAAATTCTGTTTGATATAACTTCATGGCAACGATAAAGGTGTGTCGAATATTTGATTCATAGACATGAAAAAATAACGTTTCTCTGTATTAAAAAATATTCACTGATATTCAGCTAAATATTATGAGCCTGTCGCGGGTCATTAACTGGCTTGCAGTGGCTTACCTTACAACCAGATGGAACAGATATGTACAATAAAACTCACCTGCAAAACCCTCAAAGAATGAGGATGATAACTGTCGTTTCTACCATTGGTGGTTTGTGCTTTGGCTATGATACGGGCGTAATTTCCGGTGCCTTGCTCTTCATGAAATATGATTTAAACCTGACTCCGACTCAGGAGGGTTTTATTACCTCATTTCTGTTATTCGGTGCAGCGCTGGGCTCCTTATTTGGTGGCTATCTCTCCGATAAACAGGGCCGCAGAAAAAACCTGCTTTGGGTTGCGATCATTTTTATTTTTGGTGCATTAGGGACTGCCTTTGCATGGGATGTGCCGTCAATGATAGTGGCGCGGTTTATTCTGGGATTAGCCGTCGGGTGTGCCTCGGTAACCGTACCAATATATATATCTGAACTGGCACGTGCCGATCAGCGAGAAAGAATGGTTACGGTCAACGAACTGATGATTGTCACCGGTCAGTTCCTTGCCTATTCGGTCAATGCCGCCATCGTCAATCTCTATCCTGAAATGCAGCACAACTGGCGCATTATGTTAGCCATACCGGCACTTCCTGGCGCCTTATTGTGGATTGGAATGCTGATGATGCCGGAATCCCCACGATTTTTTGTCCGGCGGGGCGAGACGGATAAAGCAAGAAAAGTCCTCAAAACGTTACGTTTGCCGGAAGAGGTGGAACGCGAAATAAAAGAGATACAACAGATAGTCAAAGCCGATGAGGTGAAATTCAATCTATTCGCCGAATTAAAACATCGCTGGGTGGTTCAGCTGGTGTTGATTGGCTTAATGATTGTACTGGCAACGCGCGTCACGGGTGTTAACACCATCATGTATTACGCCCCTACGGTTCTTAAAGCGACCGGCCTTGGTGACGCCGCCGCCGTGACGGGGGCGGTAGCTAACGGCGTTATTTCGGTACTGGCGACGTTACTGGGTATCGCGTTAATTGGTAAACACTCTCGTCGAAAAATGTTCTTTACCGGTCAGGCGGGCGTGACCGTCAGTCTGGTACTGATTGGCGTTGCGTTTAAGCTTTTTTTTCATACCGAAACCATCAATGGAAGCGAAACCCTGCAGGCTAATTTTGCGCATGCTCCCTACATTATTCTCGGCCTGATGCTGCTTTTCCTGGTATTTATGCAGGGCTGGATCGCGCCCGTTTTCTGGCTGATGTTAGCAGAAATCTATCCGTTAAGAATGCGAGGCGCAGGCATGGGGTTCGCGGTATTTGGTCTGTGGATGTTTGATTTCATGATTCAGTCGATATTCCCCTACCTGTTAAGTCATTACGGCGGTGGAATGACCTTCGGCTTCTTTGGTGCGGCTAACGTCATTATGCTGACCCTGCTGGTGAAATATCTGCCCGAAACCCGTGGCCTGACATTAGAACAGATTGAAAAGAAATTTCGCTTTTAACGCCACTGTAATAGAGGATTGAACAATGACTGTCAAAATCGGATTAATCGGGTTGGGTATGATTGGCCGCGACCACCTGAAACGTTTTAACGATATTATTACCGGCGCGAAAGTTACCGCCGTCTGTGATATTAACCACGCTGCTGCCGATGCGATTGCCAGTGAATATAACGCGACTGCGTTTTATGATGCAGAGGCAATGATTAATTCTGATCAGGTTGATGCGGTATTTATCTGTTCAATTGGTCCGGCGCATAAAGCACAGATCCTGGCGGCTTTTAACGCCGGTAAACCGGTATTTTGCGAAAAGCCATTGACGCCAACCGCGGACGAATCCAGAGAAATTATTGATGCTGAGGTTAAAGCGGGGAAACGGCTGCTGCAGCTTGGTTTTATGCGCCGTTTTGACCCCGGTTATCAGGCGCTGAAGCAGGTAATTGATAGCGGTGAACTCGGCGATATCATGCTGATTCACTGCGCGCACCGTAATCCCTCAGTACCTGAAAGTTATACGCTCGAAATGGCGATTAATGACTCCGCCACCCACGAAATCGACATTGTTCGCTATCTGTTGAATGAGAATATCATATCCGTTCGGGTCGATAAGCCGCGCAAGAAAACCCGCCGTGCGCTGCCACATTTACAGGATCCGCTTATTGTCATTTTTGAGACGGAATCAGGGGTGCACGTGGACGACGAACTGTTTGTGAACTGTCACTACGGTTATGACATCCGGTGTGAAGTGATCGGTGAAAATGCCATTGCTGCGTTGAACGAACAACAGCTCATCGCCACCCGTTCGCTAAAGGGGCATGCGCAACATATCGCTCAGTCCTGTATGGAACGCTTTACCACAGCCTATGATCGCGAGGTGCAGCACTTCATCGATAACATTCATTCAGGTAAAGAGATGAGCGGTCCTTCCTCATGGGATGGCTACGTCGTTGCCCTGGTCTGCGATGCTGGCCTGGCGTCTCTGAAAGACGGGGAAAAACATGATGTGCTTATTCCGCAACGGCCGGTTGTATATCGTTAACCCTTTCCTGCGCGCAACTAAGTGAGGATTGAACCATGTTACGACTGACGGAAGAGGCATTGCATTTACAGTGTCGGGCAGCGGATAAAACCGAAGCGATAAGGATTGCGGCAGAAGCATTAGAAAAATCGGGTTACGTTAAACCAGGTTTTTTTAATGGCATGATGGCCCGGGAAAGGAGTGTCCCGACCTATATAGGTGCCGGAATTGCGTTTCCTCATTGTGCAAAGGAGAACCTCGATCTGGTTATTAAAACCGGCTTCCAGGTTTTTCAGTTTCCCAACGGCGTAAGCTGGGGAGGCGGCAAGGTTGTCTTCATTGTGGTCGCCGTCGCGGCGACAGCAAATGAACATATTGATGTGCTGGCGGGTATGGCGAATCTATTGGGTGATGAAGTGAAAACGACCTTATTAGCCAGGGCTACAACAAAACAGCAATTCATCGAACAGTTTGAGAAAGCCTGATCTTAATAACAGCCGAAGGATTTAATCATGAAACTCGCACTATGTACCGATGTTCTTGCCGGTTTACCTTTTACGGCCATGCTGGATAAAGTTAAAAGCTACGGTATTAGCGGTATTGAGATGACAGCAGGCGGCTGGTCACCCTGTCCGCACGTGAAAACTGAGGAGCTGCTGGCATCATCAGCGAAACTCGAACAATTCAGACATCAACTGGCACAGCGTGAAATCCGCATTGTCGCCCTTAACTGTTCAGGTAATCCATTAGCGCCAGGTGAACTGGGAGAAAAGCATACTAAAAGCAGCTACCGGGCGGTCGAACTGGCGGGCAAGCTGGGCGTTAAGAAAATTGTGATGATGAGTGGCCTGCCGGGCGGTGGCCCCGATGATCGGGTGCCTAACTGGATCACTTCCACTGTCTCCTGGCCAGACTACATGCCCGGCGTGATTGATTATCAGTGGAATGAAGTCGCCATTCCCTGGTGGAAAAAGTTTGTACAGCATGCCAGACAGCACGGTGTAGAGCAGATTGCTATCGAGGCGTTCCCGTCCCAGCTGGTTTACAATCCTTCGACACTGCTGCGCCTGCGTAATGCGGTGGACGATATGATTGGCATCAACCTTGATCCGTCTCATCTTATAGCGATGGGTGCCGACCCCATCGCCGCTGCCCGTAAGCTCGAAGGTGCAGTTTTCCACGTGCATGGCAAAGATGCGCGTATTGAGCGCGGCCTTGCCGACATTGATGGTTTGCTCGAGTATCAGCCGGTCACTGCGACGAAAACGCGCAGCTGGAACTATGTGGCGGTAGGATGCGGTCAGGATCTGAAATGGTGGAAAGAGTTCTTTTCAGTGTTACGCATGACCGGCTATGACGGTGATGTCTCGCTGGAAATGGAAGATCTGACTATGAGCGTAGAGGCCGGATTACAAACCTCAATTGATGCATTAAACGCCACCCTGAGTCGCTAACCATACTGTGCCAGCCAGGGCAGGAGTGTTGAAGGAGATTCGTCACTCAGCATGGGCATAAAGCGGTCGGTCCTGATGGCGGAAAAGCCTGTGCGCCAGGATCTGAAACTGACGCAACGTCTGATTAGGGGAAGAACGGAACAGGGCAACAAAAGGTCATGGCATAACGTTAAGGTGATACCCGATAAGCGATTTATGTTGCCTGAAGATCGGGCAACTATCTCGCCGTGACGCTAATACGATTACCGTTACGCAATAGCAGGCGTTCGCTGGGCCGCGGGTTACCTCTGGCATTGTCCGCTTTGCGTGAGGCTCGAGCGGTAACCTCACCCGGCCGGAATCAGCGTGACGCAAGCATCGAAAGGCGAAGAGCTGACACTAAGGTTTTGCGTCAGTTTCAAGTGCAGCCAGAATGGCGGCTTCCATTTTTTGCGGAGGGGTGATCGGTGCAAAACGCCTGAGCGGTTTGCCGTTGCGTCCGATCAGGAACTTGGTGAAGTTCCACTTGATCCGACCACCCAGCACGCCGGGCAACGCATCTTTCAGGTAACGAAACAGCGGGTGCGTGGCGGCACCGTTAACCTCTATTTTCCCGAACATCGGGAAGCTCACGCCGTAGTTGATATGGCAGGTCTGCGCGATGTCATCGGCACCGCCGGGTTCCTGCTTTCCGAACTGGTTACAGGGAAAACCAAGCACCACCAGACCCTGATCGGCGTATTTCTTATACAGCGCTTCAAGGCCCGCGTATTGCGGCGTGAAGCCACAATGGCTGGCGGTATTAACCACCAGAACCACCTTGCCAGCGTAGTCGGCCATCGGGACAGGCTGGCCACGCAGACTGGTAGCAGTCAGTTGATGAAAAGGGGTCATGACGGCATCCTCAAAGCAGAATTATTTGACGTCGACATTGCAACGCCGTGCGATGCTGCACGCGCCGTGAGGCGTGGCGAGCAGCAGATATTATGACGTCAGGCTTTACGGCAAGGTCAATGACGACAGTGGTAGTGGCTTCAGTCTGGTAGAAAGCCGCCATGGCCTGCTCCCTCTGCTGCTTTCGCGTGATTAAAACACAGGAGAGCCATACTGCTAGCGCCGGACATAAAGGCGACCGGGACTCACCTGCGCCCCGGAGTTTAACGCACCCTCATCTGACCCGTATCCATTTTTGCCACCAAACCTGGCATTTTTCCCTCATCCTGCTGCTATGTGTCTGGAACGGAGGTGAGCTGCTCGACGCTGTTTTTTGCTGGCTGCTGAGTAGAGGCAGGCCTGGCATTGTGAAGAGCTAACAGCGACATTCTCAGGCAACGTTGCTCAGTATCTGTTTTGCCTGAATGTAATCGTAAGAGGTCACTTCAATCTTGTTGTCACTAAGATCGCTAAAGTACACCGACATAGAGATATCGTGGTCATTTATGGTGAAAGGGATTTCATTGTGTTTGAGGCGGGGTAATAGGGTGCTGAAAAAGGTGGCTTCCACGCCGAACGCCATCGTATGGCCAGGATGCTGAGATTTTCTGAGGAAAAGAGAAAGCGATGCGCCGTGATTTCTTATCACCAGCGGTCCACCCTGTTTGAACCAGAAGGCGAGTGCGTTATCGCGTGAAAATCCGAGGATCTCTTGATACCAGCGCTCTGCGTGCTCAATATGGTCAACGTAGACATGTATATGATCTATATTAGCTATCTTCATAGTTTTCCTCCCTGATGGTTATTATCGACAATACTCGCTGAAGCATTGTTGATAAACAACCTGCAAAGGATCGGATAGCTCTAAACCCGCCGACGCGATTAAGCGGCCAGGCGATTAAGGTTGAAATTATTGTCGTCAATTTATCTGAAGCAAAGCATTTCTCATCCGTTAGCTTACGGCTGATAATCAATGAGTTTTGTCCAGGCGGATATTAAAATCACAGGGTCTTAACGATAGCTATGACAAAGCCGTCCCATCCCTTTTCGCCCACAGTCTGTATGGCGGTGGCTTCGAGGCGCTGATCCTCCGATATCATTTGAATAAACTTGCGGAGCCCTTTTACGTTAGGATCTTCATTATCGGCATCAAGGACTTTACCGCTACGCACCGTGTTATCGCCAACAATAACCGTACCAGGTTTCGACAGTTTGATTGCCCATTCCAGATAATGTGGGTTATTCACTTTATCGGCATCAATAAAAATAAGATCAAAGGGGCCGCTAAGCATGGGCAAGAGATCCAGTGCAGCACCCGTGAGCAGTTTAACGCGCTCAGTAAGTCCTGCCTTATCTATATTCTGACCGGCAACTTCAGCATGATGCTTATTGAACTCAAGGGTCGTTATGCTTCCGGTTGGGGGTAGCGCTCTTGCCATCCAGATCGTGCTGTATCCTCCAAGCGTACCAATTTCAAGCACCTGTACAGCACGTGTCATCCGGATGAACACTGCCAGCATTTTGCCTTGTAATGCAGATACATCGTGTGTCGGTAGCCCTTTCTCTGCATTGTTGGCGAGCGCATATTTTAAGTCTGAATCTTCAGGGGCAAGCTTTTCAGCAAACCAGGCGTCGACTTGTGTCCATCTTTCTGAGTCCTGGGAGGGATAATCAGGGATTCGCATAAAGCATCCGTTCTCCATTAATCATTTTATAATCAGTTTAGCTGTATATTGTTTCAGTTTTTAATATGTCAGATCGGCTACAGATTCAAAATCTGTAAGGACCGCCACGTTTACCTTGATCCTGGTTCGCATAGTCCTGACATCAGACAGACCTGTCACAGCCATCAGCATCCAGGCTGTTTGCCGTCTTTTTATATATGGGGTTGTGTTCTGACTGGGCGGATAAATCATTAAAAAACATGGCCGCCGGATCCCGGTCAGGCCCTGCACGTCTGGTTAAAAGGCTGCAGTCACTGCACGGCCCCGCAGGTGAGCCGTGCAGCAGACGCTTTATTCAACAGTGACAACGATTTTACCTACCTGACCGTTTGCTTCCATATAACGGTGCGCATCAGCAATCTCATCGAACCTGAATGTTTTATCAATTACCGGTTTAAGTTTGCCGCAACGCAGGCCGTCGGTGACGAAGCTCTTTGCTCGCGCCATTTTTTCCGGATCGGTGGTAATTTCGAACAGCTCATAGCCACGTAGGGTGAGGTGTTTACCAAGAAGTTCGAACACCGGTACCTGCATATCACGGCTATCGAGCGCGCCATACTGAAAGAACAGTCCCTGGGGAGCCATGACCTGCATCAGCTTTGCCACGTCCGGGCCGCCTACAGGATCAAAGACAATATGGGCACCCTGATCATTCGTCAGGCGATTGATTTCAGTGACCATATCCTGTTCTGCCGTGGCGATAACGGCGGCTGCCCCGGCTTTAATCAGCATCTCACGCTTCTCGCTGGTGCGGGTCAGGGCCACAGGATTTGCGCCCAGCATATTGGCTATCTGAATGGCTGCCAGCCCAACGCTACTTGAGGCTGCGCGGATGATGACATTCTGTCCGGCCTGTAAATTACCGTACTCAACCAGCGCACCGTAAGCGGTTACGTACATCATCCAGCTTGCGGCGGCCTGTTCAAAGGAGAGATTTTCTGGGTGTTTCACCACCGCATGTACAGGTGCGTTAACCCGTTCGCCATACATGCCGTATTCACTGAACATGAACGACGGGATCACGCTGACTGCATCCCCGCGCGTAAAACCGTCGACGTTTTCACCGACTGCTTCAACCACGCCAGCCGCTTCATAACCCAGACGCGCCGGGAATTCGGGTTCGATCACATACTGACCAGTGCGGTACATAATTTCCGCCCGGTTAACACCTATTGCCTTTACGCGAATCTGAACTTCTCCTGCAGCCGGTGTCGGCACCGGTACATCAACAATTTCCAGAACCTCGGGACCACCGGTGCGGTTAAAGGTAACAACTTTAGACATTTTCAGACCTCGTCAGTTAGCGGGATAGCTTACGGGTAGCGCAGAGCGCAAACCCGATTCATCTGCGACTAATCTACGTGGTTGTCATCGCTGTAAAAATAGTCGTTGAGGAACGACAGTGTTATTAATCCGGTAACAATCAGCGGCCTCAGTAAACCTGGCTGGCAAAAACCTTACCGGAGCAATATCATCACCTGGAAACCCGCACAGGTCTGTCGTGTCGTCCGCTCTATCCTGCCGTTTCACTTGCTCCGTTGGCTGAAAATAAATCAGGCAGGAAAGTTGTCGTTGCCCGGCCGGTGTGAATGCGGGTCGGGAAGCTTTACCGCAATACGAAGGCCTGTAATAAGCCAGATTATCCATCGACGGACAGGCCTTGTTTCTGCTCCTCATGCCATATTGTTTTCCACGCGGTTGATTCCGGACTGAATATACCGCTAAATCCCGGATTAGATTTATACACGTACTCCAGAAATACCGGCTGCCTGAATCCCGCTTTGGTCACGATACTATGACGGTGGTGGTAGAGGGTTTTTATCGCGCAACCCAGCTGTCTGGACAGGTCCGGCAGACTGACACCGGCGATAAAAAAGGGCAGCAGCCGACGCTCCGTCAGCGTCAGGCTGACCGGTCTGACACGATCTGCTCTTATCCGGGATACCGACTGCTCGGCAATTTCTCTGATCATCTGCGCAAGCGAGCTAATATCCTCTGTCTGTGACAGGATCCTGTCACCCCGGCTCGTTGCCGGGAAAACCCGCCCGGTATGTTCCTGAGTCAGCCAGACCACAGAAATATCTTCCCGACAGGCCCGGAGGCTGTTGAACGTCAGCCATTCGCCCCGGAAAAATATCAGGCTGTCCACGGCAACGATGATGTTGCGGGCTTTCTTCACCTCCCGTGGCATATGTTGGCTAGCATAGTCCATCCTCAGGCAGGTCATCTCTGGCAACAGGTCACTCAGACCCGCAAATAACCAGTTATTTTCGGTCATCACAATAAGAAGAGGTTTATCCATCATATTAAGCTCCCTGATGTACACGTATTCAAAACAGCCTGCTATTTCCATGCGACATAGCGACACAGCAACAGGATTAGGCCGGTAAATGTTATATTTACAGACTGAATTCTTCGGCTCTTCGCTATTGCATAATGGGCTGTAAAATTAAACCTGCACAGGCATGAATATTTATAATAAATATGGCATCGATAGGTTTGTCTGTATCAGTAAAAGACAAGCCCAAAAGAATAAACTACCTTCGGGCCTGTACAGAATTATAGCCTGTTAAACAGACGTGCTGAGAGACGACATCTGACAGTATTAATGCGCTTTCATGAATTCTATGATTGTCTGCAAACCGTTATTATTATTTTTATGATATTGCAGCGACAAAATCGATCCCCAGAACATTAACCGGTATGGCGTAATCTCTTCGGGCAGCTCCTCAAGGGTTTTGACATTGAAAAATACCTGGAATCGCTGATCGAGTGTCTGTCCCACTGACTCCCGCAGATCTTTATCCGCAAACGTCGCCTGCCATATTTCCATGATCAGAACCAGCGGATTGTGCAGCGGCTGTTGCTGCATAAACTGGATTAACTCCAGGATACGTGTCTTACAGTCTGAGGTGGTACTGGCCGGTATCTGCTGTAAAAGCAGGGGGATGAGTTCATTTAAGAGATCATATCGGCCAGTGGGAAAATGATAACGCAGGGCACCACGAGTGACGCCGGCCAGTTCGCAAATTTTATTCTCACTGAAAGCGACATAACCTTCCTCAGCAAGGATATCTCGTGCCGCAGCTAACAGTTTCTTTTTGGTCTCATCCGCATTACGGCGGATCATCTCCATCTTCATCAGCATTACACTCCGGATACATTCAGTTTGTTGTCATACGGCCAGGCAGGCACAGAGCAGCAGAGGCTGACCAGTTCACGGGTCCTGAGCAGAAGGGGACTGTTCAGGATCGCGTCACTTTCCACCTCACTCTGCTGCATATCAGCCATTAGCGGATCTACCGGTGTAGCGATAGCCGGTGCAGAGCCCGGTTCACTTTGCAATCCCCTGGCATAGCGCGTCATCCCGGCTGACAGGCTCTGCAGCAGACGACGGGCAAGCGTAACCGCCTCATGCTGATCAGCATCGCCGGCAGACCGCGCATACTCGTTTTCCAGTCTGGAAATTGCAACGTGGATTTCACGCAGTTTACCCAGCAAAGTCTGACAGGCTAGCGTCAGATCTTCATTATCGTTGCTGCGCCAGTTGGGTTCGAGCGCCACCTGGGCCAGTAATTTTTGTGTGGCATCCAGTTTAAACCAGCCTTCAGCCTGGCTGTTGGTTTTCCCTTCCACCAGGCTCATTCTTGCCGCCATAGATTCAAACAAGCCCGCCAGGGCATGACGCAGTGTTCTTCCCTCCGTTTCCGGCCAGATCAGGCTGTGTATCAGGGTCGAAACCGTAATGCCCAGTAAGATACCCACCAGTCTGTCGCGAATCTCAGACAGGTCCGGGTGGGGAGAAAAGCTTGCAAACATGGCCAGCGAAAATGCGAACAAAATCTGAACCCCGGCATAGCTGCTTCGCTCGGAGCCGGCCGTCACCCAGCCGCTGAGAGCGATAGCGGGTATCACCATCAGCAGCAGCCCGGTTATTGAGTCGATGTGAGGCAGGATAAAGATTGTGCAGAATAACGCCAGCAGACTGCCGACCAGGCAGCCACCGATCCGTAGCAGGCTTTTATGAACTGAGGCGCCAAGGCCGGGTACGGCAACAATGATACAGGTGAGCATCGAGGTATGAATGCCAGGCCACTGGACGCTGGTATAAAAGATATAACAGAGGGCAACTGCGAGTAATGTCTTGATGCCGTATTTAATATAGTCATATGAAAGCGCTGCTTTCGGCCGGGCAGTCGCGGGAAGCGTGTCACCTGATTGCTGAGGCTCGCTGCGTTGTGCGTCCAGCAGGGAGACACTGCGTAGCGCACTGTACATTTCCTGAAGACAGGCTGGCAGGGCGTCAATTTGCGACCGATCCGCCGGCTCAGGAAGATAGCGCCGGTTGTCCCGCAAACACTGAAGAAAGGAACGGCACTCGACGGCCAGTTTGCGGCAGTGATCGGAGGCCGTGTCGGTTAAGCCGCCGTGCAGACTGGCCAGCTGACGTGAGGCAGAATAAAGCCGTTCAGCGGTGGCGATTTCGGCGAGGTGCTTTTCCTTATTGGCGCGAAACGGCTGCGACCGCATGATGGAGAACTTGAGACAGCTGTGTAACGTCAGCACACTGGTCTGGATCTCTTCCAGCGTGGCTGGCGTCGTTGGCTTGCCTGCAGCTGCTGTTTCCAGCGCCCGGCGGGTCGCCGTCATGATCCTGTCCAGCTCCTGCTGCAACTGTCTGACCGGCTCCACCGGCAGCAGCAGCGTATTAACGATATGCGCCACCACAGTGGCATAACAGCCGGCCACCCACGACCACAGACAGTTACGCAGCAACATTTCGCCATCTGAACTGAGATCGACAAAGCTTTGTGCGTAGGTGATGGTGATAGCGACGGCAAAATAGAGAAAGCCCCATTTTCTGGAAGATCGCATCTGATACAGCAGAATAAGCAACGCAACAGAGACGCTCAACAGACGGAGCATCGGCACATCAATGGTGAATTTCAGGATAAGGATCGCCGCCGCGACTGCCGCGGTATTCACCAGCAGGAACAGCGGAAATATCATCCGGGTTAATACAATATTTTTCTGGGTGGCAAAAAAAACCACCAACAGAGAATAGGCAAGCTGCGGGACGCCCAGCGTCAGCGAAGTGATGATGACGATGACGGAAGAAAGCAGATACCGCAGCATGGCATTATAACGCCCGGGGAATCCCCTTAACTCCTGCTGCAAAAAACGAAGCAGAGCACTGGTTTTTCCGCCGGTGATGGCTGGCGTTGTCATGCTGCAATACCCTTCCTTTCATGTCGCAGACGGCCGGAATGCACTTTCACTACCGCAGAGGTTCCCATTCTGAAAAGCCGACGGTCAGGAGCTGTAATGCGAATGCGTACCGGGAAGCGCTGGGCAACACGCACCCAGTTAATATTGCGGGCAACACTCGGTAAACCACCCTGTAACGACCCGCCATCATCGGGATAAACCCCATATCCAATGGAGTCTACGGTTCCGCTAAAATGCTTTCCGGTATCACTCATCAGATAAACATCGACGCTGTCACCGTTGTGAATATGTTTAAGTTCAGACTCGCGGTAGTTTGCCACCACGTACCAGTTCTTACTGTCAATCAGGGTAAAAACAGCCTGTCCTGTGCTGACGTACTGACCGCTGGTGGTTTTTAATGAGGTGACACGGCCTTCAAACGGCGCCCGGATAACGGTATGTTCCAGATTAAATTCGGCGGTGGAGATATCTGCTTTGATGACTTCACGTTTCGCAATCAATGCCGCTACGCTGCTGACCGCAGCATTAGCCTGTTCAGCTTGCAGTCTGGCTGACTGTAACTGCGCCGCCGATGCACGCTGCCGGGCTCGCGCCTGATCCAGAGATTCCCCGGAAACGTAGTTTTGTCCGCGCAGCGCGTCCATTCGTCGCAGGGTAGCCGCATCCTGCTCAGCCGTAGCGCGGGCGGCATCAACCCGTTTTACTGCCGCCTGTGCATTGAACTGCTGCGCACTGACGTCGCGCTGGGTAAGAATAATTTGCTGCTCCAGCTGGGCAAGGTTTGCCTTTTCGCGTATTAAGGCATCGTGATAGGGACGAGGATCTATTTCGAATAAAATATCTCCCTGACGAACAAGATCATTCTCTTTCACCGGCATTTTTATGATCACCCCGTTAACCTGAGGGGCGATGGTTATGGTATCAGCATAAACATAGGCATCATCAGTGCCGGGTGTCTGATCAAATACCCAGATTAACCAGAATAATATTGCCAGCGTAAGCACTGACAGCGCCAGAATAAACCGCCGCTGTCCCGCGCCATTTTTTAACTGAATAGACATCTGTTTTCCATGGTTAACAAATTGAGATTAATAAAAAAACAGGATCCACAATCCCATTGAGAAAAGGGTGATCAGCAGCGGATAAGTCAGGATATAAGGTGTGAGCCACGCATTTTTCCCATACCGGGTTAGTGACAGGTATATTGCCGCTGAGATCAGGCAACCACCGGAAATGCAAAATAACCAATCCGGGAAGTACGCGCCCAAAATATTGACCGAGGGAGAGTGCGCTGCACAGCCACTTAGCTGAAAGATGACGGCAGCCAGCAGAATTTTTCTGTATTTCATAAATAAATGCGTCATTGAATTTTCACATACCCTATATCAACCCGACGTCGACATACAACCATGTATTTAGTAGGTGTATTCGGTGCCTCGGGCAAGGCTGTGACGCTTTCTGGCACTAACAGAAGGCGTCGTATGGCGTCTTTCAGCCGGACAGAAAGGTGAGGGACAGCGCTAATTCAGACGTCTGGTTTGCTGGCTGAGAAGGGGGTTTTTACGGGTATTTGCGGTCCGGTCAGGCGGCGGTGGACACTGCTGACGGCAGGTTAGCTGCTGATAAGGATACCAGACGCAGGCGGGTTTGGTACGGCTGGCGGGATCGAAGCCAGCAAGTAATGATAACGACTCATTGCTCCCCCCTCCCTGACGAGCATCACCGTGTGAACGGCTGGATTATTTGCTGCAGCCTGACAGGCTTCACGCCCGTCAGGCATTAATCTCACGCCCCATTCTCTGCTAATACCAGACCTCTGACAGTGTTGATGTCAGGTTGATAATCACAGTGAATTGAGGCGCATTTGTGAAACGATATCGACTTACCAGCCCATGCGCCGCAGTAATGGCTTACCTTTACGCTGATGCTTAACGACGGCTAAAATATGTCCGATTACCAGCAGCGCCAACATCATGCAGGAAATAATATGCACCTGATTAAAAACGGTCGTAATCCCGGGGTCATTAATCGGTTGCGGTAACACAATCAGGTCAAATACGTTAATCGGTTTTTCCATCATCATTACGCCCGTAATCAGGACTAAAGCAATATTGCTGTAAAGCAGGAAGTGTCCGGCTGCAGCAAGCTTTTCTTCTTTATGACTGAGGAGATTATCGCCAGGTTTTCCGTGGCGCCATGCAAACCAGATCCTTAATATGAAGAGAGGGATATAAATTGTTGTAACGGAGACATTGATAAATCCAATCCAGCGTGCGCACTGCGGAGAGTGATGAAATAATGCAACATAGAATCCACTGAGCGTGGCCCAGATGATAATAATGGCGGAGATCCAGTGCAACCAGATCTGCGGTAATGAATAACGCGGTGACACAAGGTTAATTCCCTATAACTAAATTTCTTAAGTGCATCCATGACACCTTCAATAAACACTGCCGTGGAAATTGGGCGCGCACTTTAAGCAATGGACAGAAGGGTGGCTATAAGATCATTCTTATAAATAAATATCCCGATTTACTTTATTTATCCGCAGTTAATCACCCCCGAAAAGAATATTTAGTGCCAGATAAATTAAGAGAGAAAATATTATTGATCAACTCAGGCTGTATTAAAAATTATTCTATTGAGTCTTAATTTCGTATTAACAGCCGGATCGCTGAAGTGGCCTTTAACGTCCTGTTGCTCTTGGGTAACTGCCTGAAGTTAAAGGCCTTAAACGATGCCAGTCAGCTTTATAATAAATTACGCCGGGCACAGGCTCAGGCCGCGCCTTATCGCTTTTGAGCCAAATCTGACAAGCCTGACGCCTGCTGGTTCCCTGTCTGGCTATGCTGTTTAATATCAGGAGCTGAGATACGCGAATAATAGTGCTTTGGCCGTTAATTATCGGACCACGACCGGGAACAGTCAGGGAGCAGGATATTTTGCCACGTTGCCGGAATATTCTCATTGGGCAGTGACCTGATTCTTAAAACTCCCGGTACGGGCAGCAGCAATATCATCAGGTGTTTCCTGAACAACAAACAATCAAACGCTATGCCCTATGATTTACGTGGTTTCGGCCGCTCTTCAAAGCCTGCTGACCAGCCTGATCATGCTGGCTCTGCTAAAAGAGCCAAGGCAAAAGATTGTATTGAACTGATGAACCAGCTGGGTTTCAGGCAGTTTGCGCTGGTGGGACATGACAGAGGAAGCTATACAGCCTACCGAGCTGCGCTGGATTATCCTGACCGAATCACTCGCCTTGTCGTACTGGATTGCATTCCCATACTCGAAGCCCTGAACCGCTGTAATGAGAAATTTGCGCGGCAGTGGTACCACTGGTTCTTCTTTGCTCAACCCGAAAAACCAGAGCGGGCGATCCTCGCCGATCCGGACAAGTGGTATGGAGGCCAGCCCGAAACCATGGGAGATGAAGAATACAGTGAGTTCAGACGAGCCATCCACGATCCGGAAACGGTACATGGGATGATTGAGGACTATCGCGCCGGTCTGGGTATAGACAAAGAACACGAACTTCATGACCGTCAGAGCGGACGGATGATTGCATGCCCGACGCTCTGTTTATGGTCAAAATATGACGATCTGGAGGCGTTATATGGCGATATAGTGGGGATCTGGAAAAACTGGGCAGCCGATGTCACGGGTAAAGCCATCGCGAGCGGTCACCATATGGCAGAAGAGGCACCAGACGAATTAACAGCTGAACTCCGTCATTTTCTTTTACAGCAGGTGCCACCCTGAAATAACCTCTAGCTGCCTCTGTGACACATAATCGACCGATCGCTGGTTTTTCCACGAGAGTGCATGACTTAACCCTCAGGGGATTATTCAACTATCAGGCTCACCGATTAAAGCGGCGAGCCTGATTATTATTAACGCATCACTTTGACATCTTCCAGCGTGACCAGGCTTTCAGGTTTACCACTTATTTGCGTCGCGACCGGGACGAAAATATTGAGGTCCTGCAGCCAGGCAAATTTATCACTGCTACCCGGTTGCCCTTCGTCAGTTTCATCACACTTAACCAGCAGATATTTCCCACTAAACTCAGGTGAAATTTCATGCGCATCCCCCTGATCGGTTACGTCGCAACGTAACGCTGAAGCAGTGACTTTCTTATCGGCATCAATGCTTTCCCATTTCGCCTGATAGTGTTGTCCGGTCACTAACGGGAAACGCAGATCCGTCTGCAACGTGTTAAGCCGCGAAGCACCATTACTGATGGACATTGTGAACTTCAGCTGTAGCTGATTAGCCAGCGTTAAACGTTGCACCGTCCAGATACCATAGTCTTCCAGTTTGCGTATATAACCATCTGCTTGTGCATCCAGCTGTACTTTAACCTTACCCAGAGCGCTGACCGTGGTATAGCGAACCTGCTTAAAGCGCGGAAGCGCCCAGGGTTTAATCAGTGACTGTGCCTGATGCTCAATGGCTGCTGAAAGAGGGAATTTACTCAGCCACTGCGGATTATTATTGCTCAGATCGGGCATTGTTGGCCCCATCAGCTTTGATGCTGGCTTATTAGCCGCAGGGACAAAGTGTCCTTCGGCTCTGAAAGTTTTCCCTGCGGGTAACTGGCAGAGTTGCTCAAAGCGTTGGGTCATTTGGCCGTCAATTTTGAAGCTACTCTTGCGACGAATGATATCAGCAGTGATGAGTGAATCGGTAACGCGGCCTTCACTGTCGACGTTCATTGCAGCCACAGCATCACCCTGATGGGTTTTACAGTTATACAGGTAATGCTCAATTTTTAATTCAAGCGGGGCGTCATAAGGCGGTTCCCAGATGATATCTGCAAAGTCATATCCCATGCGCACCGATAAAATATCACCAATATGCTCAATGCTATTCACATCGACAAGGTTGGTAGTACCGTACTCAGACGTGGCTGATAATTTTTCCCAGCGTGCCTCTTTTATGGGTAACTGACAAACCTTGCGAATATCCTCTGCCGTCATTTGACTGTCATCCTGTGCCGGCGCATAGCGGAGGTAACTATTGCCGTAAAAGCGAGCTTTAGTAAGCCCGCTCTCATTCAATAAATCCTTGTACAGAAGCTGTGCCGTGCCGTGCTTACAATCAACGGATCGCCATTGCTGAGCTGTTTTTCCATTATTGAAGTTTAACGACACCATGTAATTCACACGATCGTGGATTTTGGTGACCGAAAAGGGGTTAGTTTTGCCGCCGGTCAATACAGGATTATCCGCAGCCTGAACCAGAGAAAAGGGCAGCAGCGTCAGAAAAAAAAGTGGCCGGATTAAAGGGCGTACACAGTACATACATGTTCCTTCATATAGTGTAAGAAAGGGAGTTATCGGCATCAGAAGCGGGATCGTTAGTGTTACGCGCCAGAAAAAACAGAGTGTGCGGTTGCTGCCGCCACTTCTGCACAAAATTGTCCGCCGCTTGTCGTGCCGTGAGCTACCAGAAAAAAGGATTTCATTGCGGCAAACAAACGGAGTGCGTCATCAGCGACATTGCATTATCAGCGACATTGCATTGTTTCGGTCGGCTTGTCATTCAGTCAGAACAGATAATTATCTGTTCGCCCGGCTAAGCGAAACCGTACAACTTTACCTTTGTTGTGAATATACCAATCGGCGTCCGCGTCTGGCCTTAAGCGGACGTTAATATGCTTCAAAGATTTGCTCTGATTACTGCTGCTATTATGACCGATATTCAGAATCGTATACCCGAATGAATAGCATTTTTAGCGATACGGCAGAATGATTGTTCTGAATCAGTAGTGCGGGCGAGTGAGTGAAACACCATCTTTCCGCCCTTCGCTTTAAATTTTTTCTGGTGCGATTCCCGCTTTTTGCTTTCGGCATTTTCTGCCGTCCCGGTTAAAGAAAATAGCGCATCTGGCTGGCTCAAATCATTGATCCACTATACTGACCAGTGAAGTTGTTATTTCACGACGAGACTGTTCACGATTAATGAATTAATACTGACCTCACCATGACGATCGGGAGAACAAAATGCAAAAGAGTAAAACCCTTAAAGGTCTGATAGCCGTATCGCTATTCGCAGCAATGTTCAGCACTGTCGGCGTGCAGGCAAAGACAACGACCAGCGCTGCGGACGCTGCTATGCAGAATGGATCGAAGGCTAAGCTCAGCGCCGGCGACGAAAAAGCGTTGAAAGACATGGCACAGGCCAATATCAATGAAATTGCCGCCGCAAAGATCGCCCTGACTAAGGCTGAAAGCAGCAAAGTCAAAGCGTTTGCCCAGCAGATGGTTAAAGACCATGGCGACGCCCTGAGCAAAGTACAAATGGTCGCCCAGCAAAAGGGTGTGACCTTGCCGACGGAGCCGGACGCCAAACACACGGCGATGGCCGCCACGCTGGAAAAGCAGAGCGGCGGCGCGTTTGACAAGATGTACATGGAAAATGCCGGCACCATGGATCACAAGATGGTGCTGTCGAAGCTGCAAAGTGACGCCAGTAAGATCAAGGATCCGGATGTGAAGGCGCTGGCTGACGCGCACATTCCGGTAGTTGAGCAGCATCTGAAGTCCGCTCAGCAGATGGCGATGTAAGTGGGCAGAACAGGAGCAGTTATCAGGTTGTCCGGTGGGCAATGTGCCCTGCGGGCTGGGCAACCGGCCATCAGCGGTATCGGGCCGACACTGGCGATACGCCAGTCGGACTAAAAGCCCGGCCTGCCGCCTGAGAAAGCCCGCCAGAGCGGTATTTTATTGCCGCATACACCACTCATCGCGCGTCATCTCCCACAGTTGATAGTCCAGCAGACCGGCGACATAGGCTTTCTTGCCGGTTTCAATCAACCGCATTCCGGAATGACGTGAGATTGATACCGAGCCGCTATTGATCGCGGCTTTCGGCACCCGCATCACCGGCCGGCCCAGCGTCCTGAACCAGAAAGCGTTCACCGCCTGGCACGCTTCCGTCATAAAGCCGTGCCTCTGCCATTCCGGCACCAGCCAGAAACCCCGGTTATCATTTTCCTGATCGCGCAGTTCAATAAGACCGATGAGCTGTTCAGGTTTTTCCTGCCGCCTGATGGTCCAGCACCAGGCCTGTCCGGCCTGCATCGCGGGTAATGCGATATTATCGACGTAATCCTGCGCGGCGCCGTCGGGGTAGGGCCAGGGTATGGCAGCCGTCAGATAACGCACAATTTCCCACTGCGGGAACAGTACCTGAATAGCTGCTGCGTCGTGACGCTGAAGCGGTTCGAGCAGCAGCCGTTGAGTCTCAAGCTGTGGTGTCATGCTTCCTCCATGTTGCGGTTTACCCTTGCAATGATGTTGCTATGCCAGCGCGTGCGTTTCAACCTGTAGGTTGATTATCGAGCCTGGCAGCGTAAGCCTTATCGCCTAACAGACTGCACGGTGCAGTCTTAACCATTATCTGCCTCGTCAGCTGAATTTTTGATTTGTCTCTGAAGCCCTCAAATCTGGCCGGTGATGTCAGCGGTTCTTTGCGTCAGCGTGCGGATCGCGCTGGCAATGACCGGGAAGCCTCGTCTATGAACATTTGCCCGGGCTGCTTCAATGCTGGCGTTTAACGAGATCAACCTAATCTGGGCGGCGATAAAGTCGGCGGGCATGGCGCAGCGCCTTACGCGTTCGATAACGTGCCGTTAACCCAGAAGACGGTCATCATTGCGGGCTTGCCCACAGTCAGAACCACGGCGCAGATCTTCTTATCCCTCGGAACCTCTGAGAAGAAAAAATCGCTGGTGGGCGGTTTGTTCACTAAAAGAAGAGTAGCCCGGTGCGCTGGCTTGTGCCGTCCGGGGAAGTTTGAAAAGAGTCTCTTCAGCCCCGGGCTTATGGCGATGGTGCAGAAAGTCACTTGTTGCGGGTCAACGCATCTTTCTGTGGGAAATAAAAAGCCCGCTGTTAAGCGGGCTGGTGGCGAAGGTTAGAGGAACCATTGCGGCTTCACGCCGAACCGGGCTGAAAGCGCCTTGATATGTGAGATCGTCAGGGAACGCTGGCCGGAGAGGATCTGGCTTACAAGGGATTTAGAACCAATCTCTTCCTTCAGATCGGAGTAGGTCAGCTTATGCTGGTCAATCAGCGTGCGCAGCAGAGCGACGCCCACCGGCATTTCATCAACTGAGTTATTAAACTCGGCAAAGCGCTCGCTGTTATCCTCATAGTCGGCGATTTTGGCCGCCAGGAAGTCAATCAGCGGGTTTTCGTCGTCGTGGTCGATCAGGTAGTCTACCAGCGCCAGTGCGTCACGGTAGTCCTTCTCGGAGACACTGCCCCCCAGGAAAGGGACGGCGGCGACCAGTTGTTTTGTTGCCTCGATAGCTTTATTGGTGTCGACGATCATTCTTTATTCTCCCGATAGTAGCGAGTCAGCTTATCGTATTCAGCATGGGTGGCGATGTGCTTCACGTAAAAGCGCTTATTCACGAAGTTGATGTAGGCGATCACTCGTAAGTTATTGCCACCTACATCTAAAACCCACCACTTGTTGCGGTACTTAAAATTATCCAGGCTTGGCACGGCGGCACGCAGTTCATCCGGCGATTTGAAATCTGTTTCGCGAACCAGACGATACAGCGCCTTTATGGCTAAGGCATCGTTTGGAAAGAGCCGTGCCGCTTGCTCAAGTGGCTCTTTTGAAATGACGTGCATTAAGTGATTCCCTTCAGTAGTTCACAATATGTAAACACAATAACGCACAATACTCCCGGTGGCAATACCAGATAAGTCACGGTAAGAAGGAAGAGCGGGCCCGCCGTAGTGGGCAGGTATTACAGGTTAAGCAGGAATCCAGAATCGTTGCGATAATGCTGAAAGGATCTTCTCTACCGTGTCTGGCCAGGAGATGTCGCAGCCGGTAGAGCGTCAATGAGTGCTGGCGCTGTTTATTTTCCAGTGCATTAATTTTATTGGCCTGCAGCGCCTTGAGGCGCAGATAGGGGTTTGACGTGCCCGCGTTGCTTTGTTGACTGGCGTCCGGCAGCGCAGGATTTGCCTCACCGCTGGCGGCGAAATGCGGACTTAATTTGCAACTTAATGTACCTTGTTAAGCAGACTGGCTGGCTTAAATACCCGCTAAAATACTCTTGTTAACAGGTAACATCGGCAATGGCTCTGATCCCGAAAAACTACACGCGGCTGGAAAGTGGCTATCGTGAAAAAGCGTTAAAAATCTATCCGTGGGTGTGTGGACGTTGCTCACGCGAGTTCGTTTATTCGAACCTGCGTGAATTAACCGTGCACCATATCGATCACGATCACACCAATAACCCGGAAGATGGCAGCAACTGGGAGCTATTGTGTCTCTATTGTCACGACCACGAGCACTCGAAGTACACCGAAGCCGATCAGTACGGCACCAACGTGGTGGCGGGAGAGGACGCGCAGGATGATGTGGGCACAGCAACCTATAATCCGTTTGCCGATTTAAAATCGATGCTGACGAAGAAGAAATAAATCTCACCGGCGCTGCCGATCGGCCATTCTGCATTCCGGCCAGTCGGCAGCGCTGATTCGAAGACTGGCGCTTTATTTTTTATCCAGCGACCAGGTCGCGCTGCGGACGTCTACTTTCACCGGCAATAACCCAATCCCGGTAAATTTATCGGCCAGCGCCTGCTGCTGCGTAAAGACCTCCGGCGTCATGCACTGCGCACCGTAAGGCATTCTCGCCAGCGCACGTTGCCAGATTGGCTGCGGCAGGCCGGTTGACGAGGACATGATTTTTGCTGCCTCCTGCGGGTGCTGATTGGCCCAGCTACTGAGGGTGCCAAGCTGGTCGATTACCTGCAGTGCGGTCTGCGGATAGCTTTCAGCAAACTTACGGCTGGCAAGATAGAAGGTGTAATGCGGCACCAGCCCTTCAGCATTTTTTATCAGCCGGGCGTTGGCGTTGGTTTCCACTTCAGCATAGTAAGGGTCCCAGATAACCCAGGCATCGACCGCGCCACGCTGAAATGCCGCGCGCGCATCCGCCGGCGGTAAATAGACCGGAGTGATATCTTTATAGTTCAGGCCCGCCTGTTCCAGCGCCGTCACCAGCAGATAGTTGACGTCCGACCCTTTATTCAGCGCCACCCGCTTACCTTTCAAATCCGCCACATTTTTGATGGGGGAGTTAGCCGGCACCACAATGGCTTCAGTCTGTGGATTGGCCGGGGAGTGCGCCAGATAAACCAGATCGGCATTCGCCGCCTGCGCAAAGGTGGGCGGAGCATCGCCGGTGGCGGCAAGGTCAATACTGCCCACGTTCAGTCCTTCCAGCATCTGCGGCCCGGCCGGGAACTCGACCCAGTGCACCGCGATCCCCTGTTTCCTGAAGGTCTCATCCAGCGTGCCGCGATACTTCAGCAGGGCGAAGATATTGGCTTTCTGAAAGCCGATGTTAACCGTCTGCGGTGACTGTTCAGCCTGAGTAGTGAAAATCATCCCCGCCTGCGCGGCGACAATAAGCGCACTGAGTAAAACTTTTTTCATCTCTCTTTCCTGAGTCTGGTTGTAATCAGCGCAACATAACAAACGGCGCTTAAAGCGCTTAGCGATGAAAAATTCTATGCTTAGCTAAAAAACGTTATTGCTGCCAGACGGTGTCGCGCACTTTTATCGCCCGATTAAACAGGCCGAGCGCATAGAAGCGGTCAGCAATGATCTGCTGCTCACGAATAATCGCCAGGTTCATCCGCTGGGTTTGATGACTGCGCCGCGCCAGCGCATGCTGCAGTGAGGCGGTCGGGATGCCCAGCTCGCCGGATAACAGTTCAGCCGCTTCGTGACGGTTTGCATCGATGTAACGCCCGGTCTGCTCCAGCGCGTCAAGCAGCCGTTGCAGCAGATCGGCCGAATGGGCAGCAAACCCGCGTTCAGCCAGGTAGAACTGATGATTGTTGACCCGCCCGACGCCATCGGCGATCACCCGTAATTGGCCCGATTTCTCCGCATCGCTGAGTAGCGGATCCCACATCATCCAGGCATCAACCGCGTTCAGATCGCTGGGCGTCAGTGGATATTTTGGCGGAGCATAAACGATGCGTACCTCATCCAGCGCCAGACCGGCTTCATCCAGAATCTGTAACAGCAGATAGTGAACGTTAGATCCCCGGTTGACTGCGATACGTTTTCCCCGCAGGTCCGCGATCTGCCGCACCGGGCTGTCATGGGTGACCAGCAACGCCACGCTCTGCGGCGCAGCGGGCTCCCAGGCGACATACACCATCGGACTGTTGCCGGCCTGCGCGAACAGCGGCGGTACCTCACCGGTGGTGCCGAAATCGATCTCATGGTTACTCAGCGCATGTAACAGCTGCGGTCCGGCCGGGAACTCGCTCCACAATACGCTCACGCCCTGGCCCGCCAGCTGTTTCTCCAGCGTCTGTCGCGCTTTCAGAATGCCAAGATTGCCAAATTTCTGATAACCAATACGCAGTTCCCGCTCCGGTCGGACCGGTTGCAGCAGCGACGGATCGCGCTGACGCATCAGGTTGCGGCGCGGCTTTATCACCCCAAGGTGCCCGAGCTGGGTGCGCAGGGTATGACGACTGATGCCGAGTAGCGACGCCGCCTGTACCTGATTGCCGTGGCTCAGCTCCAGTGCATTTTTCACCAGCGCGGCGATCACGCGCGGGTAGATCGGGCTGTCGCTCTCCTGCATCTGCTGGCGCAGAAAACGACTCAGTGCCTCTTCACCCTGCGGCACCTCGCTGCTGGCAACCGGCCCTAACCGCAACTGCTGCGGCGTGATCAGGGCGCCAGTACTCAGCAGCACGGCGTTATGCAGCGTATTTTCCAGTTCGCGGATATTGCCCGGCCACGGGTAGTCACGCAGCGTGTCGATGGCGTCCTCGCTAAGCCGCAACTGCGGACGTCCCAGACGCCGGGCATAAAGTTGCAGAAAGTGACCGGCCAGTAGCGGAATATCCTCACAGCGCTGGCGCAACGGCGGCAACGTCACACTGGCGACATTCAGCCGGTAGAACAGATCCTCGCGAAAACGCCGTTCGCGGATCGCCACCGCTAAATCGACATGGGTCGCGGCAATCACCCGGACGTTGACCTTGACCGCTTTTGACGATCCTACCCGGATGATTTCGCGCTCCTGCAACACCCGCAGCAGTTTGACCTGTAACGGCAGACTCAGTTCGCCTATCTCATCCAGCAGCAGCGTGCCGCCTTCTGCGGCTTCGAACCAGCCCAGATGCCGATCCTGGGCACCGGTAAAGGCCCCTTTTTCATGACCGAATAGCTCTGACTCGGCCAGACTTTCGGTCAGCGCGCCACAGTTGACCGCCAGGAAAGGATGCTGGCTGCGCGGGCTGTGATGATGCAGATAACGCGCCATCACCTCTTTGCCGGTGCCCGTTTCACCAATAATCAGAACCGTCGCATCGGTAGGTGCGAGCTGATCAAGCACGTTTTTAAACGCACGTGAGGCGGGATCAATTAGCTCCGGACCGGAAATCTGCATCTCATTCCCCTGCAAGAAAAGCCAGCCATGACGATAGCGTGACAGCAGGCCGGAAACGAGAGGCTGCCAACGGCAAAAAGTTGCCAATGCAGCAGCCTGTCACCGCAGTTGTTGCATTGGCAACAGAGGCTATTGATTATCGAAAAATATAAGCCGTTGAATTAAAAGTAATAATATAAACTGCGCGGTTGGCACGTTCTCTGCTAAACCACATATAACCAAATGAATGGCTGCTATGTATTAAATTCAAATATCGTTATAAAGGAATCTGCTAATGCGCGACGCAACACACGCAAACCTTAACCTGTTCTGGTTTTTGCCTACCCATGGTGACGGACGTTATCTTGGCACCACCGAGGGTGGAAGAGCGGTAGATCTACCCTATTTACAACAAGTTGCGTTAGCTGCGGATAACCTTGGCTACTACGGCGTATTAATCCCGACCGGCAAAAGCTGCGAGGATTCATGGCTGGTGGCCGCTGCGCTGGCACCAATGACGAAAAAATTGCGTTATCTGGTGGCGGTTCGTCCCGGCCTGCAGCCGCCCAGCCTGGCGGCGCGGATGGCGGCCACGCTCGATCGCCTGTCAGAGGGGCGCTTGCTGATCAATGTGGTGACCGGCGGTGATCCAGTGGAAAACAAAGGTGACGGCATTTTCCTCAGTCATGCTGAGCGTTATCAGGTTACCCGGGAATTTCTGACCGTCTATTCGCGACTCCTGAAGGGCGAAAAGGTCGATTTCAGCGGCGAGCACATTCGGGTTGAAGGGGCTGAAATTTTGTTTCCGCCGGTGCAGCAGGATGGTCCTCCGCTCTATTTTGGTGGATCGTCGGACGAGGCTATCGACGTTGCGGCTGAGCAGATCGATACTTATCTCACCTGGGGCGAGCCGGTCGGGCAGGTGGCTGAGAAGCTGGCCGTGGTGCGCCAGCGCGCCGCAGAAAAGGGGCGCACACTCTCTTACGGTATTCGTTTGCATGTCATTGTTCGTGAGACTGAAGAGGAAGCCTGGGCCGCCGCCGACCGCCTGATCGCTCACCTGGATGAAGAGACCATCGCAGCAGCGCAGAAAATTTTTGCCCGGATGGATTCAGCCGGCCAGGCGCGAATGAGTGCGCTGCATCAGGGCTCACGCGACAGCCTGCGCATCGGGCCGAACCTGTGGGCTGGGGTCGGGCTGGTGCGTGGCGGTGCCGGTACCGCGCTGGTGGGCAATCCACAACAGGTAGCCGATCGCATTCGTGAATATCAGGCGCTGGGCATCGGGAACTTTATCTTCTCCGGCTATCCGCACCTTGAGGAGGCCCATCGCTTCGCCGAACTGGTGATGCCGCTGCTGCCGCTGGCGGCGAACACCGATAAACAGCAGCGTCGGGTGAATACCGGGCCGTTTGGTGAAACCATCGGTGGCGACCGTCGTCCGGATAAACCAGCCAGCGCGCGTTAACAGAGGAAAAGGCCACGTATGTCACAACAGCACATCGTTATTATTGGTGGCGGATTTACCGGGACCGCGCTGGCGATTCATCTGGCGCGGCTGGGTCCGGCGGGATTACGGGTCACGCTGATTGAACCGCGCGAGCAGCCTGGTCAGGGTGTGGCGTACGGTACGGTCGATCCGGCCCACCGCATCAACGTACCCGCCGCCCGGATGCAGCTAGCCGGTGACCCGGACGGCGCTTTCGATCGCTGGTTCCGGGCCTCGACTGGCGTACAGGCCGATCCCGATGCGCTGTGGCCGGATGGCAATGTTTACCCGCAGCGCGGTCAGTTTGGCCGCTGGGTCAACCAGCAGTTTAACCAGGCGCGGGCGGACTCTGCGGTGCAGCTCAGCCACCTGTGTGATCGGGCCGTTACCCTGCGTGATGGCGTGGTGACGACCGCCTCCGGCCAGCAGCTAAAGGCCGACCACGTAGTGCTGGCGATCAGTCATCCGCCGCCCGCGTTGCCGGCATTGCTGCAACCTTTGCTGCATCATCCGGCCGTGATCGCGAATCCGTGGCAACGCGATGCGCTGGCACAGGTTGCGCCGGGCGATCGCGTGGCCATTATCGGCTCGGGTTTAACCATGTCCGATGTGGTGGCCTCACTGCATCGTCAGGGGCACCACGGCACCCTCACCGTTTTCTCACGGCGCGGACAACTGCCACGCCCGAACCTCAGCGGCAGTTATGACAACCTGACGCTGGACTACGCGCAGCCACAGCCGGCGACGGCGCGTGGCTGGCTGCACCGGATCCGTCAGGAGATCAGGCTAGCCGCCGTGCAGAACCTGCCGTGGCAGCTGGTGCTGGATGATATCCGCCGCAACGGACAGCGCATCTGGCAAAGCCTCTCGCTGGCGGAACAGCGGCGCTTTTTGCAGCATCTGCGGCCGTGGTGGGACGTACACCGCTACCGGATTGCGCCGCAGGTCAGCGCGGTACTCAGTCAGCAGCAGGCCAGCGGCCAGCTGACGGTACTGGCTGCCCGCCTGTTAGCCGCCGACGTCATCGAACAGCAGCTCAGCCTGACGCTGGGGCTGCGGGGCGGGGATGCCACTACGATTCGGGTCGATAAAGTGATTGTCACTACCGGACCGGCTCATGGCGCGCTGCTGAGCAGCAGCCCGTTACTGCATCAGTTGCAGGCTGACGGGGTGATCCAGCCCGATCCGCTGGCGTTGGGTATCCACGTAAACGCACTTTCGCAGACCCTGAACGCGCAGGGCGCGGCCAACCCGCAGCTCTATGTGGCCGGACCGGCGGCGCGCGGGCATTTTGGCGAGCTGATGGGACTGCCGCAGGTGGCCGAACACGCGGAATCCGTGGCGCAGCACCTGCTAGCGGGCACCCATTCTCCTCACCATGAGCGATGTCCCGGCTCACTCACGCACTAAAACTAACCTGTAAACCCAATCGATAATTAAACGTGGGCGGCAAGCAATTGCCGCATCCGCTCAGGAGTCGCTATGCCATCGCAACGTGAAATTCGCCTTAATGCTTTCGATATGAACTGTGTCGGTCACCAGTCACCCGGCTTGTGGGCCCATCCGCGCGACCGATCCTGGCAGTACAAAGATCTGGAATACTGGACCGATCTGGCGCGGCTGCTGGAGCGTGGCAAATTTGATGGGCTGTTTATTGCCGACGTGCTGGGCGTGTATGACGTGCTGAACGGCAACAATCAGGCGGCGATTCGTCAGGCCACGCAGGTGCCGGTAAATGATCCGCTGGCGTTAATCACTCCGATGGCGCTGGTCACCGAACATCTTGGTTTTGGCCTGACGGCGTCGCTGTCGTTTGAGCATCCTTATCCGTTTGCCCGTCGCCTCTCAACCCTTGATCATCTCACCAAAGGCCGGGTCGGCTGGAATATCGTCACCTCGTATCTGGAAAGTGGGGCGCGCAATATCGGTCACCAGACGCAAACCGATCATGATGCCCGCTACGACTATGCCGACGAATATCTGCAGGTGATCTACAAGCTGCTGGAGGGCAGCTGGGAGGAGGACGCGATTCTGCGCGATCGTGAACGCCGTATCTTCAGCGATCCGCATAAGATCCATCCGATTAATCATCAGGGCAAATTCTTCCAGGTGCCGGGTATTCATCTGTGCGAACCGTCGCCGCAGCGCACGCCGGTGCTGTATCAGGCCGGGGCCTCCAGCCGTGGTAAAGCCTTCGCAGCCGGCCATGCCGAGTGCGTTTTCGTCGCCGCGCCGTCGAAAGTGCTGCTGAAAAAGACCGTGGCGGATATCCGGCGACGGGCGGCCGAAGCGGGACGCGATCCGCGATCGATTCTGATCTTTAATCTGCAAACGGTGATTGTCGGCGAGACCGATCGGGCGGCGCAGGACAAATGGACCGAATACAAACGCTATGTCAGCTACGAAGGCGCACTGGCGCTGATTTCCGGCTGGACCGGTATCGATTTCGGCCAGTATCAGCCGGATCAGGTATTAAAACATCTGCACACCAACGCCATTCAGTCGGCGGTGGAGACCTTTTCAACCGCCGATCCCGATCGTCAGTGGACGGTGCAGGGACTGGCAGACTGGGTCGGGATTGGCGGTTTTGGTCCGCTGCTGGTGGGCAGTGCCGCCACGGTTGCCGATGAGTTGCAGAGCTGGGTAGAGGAGACGGACGTTGACGGCTTCAATCTCGCCTATGCCGTGACGCATGAAACTTTTACCGACGTGGTCGGGCTGCTGGTGCCGGAGTTGCAGCGGCGTGGCGTCTACAAACAGGATTATCAGCCGGGTACGCTGCGTGAAAAGCTGTTTGGTCAGGGGCCGCGGCTGGCGTTACCACATCCGGCTGCCGGTTATCGCTGGCCTGCTGCGGCAGAAGCACGGATTAAAAGCGCGGAGGCCTCATGATTGAGATCGAGGGTTTGTGCAAAAGCTACGCCGCGCCGAACAATCGCACCATTGAGGTGCTCAACGCGATTACCCTGAGCGTGCCCGCCGGTTCGATCACTGCTGTGGTCGGGCCGAGTGGTGCGGGCAAATCGACGCTGGCGAAATGCATCAGTCTGCTGGAGAAGCCAACCTCGGGCAGCATCCGGGTCAATGGTGAGGATCTGTCGCACTACAGCGGGGAAATGCTGCGCCGCAAACGCCGGGCGATTGGCACCGTCTTTCAGTCATCGGCTCTGCTGCAACGTAAAACCGCCTGGCAGAATGTTGCCCTGCCGCTGGAATGGCTCGGCGTGGTGCCGGGTGAGATCAAACGTCACGTCGGGACGCTGCTGGAGAGCGTCGGCCTGAGTGCGAAGGCGGACTTTTATCCGGCGCAGCTGTCAGGCGGCCAGCGTCAGCGTGTGGGGATCGCCCGTGCACTGGCGCTTAAACCGTCGGTGCTGCTGGCTGATGAAGCGACCTCCGGCCTCGATCCCGACGCCACCAGCGCGATTCTGACGTTACTCAAAACCCTGCGTGACCAGTTCGGCTTATCGATCATCTTTATTACGCATGAGATGGATGTGGTACGGCGCGCGGCTGACGCGGTGGCGCAGATCGCCGAGGGCCGGCTGGTGCATCAGGGTGCGTTACGCACCTTGCTCGCCAGCCCGGACTCCTCACTCGGACAACAGCTGTTCCCGCTACGGCCGCTCGCCGGCCATGGCGACCTGCTGCTGCAGCTCACCTACGGCGATCGTCCGATCGCTCCCGACTGGATCAGCCAGCTGACGCAGCGGTTTGGCGTGCAGGTCGATCTGCTGGCGGCGCACGTCGAGCAGGTGGGTGGCGCGCTGGCCGGGCGAATGCAGGTGGCGATCCGCTTTTCGCACAGCGCCGTCACGCCGACTCAGCTGATTGAACAGCTTGGGCTATTTGGCATTCATGCCGGGCTGCTCGATCAGCGTCCGCTCCTGCGGGAGGCCGTATGAAGCCCGCCGACGTCATCAGCCAGGATACGCCGTGGAGCCAGCTCCCTGCGCTGATGCTGCCCGCCTATGGTGAAACCTGGCTGATGGTCATCATCGTCATGCTGTTTGTGGTGACGTTCGGCGGCGTGCTGGGTGTGGTGTTGTTTAATAGCTCACGGCAGGGGCTGTTTCCGCAGCCGATGCTTCATCGCAGCCTGAGTGGCCTCGTTAACATCGGCCGGTCGCTGCCTTTTCTGGTGCTGATGGCAGCGATCATTCCTTTTACCTTCTGGCTGACCGGCACCACCATCGGTATTCCGGCCGCGGTAGTGCCGATGATCATTGCCGGCACGCCGTTTTTCGCCCGGCTGGTCGAAAACGCGTTACGGGAATTGCCCGCCGAGGTGACGGCTGTTGGGCTGGTGTCGGGCGGTTCAGTCTGGCAAATCATTACCCGCGCCCAGCTCAGTGAAGCATTGCCGGCTATCGTCGCTGCGGTGGTGCTGAATCTGATCTCAATGATCGAATATTCCGCTATCGCCGGCACCATCGGCGCGGGCGGTATTGGCTATCTGGCGGTGGTTTACGGTTATCAGCGCTTTGATCAACACATCATGATTGCCACCATCATCGTGCTGATTGTCACTATCCAGCTGGTTCAGTTTTTGGGTGACCGTGTTATTGCGGCACTGCAACCTCATCAGGGAAAACATCGGTTATGACACATCACGACTTTGAAATCAGACAAAAGAAAAAATGGCCGTGGGCAGTTGCCGCGATGGTGCTGGTGGTGATCGCCGGCATTGCCTGGTTTACCTTTGCTCACCAGAGCCGGGCGGTGACCTTTGGCAGCACGCTGAAGGTCCATTTTGAGCCGGCAATGGCCGGTGAGGCACGGCTAATCGAGTATGTGGCGCAACATATTGCGCCTGACTATGGCATTAAGCTGGAAGCAGCCGGTTTGCAGGATCCGGTGCAGGCCGATCGCGCCGTAGCCGAAGGGCAATACGCTGCCACGGTTTATCAGCATCAGTGGTGGCTTAAACAGGTTGTCGAGGCAAATAAGTTTGAGCTGACGGCAACCCAACCGCTGTTCCAGTGGGCTTTCGGCATTTACTCCGATCGTTACCGTTCCATCAGCGATCTGCCGCCAGGCGCGGTGATTGTAGTGCCAAACGATGGGGCTAATCAGGGGCAGGCGTTGTGGCTGTTGCAGCGCATCGGGTTACTGACACTCGATCCGTCGATAGAGCCACGGACCGCCAGACTGCGGGATATTAAAGATAATCCGCATCAGTGGGTATTTAAGGAACTGGATTTATTAACCATGCCTCGCGCGCTGAATTCAGTGGATGCCGCCATTGGTTATGTTTCGCAGTTTGATGCCGGAAAAGTACCGCGCGATAAAGGGATCTTATTTCCGCCCGCGCCACGAACCTTCGCCTCACAGTTGGTGATTGGCACCCGCTGGCTGTCGGACGACAATATTATCAGGCTGAAAAAAGCTTTTGCCGATCCGCGTTTGCAGCAGTGGTTAAAACAGACCCAGGATCCGCTGGTAAAAGGTGTGCTGGTGCCGGTTTCGGCTGAATAAAAAGATTCATGTTTTAAAAATACCGGGTGAATCGGACGATTCATCCGGGTTTTTTGCTGCCTGAAATTCATGTTTAAGTTATTGATATAAATGAAATAGTTATCTGTATTTGTTGTTTGTTTACCGTCCGGTTAATTCATATAAACACCGGGTCACCTGCTGAATACAATAACGAGGATATCATGAGTACACTGAATATTGACGACACCCTGAACGTCCCTCCACCACATTCGGCACCGGTGCGCTCGGTGAGTGATGTGGCGAAACTGATCAATAGCCGTGCCGAAAAAAACAGCTACGCGCGCTGGATTGTTTTTCTGGCGCTGGGCGGCGTGTTTCTCGATGCCTACGATCTGACCACGCTCTCTTACGGTATCGATGATGTGGTGAAGGAGTTTGGTCTGACGCCGACCCTCACCGGCCTGGTAACTTCATCGATTATGATCGGCACCATTGTGGGTAATCTGGTGGGGGGATGGCTGACCGATAAATATGGCCGCTATTCGGTGTTTATGGCGGACATGCTGTTCTTTGTGGTATCGGCTATTGCGGCGGGGCTGGCACCCAACGTGTGGGTGTTGATTGGTGCGCGATTTCTGATGGGCATTGGGGTGGGGATTGATCTGCCGGTGGCCATGGCCTATCTGGCGGAGTTTTCAAAATTCTCGGGCAAGGGAAATAAAGCCTCCCGTCTCGCGGCCTGGTGCCCGATGTGGTACGCGGCATCGTCAGCCTGTTTCTTTATTATTTTCGCCCTCTATTTCCTGCTGCCGGCTGAGCATATCGACTGGCTGTGGCGCGCCTCGCTGCTGTTCGGTGCGGTGCCGGCGCTATTGATTATCGCGGTGCGCAGCAAGTTTATGAACGAGTCGCCGCTGTGGGCGGCTAATCAGGGCGACTTAAGCGGCGCGGTGCGCATTCTGCGTGACTCGTACGGCATTATCGCCCATGAAGAAAAAGCCGCTGAACCGGTGATGAAACACGCGGCGGTGCCTGAGGTGAGTTTTCGGGTGCTGTTTCAGAAGCCCTACCTTGAGCGCACCCTGGTCACCGCAGTGATGAACATCTGTATTTCATTCGAATACACCGCCATCGCCTTTTTCCTGCCGTCGATCCTGGCGCAGTTCCTCGGTGCCGGCGTATTTGAAACCATTTCCGCCTCGCTGGGACTGAATGCGCTGTTTGCCTTTACCGGTGGGCTGCTGGGGATGCGGCTGGCGTGGAAATTTCCCTCACGGCATGTCGCGATTGCCGGTTTTGCACTGCAGTTTATCGCACTGGTCTCGCTGGCGTTAATTGGCCATCCGCAGGCAACGCTCGGGGTGGTGATTGCGGTACTGATGCTGGGCCTGTGGCTGTTTGCCGAAGGTTTTGGTCCCGGCGCGCAGATGATGATTTATCCGGCGCTCTCTTATCCCACCCATATCCGGGCCACCGGTGTTGGCTTTGGCCGTTCCCTGTCGGGGATTGGCAGTGCGTTGGCGCTGTTTATCCTGCCAATTTTGCAGGCGCGTTACGGCACCAATCTGTTCTGGATCGTCTCTCTCGCCGCCATTATTCCGATCGTTTTCCTGTTAGTTATCCGTTTTGAACCCACCCGACAGGACATTGATGCGCAACCTGAATCAGGAGAAAAGCATGTCTGAATTAAACCACAACGACTTCGTCGCACTGCAACACCGTTTCAGACCGGTTTTCGACCGCATTGCGGCAGGTGCCGCTGCGCGCGAAGCCGATCGGGTGCTGCTGGATGAGCCGATCCGCTGGCTGAAACAGGCGCGATTTGGCACGTTGCGCATTCCGGTGGCGGAGGGGGGATTCGGCGTCTCGCTGCCGCAGCTGTTCGAATTACTGACTGAGCTGGCCGCAGCGGATTCCAACCTGCCGCAGGCGCTGCGGGCGCACTTTGCCTTTGTGGAGGATCGGCTGAATCAGCCGGACAGTGACGACCGGCGTCGCTGGTTTAGTCGCTTTATTGATGGCGAACTGGTCGGCAGTGGCTGGAGTGAAATCGGTGCGGTTAAGCTGGGTGAGGTCAATACCAGGGTGACGCCAGCGGAGCAGGGCTGGCGGCTCAGCGGCGAGAAATTTTACAGCACCGGCACGCTGTATGCTGACTGGATTGATGTCTATGCGCGGCGCAGCGACAACGGCCGCGATGTTATCGCGCTGGTCAGCACCCATCAGACAGGCGTCGATCGCGACGATGACTGGGATGGTTTTGGCCAGCGCCTGACCGGCAGCGGGACGACGCGCTTTAATCAGGCGCGGGTAGAACAGCCACACGTCTATGACTTCAGCGAGCGTTTTCGCTATCAGACCGCCTTCTATCAGCATGTGTTGCTGGCCGCGCTGGCAGGCATTGGACGGGCGGTGGTACATGATGTGGCGCAGGGCGTGGCACAGCGTAAGCGAATCTACAGTCACGGTAATGCCGGCCAGGTTAAGCAGGATGTTCAGGTGCTGCAGGTGGTGGGTCAGATCAGCAGCTGGGCGTGGGCGACAGAGGCGGCGGTGGCGCGCGCAACCCACTCATTGCAGCAGGCGTTTGTGTTGCAGCAAGGTGATGCCGATGAGGTACAACGCCACGCGGCTAATGTGCTGGCGGAAGTCGAATCAGCCCAGGCGCAGGTCATTGCGGTTGATCTGATCACCCGCGCCGCCAGTGAGTTATTTAATGCGCTGGGTGCCTCTGACACCCGCGTCAGTCAGGCGCTGGACC
The DNA here is from genome assembly GCF_050432985.1 of Pantoea sp. AN62. Taxonomy (NCBI): domain Bacteria; kingdom Pseudomonadati; phylum Pseudomonadota; class Gammaproteobacteria; order Enterobacterales; family Erwiniaceae; genus Pantoea; species Pantoea sp. AN62. The sequence continues at coordinate 272,896 of NZ_JBNPYB010000002.1, read as the reverse complement.
GTCACTGGCGCAATGCCCGCACGCTGTCGTCACATAATCCGGTGATCTACAAAATGCGAAATGTCGGTGACTGGCAGGTTAACGGCAGCGATCCGACCTTTATCTGGCAGATCGGCAACGGAACCGCTTAGATCAGCCTGGCGATTGCGGGTCGCTAAACGGCAGCCCGCAATCGCCTTTCAGCCGCTACCTGGCGGAGCGTTACCAGAGCGCAATGCCGCAACGTTTTAACAGCATCGCCCAGAGCGCAAACAGCAGCAGCGTCAGGCCACAGCAGAGGGTCAGCGTCAGCCAGAAGCCATAACGCTGATGGAGAAACGGAAACAGGATAAACATCGGCAGGGTTGGCACCACATACCAGAAAGTGTACCAGGCGTGGGCAGAAATTTTCTCCGCCGTCTGGCCTTCCAGCTTCATCCACACCAGCACCAGCACGGTGACCAACGGCAGGGCGGCCAGCAGCCCGCCGAGCCGATCGCTGCGTTTGGCCGTTTCGGAAATCAGCACCACCATAAATGCGGTTATCGCATATTTTGACACCAGCCAGAGCATAGTTTTCCTCGTTAATCAGTGAGCTGCCAGCCGGATGCGGCAAACCCGCTCACCCGGTGCGTATCAGCAGGCGAAACACGCGGCGGCTATCCCGGACCTGTGCTGCGGTGGTGGTCAGCGCAGGCTGGTCAGGCAGGCAGTGCCATTAATCAAATATATCCTTTCCGCGAATAAAACAAACCGCTTACGGCCCGGAACACCTTTTACCGGGCCGCATCAGTTTGCCTGCGGCAGCCGCCGGTTGCCAGCCGCCAGCCGCCAAAAATACGACGTGCATCTGCACACATCGCGAACATAGAAACTAAAAAAGCCGCTGAGCTTTTGTTAGTGGCTTACCCTTTGATTGTTCATATGTTCATCCCTGGGCGGCTTTGCTGCGACAGACTTCACAACCCCAGCGATGAATTTTATAAAGCCGGATAATTGTGATTGTACTCACAATGAGCAGGCAAAAAATAGGCGATAAAATATAACAAATGAACAACATCCGTTCATATGAACGTAAGCAGTAACCTCTGCTGTTAACGCTAATAGAAAAAGGGACGACTATGCCAGCTCACACACTGCGCTTCGATGGTTGTAGCAGACCGCTTCCCCCTACGGGATAGATTGCCCGTTACGTTGCGCCGCCTGATAGCGACATTCAACCTCTGACCTGAACACACAAGGTTCCTCTATGAAAAACCGATACAGTACGAAAATACTGGCGCTTTTCTGCGCCCTGTCATTTCTGATGTATGTCGATCGCGTCAACCTGTCGACAGCTGCCGGGCTGATTAAGCAGGATTTAGGCCTTAACAACACCGATCTTGGACTTATTTTTTCCGCTTTTGCTTACACCTATTTAGTTTTCCAGATTGTTGGCGGCTGGTTTGTCGATCGCTACGGCGCCCGCAAAACCATCATTATCTGCGGCAGCATCTGGGTGGTGGCTACCGTTTGTACCGGCTTTGCTGGTGGCTTCGCCTCTCTGTTTCTGTCACGGATGTTGTTAGGCATTGGTGAAGGCGCCGCGCTGCCTTCCCAGGCACGGGCCATGACGTTCTGGTTCTCCAGTGAAAAACGTGGTTTCGTCCAGGGCATCACCCACTCCTTCTCCCGCTTCGGTAATGCGGTGACACCGTCACTGGTGGCGCTGCTGGTGATGCTGCACTCCTGGCGTTTCTCCTTTATTGCCTTAGGGGTCATCACTGCGGTGTGGCTGGCATTCTGGATTGCCGGCTTCCGCGACAACCCACATCTGATTGCCGACATGAGTGAGGAGGAGCGCAAAATCCTGCCAAAACCGGATGCCAGCCTGACGGTTAAAGCGCCAACGCCGTGGAAGGCACTGCTGAAACGCATTGGCCCGACCATGGGCGTCTATTTCTGCTACGGCTGGACCGGCTGGCTGTTTTTTACCTGGCTGCCCACTTTCTTTATGAACGGTCGTGGCATGGATCTCAAATCGTCAGCGCTGTTTACCTCGGCAGTCTTTCTCTCCGGCGTGGTCGGCAACACGGTCGGCGGGGTGGTTAGCGACCGGATCCTGAAACGCACCGGCAACGTGGTCGCTGCGCGTCGTAACGTGATTATCTTCAGCTTTCTTTCCGCCGGGTTACTGCTGATACCGGTGATCGGTTCCACCGATATGACCGTGATTACGGTCTGCCTCGGTCTGGCCTTTTTCTGCCTCGAACTGACGATTGGTCCGATCTGGGCGGTACCGATGGAGATCACCCCTAAATATGTCGGTGTCGCCAGTGGGCTGGTGAACGCCGGTTCGGCGGTGGCAGGCATCATCTCGCCCATTCTGTTTGGCATCATCATCGACAAAACCGGTAACTGGAGCCTGCCGTTTTACGGCTCGGTGGTTCTGCTGATGGTGGGCATCGTACTGACCTTCTTTATGCGTCCAGATATTCCCTTGTCTGAAGATGCTCCTTCTCGCGGCGCGGTTGAGCCGGTTAAAAATGCGTATCACTGAGGAACCCCTGATGAAAAAACCTTCTGTTGCACTGGTGCTGGGCGATCCAGCAGGTATTGGTCCGGAGCTGGTGGCGAAAGTGCTGTCACAGCCGGCGCTGCGCGCGCTGGCTAACGTGATTATCATCGCGGACCGCCATGAGCTGGAAAAAGGCATGGCCATTGCCGGTCAGCGTTTCGACTATGACGAAATCACCGATACCACAGCAATTGCGTTCACCGCCGACCGGCCGCTGCTGCTCAATCACGACTGGTCCCGACGTACGCCGTTCCACTATGGCAGCGCCAGCGAACAAAGCGGCGTCTATATCCTGGAGACGCTGGCCCGTGCCGTCGAATTAACCCAGCAGGGTATTACCCAGGGGATCTGCTTCGCGCCGCTGAATAAGCAGGCGATGCACATGGGCGGACTGAAGCATCGCGATGAGCTGCACTGGTTTGCTGAGCTGCTGAAGTTTGACGACTTCTGCTGTGAGGTTAACGTGGTAGATGATCTCTGGGCGGGACGCGCGACGTCGCACATTCCGTTCCGCGATATCGTGAAAAATCTCAGCGTTAACGGTGTGGTGGAGACGATTTCACTGATGGATCGTACGCTGCGTCAGGCTGGCATCGCCGCGCCCAAAATTGCCGTGCAGGCGCTTAACCCGCACGGCGGCGAGAATGGCCTGTTTGGCGATGAGGAGCAGACGATTATCCAGCCGGCGATGTCGCAGGCCAGAGCACTGGGGATTGACGTTTACGGGCCTTACCCGGCGGATACCACCTATAAAGCGGTGGAGACCGGTAAGCTGGATGCGGTGGTATCGATGTACCACGACCAGTTCGCCACGGCGCTAAAAATGCTGGGCTTTGAGCGCGGCGTAACGGTTCAGGGTGGGTTGCCGGTCCCGATTGCCACCGCCAACCACGGCACCGCCTACAACCTGTATGGGCAAAATCTTGCCACGCCCTCGGCGTTTGAGAATGCCTTCCGCCTGCTGGTAAAAATGGCGGGCAGCGCTGGTTAAGATGGCACAGTGATCCCGGCTGACTGCCGGGATCAGCCGGTTTAACGGGGCGGATCGTCGCGCACCCCACCAGCCCCCCTTCGCCTGAACGCGCCGCGCCGGTAAACCTCTGCAACAGCTAACGCGATGACGGTGGTGCGGCAGATTCCCGGTTATTCTCTGCCGCGCCGTTGCCTGAACATCGTTAACTTCGCAGAATGTGGTTAATCACCGATGCGGTTACCCTGCTGATCAATGACGGCTTCTCCGTCCTCTTTGCTGAACGCACCTTGCTGCCGATCCGGCAGAATATCCAGCACCTGCTCAGAAGGACGGCAGAGCCGGGTGCCGAGCGGCGTCACCACGATTGGGCGGTTAATCAGCAGCGGATAAGCCAGCATCGCGTCCAGCAACGTATCATCACTCAGCTGCTGATCCGCCAGCCCCAGCTGCTGGTAGGGCTCGGTATTCTGCCGCAGCAGGGCGCGCACGCTGATGCCCATCTCTGCGATCAGTTTTTTAAGTGTTTCGCGGGTTGGCGGCGTCTCCAGATAGAGCACGATTGCCGGCTCGACCCCACTGTTGCGGATCAGGGCCAGGGTATTACGCGAAGTGCCGCATTCCGGGTTGTGATAAATAGTGATGTCTCGCATAAAGCATTCTCCGTTACGGAACGGCACTGGCACGTTCCGCTTGTCAGGTCAGAAAGAGAGTCGCAGCGCCAGCGCCGTCAGCGTAACCAGCAGCACCGGCAGCGTCATAACTATCCCCACGCGGCAGTAATATCCCCAGCTGATGGTGATGTTTCTCTGCGCCAGAACGTGCAGCCACAGCAGAGTCGCCAGGCTACCGATCGGGGTGATCTTCGGCCCCAGATCGCAGCCGATAATATTGGCGTAGACCATCGCCTCTCTGACTACGCCCTGCGCGCTGCTGCCGTCGATGGAGAGCGCGCCCACCAGCACCGTCGGCATATTGTTCATCACTGAAGAGAGCAGGGCGGTGAGCAAACCGGTTCCCAGCGTGGTACCCCAGAGGCCATGTTCAGCGAAGCGGTTCAGCACGGCAGAAAGGTAGTCGGTCAGGCCGGCATTTTGCAGGCCATACACCACCAGATACATGCCAAGCGAGAAGATAACGATCTGCCAGGGCGCGCCTTTCAGCACCTTGCCGGTATCAATCACCCGACCACGACGGGCCACGGCCAGCAGGATAGCTGCCGCCACCGCCGCCACCAGGCTGACCGGCACTCCCAGCGGTTCCAGGCCGAAGAAACCGACCAGCAGCAGAATCAAAACCAGCCAGCCAGCGTTAAAGGTGCGGCGATCCCGAATCGCCTCGCCGGGTGACTTCAGCTTGCTCAGGTCATAGCTGTGCGGGATATCCCGACGGAAAAACAGCAGCAGCATAACCAGGGTGGCAGCAACCGAGGCGAGGTTAACCGGCACCATCACCGCAGCATAGTCACTGAATCCGAGCCGGAAGTAGTCCGCCGTGACGATATTCACCAGGTTTGAGACGATCAGCGGCAGGCTGGCGGTATCGGCAATAAAGCCTGCCGCCATCACAAAGGCCAGCGTTGCGGCGGGGCTGAAACCCAGCGCCAGCAGCATGGCAATCACAATCGGAGTCAGGATCAATGCCGCCCCGTCATTGGCAAACAGCGCAGCGACTGCCGCCCCCAGCAGCACAATCGCTGCGAACAGCCGACGGCCTCTGCCGCCGCCCCAGCGTGAAACGTGCAGCGCGGCCCATTCAAAAAAGCCGGACTCATCCAGCAGCAAACTGATGATGATCACCGCGATGAAGGTGGCGGTGGCGTTCCAGACGATGTGCCAGACCACAGGGATATCGGCTATCTGCACCACACCACTCAGCAACGCCAGGCCGGCACCGAGCGTGGCACTCCAGCCAATGCTTAATCCTTTAGGTTGCCAGATAACCAGCACCAGGGTGAGGACGAAAATCGCGCTCGCCAGAAACATAGCTTCTCCTGTTGAATAACGTCACCCGGCCAGCCGGGCTGTAGATACTGAATCGAAACATATCCGCTATTTCGAATATGTAAGGACAAAATTTTTAGATGCAGACCGGCTTGCCGTTGGTGGTGGCATTGTCGCGCTCGGCCTGCTGGTGAATCAGTCGGATCTCATCCTGCTGGCTGAGATAAGCCTGCTCGATAATCATGGCGGCCCAGGCAGGCATATGGGGAGACAAACGATAGTGGATCCATTTGCCGTCGCGCCGGTCGATAAGCAGCCCGTGTTGCCGTAATAAAGCCAGGTGACGGGATATTTTCGGCTGGGGCTGTTGCAGCGTCGACGCCAGCTCACAGACGCACAGCTCGCCTTTTTCACGCAGTAATAACACCAGATAAAGTCGGGTTTCGTCAGAAAGGTTTTTGAACAGTTGAAGCGGGGTGATTTGCGACATGATAGCATCCTGTGACCGTAGCGATGCAGTGTCAGGCTTTCGCCACGCCGGGTCAATAACATATTCACTTTTTCGAATTTGTTTTTTTGATGGCTGGCAGCATGCAGCGGCGGAGGTAATCAGCAGCGCCGTGCTGAAACAGCATATCGACAGTGCTGCTGGCGTGACAACGCCGGTTACCGCACTCTCCACAACATTAACCGGGCAGCAAGGCGTGGCGCGTCGGCCATCGCTGGCCAGCGGTTGACTGTGTCAGCATGCTGAAACACTCAGTACAGCGTGTTTTTCAACCGCTCCGGCAGGGCTTTATCATACGCCTCGCCATCAATCGCGTTACCGGCGATCTGGTTCAGGATACTGCCGGTGCTGGGCAGTTGCTGACGCTCAATCTGGACCGCCGGGTCCCATAATCTGGCGCGGATAATGGCGCGACTGCACTGGAAAAAGACGCTCTCTACCGCAATGCGCAAGACGGTTTTAGGGAATTGATGATTGACGGCGAAGTGGGCCAACAGCGCAGCATCGGTGCTGATTGTCGCCTTGCCGTTGACCCGCAAGGTCTCGCCAATCCCCGGGATGAGAAACAGCAGCGCCACCCGGTTGTCGTGCAGAATATTGCGCAGGCTATCGATGCGGTTATTGCCTCGCCGGTCGGGCAACAGCAGCGTGCGGTCATCCTGGATTTCAATGAAGCCCGCCGGATCGCCGCGCGGTGATACGTCCAGTCCGTCCGGACCGGAGGTCGCCAGCGCCACAAACGAGGAGGCTTCGATAAAGGGACGATAAGCCGGATGAATATGGTCAGTCACCTTGGCCAGTGAAGGTGTAGCCACCGCGCCGTAAATCCGCTCCAGTTCTGCCAGCTCAGTAATCGAGGTTTTCTCTTCAGTCATCTTATCCACTTCCGTTTTAATCGGGGATGTCCGCTACAGATTATGGCTAACGTCGCCTTGTTGCCATATCTCACGCCGGCGCACTGCCGTCACCCGGCGGGGGGCGAAAGAGTGTAAGTAAGCGTGAGCGAAGGCTTTAATAAAAACACCGTATTGATATAAAAACAGCGGGACGTGTCAGTTGTTCGCAGAACCACAATAAAAATGTTAAAGGGGATGCCAGATGGTAAAAAAAACCACACCAGAGCAACGGCGTGAATTAGGGGCTTTTTTGATTAGCCGGCGGGCGAGGTTAAATCCGCAGGAATATGGGCTGCCGAAAGGCGCGCGCCGGACGCCCGGCCTACGCCGCGAAGAGGTGGCGATTCTGGCTGGCGTCAGCGTCAGCTGGTATACCTGGCTGGAGCAGGGCCGCGAAATTAAGCCCTCTGCCGACGCGCTGCAGCGAATCGCCAGCGTGCTTAAACTCAACCGGGTCGAATCATCTCACCTTTTTGCGCTCTCTCCCAGGGAACAACCGGTGCCGCGTCAGGCCGATTCGGGGGTGACGGAAGGTCTCGATATGCTGGTCAGGGCCATCGATCCTATTCCGGCTTACGTGCGCAATGCCCGGCTGGATATCCTCGCCTGGAATGACGCCATTGCCGACCTGTTCATCGACTACGGCTCGCTCAAGCCGCACGAACGCAATACGCTGCGGCTGCTTTTTCTCTATCAGCCCTATCGCACCCTGATCCTCGACTGGGAACAGATGGCGCGCGGCATGATCTCGGTTTTTCGCGCCTCCCGGGCGCATGCTCAGAACAAAGCCCCGTTTGATGCGCTGATCAAAGAGCTGTCAGACAACGCACCGGAGTTCCACGAATGGTGGCAGGACACCGACGTGCAGGGCATGAGCGAAGGAAGTAAGCGCCTGATGCACCCGGTTTCCGGACACATCGAATTCACCTACGTGGCGTTAACTCCTGAGGGCAGACCCGACCTGTCTCTGGTCACCTATATCCCCCGACACGTAGCCAGTGACTGCCAGTAATAGGATAACAACACGCCTTCCTGGGCTGAAATGAGATGCCTAAGATGGATTTAACGCAGCACAACCGCGCTGCATTTCATCTTTCAGGAGGCAGTCAATATGTCATCTCAATCAGCCCGACCCGATTCAGTTTCCGCTCCGCTGGCGGTATCACGTAATCCCGCAACCGATGAGCTGATCGCGACCTATGCCGGCCAGACGGCGCAACAGATAGAGCAGTTGCTGGAGCAGAATGCAGCAGCATTTCGCATCTGGCGGGCCACTCCGCTGCGTGAGCGGGTGGCGGCTTACCGTCGCCTCGCAGTGGTGCTACGTCAGCGTTCTGACAACCTGTCGGCCTTGATCAGCGCAGAAATGGGCAAAACCCTGAAGGCTGCCCGGGCAGAAGTAGAGAAGTGCGCCGTCACCCTTGAATGGCTGGCGGAAAATGGTCCGGCGGTGCTGGCCGACGAACCGGTGGCTGTTGATAACGACGATCGGGTGTATGTCTCCTGGTTGCCGATTGGCACCGTACTGGCGGTGATGCCGTGGAACTTCCCGTTATGGCAGGTTATTCGCGCTTCAGGTCCGATTATGCTCTCCGGCAATGGCTTCATCCTGAAGCACGCCCCGAACGTTATCGGCTCTGCTTATGCCCTGCAGGACGCTTATGAAGCCGCCGGTTTCCCGGTGGGGTTGTTCACTAATCTGATTGCTGACAATGACACCGTTGCGCGGGTCATCGAAGACGATCGTGTGGCGGCGGTCACCTTAACCGGCAGCCTGCGCGCCGGTTCAGCGGTGGCGGCCATCGCCGGTAAGGCACTGAAAAAAAGTCTGCTTGAGCTGGGCGGTTCGGATGCCTTTATTGTGCTGGCCGATGCCAATATCGACCTGGCGGTGAAGGCAGCCGTTGAGGCCCGTTTCCAGAACGCCGGGCAGGTCTGTCTGGCCGCTAAGCGGTTCATTCTGGAAGCCCCGATTGCCAGCGAATTTACCCAAAAGTTTGTTAAAGCGGTCAGCGCGTTGAAAGTGGGCGATCCGCTCGACCCGCAGACCGATATCGGGCCGATGGCCAGAAAAGATCTGCGCGATGAACTGCATCATCAGGTTGAACGCACCCTGTCAGCCGGTGCCACGCTGCTGCTGGGCGGAACAAAGCTGGCGGGAAGCGGCAATTTTTATGCTCCGACGGTGCTGGGGAATGTGGTGCCGGGTATGGCGGCCTTTGATGAAGAGACCTTTGGTCCGGTCGCCGCCATCAGCGTGGCGGAAAATGCTGAGCACGCCATTGAACTGGCGAACCAGAGTGATTACGGGCTGGGCGGCAATCTCTGGACCGGTGACGTGACGCGTGGACAGCGGCTGGCGCGCCGGATGGAAACCGGCGGCGTATTCATCAATGGTTTCTCCGCCACCAATGCCCGCATTCCGGTCGGTGGGGTGAAAAAGAGTGGCTACGGTCGCGAACTCTCCCATTTCGGCCTGCGGGAATTTACCAATGCGCAGGCAGTCTGGGCTAAACAGCCGGTGTGATCCGGGACGCGTCGGTTACGGCAGCTAACGGTCTGCTAGCCGTTAATGCCGTCCGATCCGACGCGCGGTACAGATTATTCAGCTTAAACAATACGCTGGCGATGACCCGCTCCGGCAGGACGCGTTACGCCGCAGAATCGCATTCAAAACTGATAAGGTGAATCACATGTTTAAAAAATCAATGGTTTCAATCGCGTTAGGTCTGGTTATGTCGGTGTATGCAGCGTCCTCACTGGCGGAGCCGGTAAAAAATATTGTGCTGGTCCACGGGGCTTTCGTTGATGGTTCTGGCTGGAATCCGATCGCTAAAATACTGGGCAAAGCGGGATACAAGGTTTCGATTGTGCAGGAACCGCAAACCTCACTGGCGGATGACGTCGCTGCGACCCAGCGCGTGCTGAAAATGCAGAGCGGAAAAACCCTGCTGGTGGGCCACAGCTACGGCGGGATGATTATCAGCGAGGCGGGTAACGATCCTTCGGTGGCGGGGCTGGTGTATATCGCGGCGATGGAACCGGATGAAGGTGACTCGTTACTGAGCCTGGCGAAAAAATATCCGCCTGCTGCGCACTCTATCGCGGAAACCGACGATCACTTTCTCTATCTGAAACCTGAATCGTTCCACGCTGACTTTGCCGCGGATTTACCGGTAAAAGAAACCGATCTGCTGGCGCGTTCCCAGGTTATGCCAGCCGTCGCGGCGTTTAATGCACCTGCAGGCAAACCGGCATGGAAAACCAAACCAAGCTGGGCGGTGGTCGCCAGCACCGATCGGGCGATCAATCCTGAACTGGAGCGCTTCATGGCTAAGCGGGCTAACAGCAAGGTGACCGAACTGAAAGGAAACCACGCGATTTACGCGTCACAGCCGCAAAAAATCGCCGCCATCATCGAAGGCGCAGCAAAATCATTAAACTAACCTGCCATTACCAGCAGAAGCAGCGATCAGGCTGCTTCTGCTGTGCAGTTATCCGCGTCGTTCTCTGACCTTACCCGCTGTTGCCTGACACCGCCGCTGTTGCCAGCAGAGAGCTAACGGCTTATCCCGCGCAGTCGTTCCCGGCCCAGATAGCGGGTTTTCGGTGATGCCAGGGAAACGCGCGCTCCAGCTGACCTGCCAGTTTCAGTAACACCGCCTCCTGATTAAAACCGGCTATAAATTGCATGCCAACAGGCAGCTGATTTGCCGGACTGAATCCCAGCGGGACCGACATGGCCGGCGTGCCACACACGTTAGCCAGCGCGGTAAACGGCGAGTGATCAAACACGTGATGCATCCAGCCGCGCCCATCCAGCTGATGCTGATGCTGATTGTACTCACCCAGTCGCGTCGGTAACGTTGGCAGTACCGGCGTCAGCAGCAGGTCGTACTGCTGATAAAACTGCGCCATCTTCTGCGTGACGCTGTTACGCATCTGCATCGCCTCGATGAAATCCGTTGCCGTCAGGCTATGGCCCAGTTGCCACAGCGCCAGATTGGCTGGCTCCAGCGTTTCGTGGTTGACCGGTCTGTTCATCGCGGCCGCCAGTGTATCTATCCAGGCGGCGGTATTTGCCGCCCAGAAGCGGCTGTTCATTTCAACAAACGCCCCCCAGCTGCCGATTTCCAGCGAAACCTCTTCAACCTGATGGCCCAGCGAAACAAGCTGTGCGACGGTCTTTTCCAGTGCGCCAGCGACTTCCGGCGCAGTGCGGGCGCCATTCAGCGGATGCATCATGACACCGATTTTTAGCCGGCCGGGATCCTGAGTGACGCAGGCGCGCAGGCTTTGCGCGGAGGCGGGAATGGTGAAGGGATCGCCGGCCTGGTTGCCCTGAAGCGCATCCAGTAACGCCGCGTTATCTCTCACCGTGCGGCTGAGAAAGCCATGCACTGCAAGCCCGGACCAGACTTCATCAACATCCGGTCCCATGCTGATGCGGCCACGGCTCGGTTTTAAGCCAAACAATCCGTTTGCTGAAGCCGGAACCCGAATCGATCCTCCGCCGTCGGTTGCATGCGCTGCCGGCACCATACCGGCCGCCACTGCCGCCGCCGAGCCGCCGCTTGAGCCGCCCGCACTGTAGGCCGGATTCCAGGGCGTCGCGGTTTTACCCTGAAAACGCGATTCGGTGGTGGTGCTGGTGGCAAGTTCAGGGGTGGTGGTACGTCCCAGTAACAGCAGACCGGCCTGGCGCATGCGGTGCGCGAGGTTGGAATCGTGAGACGAAACGTGACCGGCCGCCAGACGGCTGCCCAGTTCGTTACGGCGACCTTTAACGGAAATACCCAGATCCTTGACCAGCATCGGCACTCCCTGAAACAGACCGTGCGGCTGGCTCTCTTCCTGCTGCCAGATTTCAATCACGGCATTGACCTCAGCGTTAACCTTATTGATGACGTTAATCGCGGCGGCTTTGACTTCTGCGGGCGTGACGTCGCCCTGGTTAATCAGCTCAGCGAGGCCGGTAGCATCGCAGGCGGTGTATTCTGAAAGTTTCATAAGGGTCCGGTTAGTGGCTGACAAGACGAACAGCGACTGTGCGTGTATACTGTTTAGTATCGAGTGATACCGATCGGTATCGTAGTATACTAATTAGTATCGTTGCAAGGAGTGAATAGTGACGAGAGAGATCCAACCGCGATTGCCGCCGCGAGAACGCATTCTTCAGGCTGCTGAAAAGCTTTTCTATCAGGAAGGCATTAACCGTGTGACGGTAGATGCGATAGCAGAAGAGGCAGAATCGACCAAGATGACGCTCTATCGCCACTTTGCCTCTAAAGAAGTGCTGGTTCTGACGTGGATAGGGCGATTGATTGAAGATTACAGTCAGATCTTTGATCGGCTTGCTGAGCAGTTTCCTGACAATCCGGCCGCCCGGATTAGGGGATTTGGCGAGTTTATCGCCGCCAACCTCAGCGGGACGCTGAAGCGTGGCTGTCCGTTTACTAACACCCTGGCGGAAACAACCGGGCATTATGCTGAGGTCAGGGCGCTGATATTTGCCCATAAGCAGCGGCAATTTCACCGGCTGGTGGCGCTTTGTCGCGAAGCCGGTGCCAGTCAACCGGAAACAGCGGCCAAAGAGATCACCCTGATGCTTGAGGGACTGCAGGTGGTGGCTCAGAATGCAGGATTCGACGGCGCGGCTGAGTTTGTGCTTGAGAAGTTAAACGCGATGGTAAAAGCATTCTGATAATCAAGGAGACAGTGATGCGTGCAGCAATAACCACAGTCAAATCGACAGAAATTTATCGAAACCGCTGGATGACGCTCAGAGAAGATCAAATTCTGCGGGCTGACGGCAGCCAGGGCATCTATTCGGTGATTGAGAAAGACGATTTTGTCGTCATCGTTGCGGTGCAGGATGATGAAATCTATCTGGTCGAACAGTACCGTTATCCGCTGGGGAAGCGCACGCTGGAGTTGCCCCAGGGAAGCTGGGAGCACGCGCCAGATGCCGCCCCGGCGTCAATTGCTGCTGGCGAATTGCGTGAAGAGACCGGTCTGGTGGCGGGAAAGCTGGACTATGTCGGCTACCAGAAACTGGCACAGGGGTACTCTTCTCAGGGTTACCATATTTTTCTGGCGACAGAACTCAAGTTTGAGGGGCAACAGCTCGAACAGGAAGAGCAGGATCTGCAGGTAAAAAGCATCAAAATAGCCGCATTCAGGCAAATGATACTCGAGGGAGAGATTTCTGACGCTACCTCGGTGACCGCCTTTCTGTTGACCTCGGCAAAAAACCTGCTCAGCGATTAGCCAGACCGCAGGCAGGCGGGCAGAACAGACCCTTTCGCCGCCTGCTGAAGACAATGCTAAGGCCTCTTCACCTGAGTCAGATTAGGGGTTGTCAGCGACAAAATATTCCCGGTAGCCTCTGGTGATTAATGGCGCATTAACGGTTGTTGCGGTGGGTTAATACCACGCAGCGGCAGCCCGGTAGTCTGACATCTCTGCTGAGCGAAGAAAGCAGCAACTGTAAGGTGTCAGCACCTCCTTAACCGAATGCCGGCTTCACGGGCTGGCGTAGTTTCCCGACCGGCAGGCCCCAGTGAGTTACCCTTCAGGTCATTAAGCGTAGTACCATATTAAAGTGCATGACGCCTTGCTATCCTATTGAATAGTCAGGCTAGCGGTTTTTTATTCATATTTAATGCTGGGCTTACCAGCGAATCCTCTAACGGTTGGCTTATAATTAATCATCTTACATGCGGCCACATTTATTTTTTTATATCGCTTCGCTTAATTTCTGAATAATATTCAGGCGATGGCTTTTTATTCGCCAGAATTCGTTGTTAAACGAAAGTTAAATAAAATTATTCCTGATTATTCAATTTGGTTAAAATGTGATTCTGATCACATATTTCACATTTCAGAAGTTTATACCTTTTGTGAAATTACTGTACAGTTTTATAAATTAAATAATTGAAATGTAATTAAATTTAATTTTGCTATGACAGTTTTAGTCAAAAAGCCAAACGGCAAAATGACTTTATTTGATTAAGTATTTTTCTTGAAAATAATCACTTCAGTTTTAATATTTAAATTGTTCTGGTGGGGTATTTGTTTATTTGTGTACATTCAGTTGAGGTGAAATTATGCAACAACAAAAACGGCGTGGTGGATCGGGTAATTTTGCCGAAAATCCGGAGCGGGCGCGCGAGGCGGGACGCAAAGGCGGACAGATAAGTAGCGGAAACTTCAAGAATAATCCGGAGCGTGCGGTTGAGGCGGGTCGACTAGGGGGTAAAGTGAGCCGCAGGCCGCCTGCGGAAAAAGCCGCCGGATAAAGTCTCAGATCGAAAATCCTGATGCTGTAAGTTTAAGCGTTAATTTAACGAGATTAAGATAAACCATGCCCGGAAATTCTGGGTCAGGCTTTCCTTATACCTGGCAAGAGAGCAGTGGCAATTATTTTATCGTGCTGGGGCCGGTATGCGAGATAATAATAGCGAACTGCTGGAACACTTTCTGAATAGAATGAACCTTAACGACGAGGATGCCGCGCACGCGCTGGTGGTGGGGGTGCTTGTTTGTGAGTTGATGCGCTCGGGTGAAGCCATTAACCGGAAGACCCTGTGTTGTAAATTAGTCAGACAGCTTGAGCTCTGTCAGTCAATGGAGGAAGAACGCACCTATTACCGGACACTTCGCCTGCTTTTTGGCCGGCAGTAACGTTAGCGGCCCAGGAGAACTGTTTTCAGATAATGATCTTATTTCCTGAAAAGGGAGTCAGGAAAGATCCACGCTTCTTTTGGTGGAAGAAATCGTGATGTGATTTTTACGCAATTGTTAGCGTTCAGCCCGTATTTACGGGCTTTTTTTATTCCACCTGCTGCCAGATCGACCGTCCGGCGATTATTTACCGTTTCGGATGATGAAGGCTGGCGATTCTCAGGTGATGTTCAGCTTACTGTTCAGCGTGAAGTCTGAAAGCGGGTCAGATAACGGCTACGCAGGCATCCGGATGATCCGAATGCCTGCCCGCAGGGTGAGAGGGCGTTAACGGATTTTGCCGTATTGTTCGTCAGTGACATGTTCCAGCCACTCGACGACTTTTCCTTCTTCATTTTCCTGGATAGCGATATGCGTCATGGCCGTGGTTGCACTCGCGCCATGCCAGTGTTTTTCAAACGGGGGGATCCAGACCACATCACCGGGCTTAATTTCCCGTGCGGTTTCGCCCCAGGTCTGAACATAGCCGGAACCTGCCGTGACGATCAGTGTCTGACCGCGCGGATGGGTGTGCCAGGCCGTCCGTGCACCGGGCTCAAAGGTTACGGCACCGCCACTGGCGCGGGCAAATTCGTTGGCCGGAAACAGCGGATCGATACGCACGGTACCGGTAAACCACTCTTCCGGACCGACCATTGAAGGCTGAGAGCCACATTTGAAAATATCAGTCATTTTATTGTTCCTTACTGATTCAGGGTGAGTAATGTTTGTTGTACCGGCTGCTGCATCAGGGGGCAGCGGATTTACTGCACGGTATAGCCACCGTCAACGGCCAGTGCATGGCCGACCACAAAGCTGGCACCCGGACTGCACAGCCACAGCACGGCTGCTGCCACTTCCTCCGGCAGGCCGAGACGACCAATCGGTTGTAGCTTCAGCAATTCATCCATCGCTTCGGGCTCTTTTTCCAGCATCGTCCCGACCATTGGCGTGCTGATGATGCCCGGACAGACCGCGTTAATCGTAATGCCGCGCGCGGCGTATTCCAGTGCCGCACTTTTGGTCAGACCCAGCACACCATGTTTGGAAGCGTGATACACACCGCGGCCGGCAATACCGACCAGTCCGCCGAGAGAGGAACAGTTAACGATGGCACCCGATTCCTGAATGCGCATCTGCTGAAGTTCATATTTCATACAGTTCCAGATACCACGCAGATTCACCGCATTAACCCGATCGAACTCCTCTCCACTGGCATCGGCTGTTTCAGCCACCGGGCTTTGAATTCCGGCATTGTTATAAGCCGCATCGAGTCGGCCAAAAGCCGTCACCGCCTGGTCGACCACATTTTTAACCTGTGCCTCATCGGTCACGTCGCACACTACTTCAAGCAGGGTATAACCTTTATCGCGTAGCGACTCTGCCGCCTGTGATAAGGCCTGCGGATTAAAATCAGCCATCACCACTGCCGCACCCGCTTCACAGAAAGCGCGGGCGGTGGCAAAACCCATTCCGGAGGCTGCGCCGGTTACCAGCGCAACTTTTCCGCGATAGTCATAATTAATCATCTTAGTCCCGGATAGTGATCAGAATCAGAGTGAGTAGCCTGGTTTTTTATAGAGCCTCGCCAGGCTGGGCAAAATAATCGGATCGTAAACTTCTGCTTTCCAGTTAGCCGCACTGACGCGGGTGAGCGCCAGGGAGATCGCGGCCTCATCGATATTCAAATGACGTATCAGTACCGCACACAGATCTTCAGCCATGGCGTCAATTTCTGTGTCCGTCATTTCCTGCGAATTAAACGTCAGGCTTAAATGCGGCATCGCTGATCCTTAATGGTTTTGTTAAACAGGGGAACAGTGACGCCTGTTCCGGTAAAAGAGTCTGGGCTGAGAACGCTGCGCTGTGAAGCGCGCTGTCGGAAATAAGCTTATGAGTGCCATTCATGAATAACGGCAAAGGCATGGGCGGCAGGTGTATTATCGGCGTGGCGGGGTGGCGTAATCACCCCGGTCAGCTGAGGCAGTCCGTCCGGCCGGCGCTGGATAGCGCTATTGAGAATGACAACCGGCGGCCAGGGCGGCGACTAATCTGCGGAAACAACTCTGCGGAAACAACCTCAGGCTTTGCCGCGGTATCTGACCGCATCGACAAAGGCCACGAAGGCAGAGGAGGTATGGCGGCGGTTGGGATAGTAGAGATGAAAACCTTCAAAGGTCGGGCTCCAGTCAGCCAGCACTTCAATCAGCGTGCCGTTTTCGATGTGCGGTTTGGCCATCGCTTCCGGCACATAGGCCAGACCAATGCCATCCAGCGCGCCATTCAGCACGTGTATGATGCTATTAGAAAGCAACGGTCCGTTTACCCGGATATTCAGTTTGCGTCCCGCTTTTTCAAACTCCCAGGCATAAACACTGCCAGCAGGAGAATGGCGAATATTAATGCAACGATGCTGGGCCAGATCCTGTGGAATAACCGGTAATGGATGAGTGTTAAAATAGCCGGGCGTCCCCACGACCGAAAGGCGCCAGTCTGGCCCCATGCGAACTGCGATCATATCTTTACTGATCGATTCGCCCAGCCTGATACCGGCATCAAACCGTTCTGACACGATATTAGTGAAGCCATAATCAATCGAGATTTCTACGCTGATATCGGGATATTTCTCCAGAAACGCCGGCAGCATCGGACGTAATAACCCTTCGGCGGCATCGTCTGAACAGGTAATACGAATATTGCCGGCTGGCGTATTACGTAATTCACCGATGCGCTCAATTTCATGATTGATCTGCTCAAATAGCGGGGCGACAGATTTCAGTAAGCGTTCTCCGGCCTCGGTAGGCGCGACGTTACGCGTGGTGCGTGCCAGCAGGCGAACCCCGACCCGCTCTTCCAGATTACGGATGGTGTGGCTTAAAGCCGACGGGCTGACGCCCAGACCCGCCGCCGCTTTGGTAAAACTCTTTTCGCGCGCAACAGCAATAAATGCCTGTATATCATTCATCGGTTCAGTCCTTTATTTGTGAGTTATATTCACAAGCAGATGCAGATTATCCGATCTAATCAGCCACCACCATCGCCTTTATGATTAACCCGACGGTAGCGATGGCGAATTAACAGCGGGCTATCCATACCTATGTCGGCAGAGCGCGGGAATAAGCGCCACCAGGCCGCGCTATTTGTGAATTGAATTCATCAGGGCATTCAGACCAGCGCTATTAATCATGCGCTTAATTTTTGTCAGGATAATCTGCCCGTTTAATCATGTTATTCATCCACTTTCTCTGCTGCCGTCTTTTGTTGCGCGTTGAGCAAAATGCGCCTAAGCGATTAATTGACTTCCGGGCAATGTCACCCCCTCTGGAGCGGAAAACCTATGGAACTGCACATTAATAATCAAACCTATCAAACCGATGCCGAGGCGGATACGCCGCTGTTGTGGGTGATTCGTGACGATTTGGGGATGACCGGCACCAAATATGGCTGCGGCCTGGCGCAATGCGGCGCCTGTTCGGTATTGGTTGATGGCCAGATCGTCCGATCCTGCGTGACGCCGGTAGAGAAGGTCGCCGGTAAACAGATCACCACCATTGAAGCCATTGAAGACGATGAAGTGGGCCGGCGGGTGGTGGACGCCTGGGTCAATCTTCAGGTCCCCCAGTGCGGCTACTGCCAGTCGGGGCAGGTGATGGCGGCAACGGCACTGTTAAAACAGACCCGCCAGCCAACGGATGAGCAGATTGCTGCAGCGATGATCAACCTGTGCCGCTGCGGCACTTATAACGCGATCAATGCTGCCGTCCATCGACTGGCCGGTGAAGGAGAGAAAGCATGAGCCGCCGCACGCCTGATACCAGGACGTTTGGCGAACAGCCGGTCAATCTCTCCCGGCGTCGTTTTCTGATTTCGGGCAGCGGTCTGGCGGGCGCGCTGGTGCTGGGCGTCGGGTTGCCGGTCGGACAGAGCCGCGCACAGTCCACCGCGGCCGCAATGCCAGCCGGTACCCGGGTGCCAGCCTTTCTGGAAATACGCGCGGACAGCTCAGTGAAATTTCTGTCGCCCTTTATTGAAGGCGGGCAGGGGATTTTCACCGCCATGGCGCAGATTGTCGGTGAAGAACTGGACGCCGATCCGGCATCCTTCATGGTGGAGAACGCGCCGCCTGGTTCGCAATATCAGGTAATGGATAACGGGATGCGCATCACCGGCGGAAGCCAGTCGGTGCGGACCAGCTATACCACCATGCGACGGCTCGGCGCGCTGGCACGACAGATGCTGATCGAGGCCGCTGCCGCTGAACTGGCGGTGCCGGTTACCAGCCTGCACACTGAGCCGGGACGGGTGATCCATGGCGAATCAGGGCGCTCATTACGCTATGGCGAACTGGCTGCGCGGGCGCGTGAGCTGCCGGTACCCTCAGTCTATTCGGTCAGCCTGAAAGATCCCGCTCACTTTCGCTGGATTGGTAAGCCGGTTCAGCGACTGGATATGCATGAAAAATCGACCGGCAAGGCGATTTACACCATCGACTGCCGGGTGGATAACATGCTGCACGCGGCCGTACAGCACGCGCCGCGACTCGGTCTGACGGTGGGTACGCTGCGCAATGCCGCACAGGTCAGCGCGATGAAAGGCGTGCATTCGGTTCATCAACTGCCTGGCGCCGTCGCGGTGGTGGCCGAACGCTGGTGGCAGGCGAAACGTGCGGTTGAAACGCTGCAGGTTGAGTGGCTGGAGCCAGAGAAGCCAGACGGCAGCTATATGCCCGCTGACTTCTCCTCTGATGCGTTCGCCGCCGTGCTGGCGCAGCAGCCTGGCGACGGGGAAAACGCTGAGGTTCGTGGCGACCTTCAGCACGGACTGGCTGAGGCGAAGAGCACCTTTAGCGTCCACTACCAGAGCCAGTATCTTAACCACGCCCAGCTTGAGCCGCCGTCCGCGCTGGCACGTTTTAATTCCGACGGCTCGCTGGAGTTGTGGATCCCCAATCAGGCACCGGAAATGTTCCAGGCCGACGTGGCTAAGCGTACCGGCCTCAGCCCGGATAAGATCATTATCCATTCCCCGCTGCTGGGCGGATTTTTTGGCCGTCACTTCCTCTATGAGTCCGCGATGGTCTGGCCACAAGCCGTCCAGCTGGCCAGGGCGGTTGGGCGGCCAGTCAAACTGATCTGGAGTCGTGAAGAGGAGTTCCTGCGCGATACCCATCGCCCGATGGCCGCCGTGCGGTTTCGTGCCGGACTGGATGCCGACGGCTACCCGCTGGCGCTGGAGGCGGTCAGCATCTGTGAAGGGCCGACCGAGGGGCTGGCCGGTCAGCACGGCGACACGCTGGATCCTACCGCGGTGGAAGGGTTATCGGGCAAAGCCTACGCCATTCCGCACGTTCGTATAGCGCAGATTTATCATAAAGGCCCGGTGCGGCTGGGTTACTGGCGATCGGTCGGCAATTCGATGAATGACTTTTTCTATGAATGCTTCCTCGATGAAATTGCCGAGCGGGGCAGGCTCGATCCGATGGCGCTCAGGCTGCATCTGCTGCAGGGCAATCCGCGTCTGACCACGCTGTTGCAGACGGTGGCCGATCTTTCCGGCGGCTGGCAACCCGGCCCGTATACCGCCGCGGACGGCAGCCGTCGGGCGCGAGGCGTGGCGATGGCGTCACCGTTCGGAACCGAGGCCGCCGCAATCGCCGAGGTCTCTATCGAAAACGGTGAAGTCAGAGTGCACCAGATTTGGCAAGCAATCGATCCGGGTAGCATCGTGAATCCGGCGATCGTCGAGGCGCAGGTCAACGGGGCCGTGGCGCTCGGGCTCTCTCAGGTGCTGATCGAAGAGAGCGTTTATCAGCACGGGCAACCGGTGGCGCGTAACTTTGATATGTACCCGATTTTGCCTCCGTCGCGTATGGCGAAGGTGCAGGTCCGCATTGTCGAGAGCGGGGCAAAAATGGGCGGAATCGGTGAGCCGCCGCTGCCGGCGGTTCCGCCTGCCGTCGCCAATGCGGTCTCACGTCTGACCGGTGAGCGGGTGCGTAGCATGCCGCTGTCCCGGATTACCTTCAGCTGAGCTACATCGTAAAGGGAATGCATTATGAAACATAAAAAGCTCAGCCTGACACTGCTGGCGGCCGTGGTGGTCGCCGGCGCGGCTGCCCTCTGGCTGTTTAACACTCCGGATTCGCCGTTTGACCGCGTCAGTTCAGCGGCATCAGCATCATCGGCCGACCTGATCCAGCGCGGTGAATATGTCGCCCGGCTCAGCGACTGTGTTGCCTGTCACAGTACGGCAGGCAGCGCCCCGTTCAGCGGCGGTCTGGCGATGGCCACGCCGGTCGGCAAAATCTATACCACCAACATTACGCCAGACGATGACAGCGGCATCGGACGCTATTCGCTGGCCGATTTTGATCGTGCGGTGCGTCACGGCGTGGCGCGCGACGGCCATCGTCTCTATCCGGCCATGCCGTTTCCCTCCTATCAGAAACTCTCCGATCAGGATATTGCTGCGCTCTATGCCTTCATGATGCACGGAGTAAAGCCCGCGTCCCGATCCAATACGCCGTCCGAGATTCCCTGGCCACTCAATATGCGCTGGCCGCTGGCGTTATGGCGCGCGGCTTTCGCGGCGGGTGAGCCATGGCGGGAGAACGATGAGCAGAATGCGGCCTGGAATCGCGGCGCTTATCTGGTAGAGGGGCCGGGCCACTGCGGCAGTTGCCACACCCCGCGCGGGCTGGCGTTTAATGAAAAAGCGCTGGATGCCAGCAGCCCGGACTATCTTGCCGGTGCCTTACTGGATGGCTGGTATGCGCCCAGCCTGCGCAATGATGCCAACAGCGGATTCAGTCGCTGGAGCGAAGAAGATGTGGTGACCTTCCTGAAGACCGGCCGCAATCAGCATGGCGTGGTCTTCGGTTCGATGACCGACGCATTCAACAACTCAACCCAGTTTATGCACGATAGCGACCTGCGGGCGATTGCGCACTATCTCAAGTCTCTGCCGCCAGGCAGTAACAACGCCGGCCCGCGCTGGCAATACCCGACACAGACCAGCCAGCCACAGCTCAGCGATCATCCCGGCAGCCAGATCTACACCGCGCGTTGCAGCAGTTGCCACGGAGCGGATGGTCGCGGCCAGGCACCGTGGATCCCGCCACTGGCGGGCGCGACCTCACTGCAGGTCGATCCCGCTTCGGCGATTAACGTGGTGCTCAACGGTTCGGCGCGGGTAGTGTCGCAGGGGATACCGGATGCCTACCGGATGCCGCCTTATCGTAAACAGCTCAGCGATCGGCAGACTGCGGATGTGCTGAATTTCATTCGCAGTGCGTGGGGCAATCAGGGTGAAAAAACGGACGCCGGGGCGGTGAAGGCGATGCGTGAGAAAACCGATCCCGCCAGCAGCGAGGTGATTATTTTACAGATGCGCTAAGCCGGCAGGTTGCGGTTGCGGTTGCGGTTGCGGTTGCCGGGTTGCTGTTACCGATCGGGCAACCGCGATCGCCTGGTCGGCGTATTGATGAATTTAACTCACAATTTCATCCCGTTTACCGCTATTAATTAAACTATTCCTTCCGGGATAAGATCGCGGCATTGTCTGATTAGCAGGAATGAAAATGTCTTCAGTAAACCTTAATGCGCCGGGTGCGCAGTCACATCATGCTGCCTGGGGCGCGGTGTTCTCAATGGCGCTGGGCGTGGTGGTTTTGATCGCCTCAGAATTTATGCCGGTCAGCCTGCTGACCCCGATCGCCAGCGATCTCAGCATCAGTCAGGGGCAGGCGGGACAGGCGATCTCGATCAGCGGTTTCTTTGCGGTGCTCACCAGCCTGCTCAACACGCCACTCACCGGGCAGCTGGATCGTAAAAAGGTGCTGGTGACCTTTACGCTGCTGCTGACCCTCTCCGGTCTGGTGGTGACGTTTGTGGTTAACGGCATCATGTTTATGCTGGGACGCGCGCTGCTGGGCATTGCCATCGGCGGATTCTGGTCAATGTCTACCGCCACGGTGATGCGGCTGGTGCCACGTCACGCGGTGGCAAAAGGGCTGGCGCTGATCAACGGCGGTAATGCGCTGGCGGCCACGGTTGCGGCACCGCTCGGCAGTTTTCTCGGCCAGTATATTGGCTGGCGCGGGGTCTTCTTTATGGTGGTTCCGCTCGCTATCCTGGCGTTCATCTGGCAATGGCGCAGCATTCCTTCACTCTCCGGCTCCGCGACTAAAAATAGCGCCTCGCCGCTGCGGTTACTGAAACATCCGCATGTGGCACTGGGGATGACCGGGATTATGTTCCTGTTTATGGGCCAGTTCAGCATCTTTACCTATCTTCGTCCCTTCATGGAATCGGTAACCGGTGCCAGCGTCGACGCCCTCTCTTTTATCCTGCTGCTGCTGGGTGCTGCCGGTCTGGTCGGGACCTGGCTGATTGGCCGGTTACTGGCACATCGGTTGTTTATCTGGCTGGTGCTGATCCCGCTAGCGATGGCGCTGATCGGCGGGCTGCTGATTGTTGAAGGCGGCTCACTATGGGGCACCGGTCTGCTGCTGGCGCTGTGGGGACTGATTGCCACGCCTGCGCCTGTCGCCTGGGGATTGTGGCTCAGCCGGGCGCTGCCGGAAGAGGCTGAAGCGGGCGGCGGCTTAATGGTGGCTGTGATTCAGATGGCCATTACGCTGGGCGCCAGCGTCGGAGGCGAGCTGTTCGACGCTGCCGGCTGGTGGAGTCCGTTTGCCTTTGGCGTGGTGGTTCTGCTCTGTTCGGCACTGTTTGCGCTACTGGCCGCCCGCTATGGCCTGGTGAGTCAGGCGCAGGAGCAACATGCGTAGCCCTGATCTTCAGATACTGCAGACGGCCCGGCGCTGGGCCGAAACCTCACCGATCTGGCTGTGCACCGTGTTGCGCACCTACGGTTCATCGCCTCGTCCGCCGGGCGCAATGATGGTGATTGCCACAGATGGCCGTTATTGCGGATCGCTGTCGGGCGGCTGCATTGAAGAAAACTTCATTGCCCGCATCCGTGACGGGGATTTTTCTGCGGCGAGCCAGCGGGTGCGGTATGGCGAAGGCGGCTATGCCCCCGACAGGGCGCTGCCCTGCGGAGGCGTGCTGGATATTCTGGTTGAAAAATGCCAGCCGGGAAGCGAGACCCTCGCTTATCTGTCGAAGATGATCGAAGCACTGAACAGCGCCAGTGCGCTGACCAAAAAAGTGACGCTGCCTGCCGCGTGCCATTCACTTGAACCCGCCCCGTATACCCGGCGCACCCGGGTGACGCTTGACCTCCAGCAGATCGAACTGACCCTGTGCGCGCCTGCGCGGGTGATCATTGCCGGTCTTTCCAGCGTGGCGGTTTACTGCGCTAATTTTGCTGTGGCGCTGGGCTTTGAAACCTTTGTTTGTGAGCATCGGGATGAGGTGATGAACAGCCTGGCGGCGGAGGTGAATGACGGGGTGGAATGGATTAATCAGTTTCCGGCGGCCTGGCTGGAACGCGAAGGCTGTCATCCCGGCACCGCCATTCTGTCATTAACTCACGATCCGCGCATCGACGATCTCACCATGATGGAAGCCGTTAACCTGCCAGCCTTCTACATCGGCGTGATGGGATCTCAGCGCAACAGCGTTAATCGTAAAGCGCGGCTGGCACGGCTGGCAGAGATGAGTTCCGAACAGCTTGACCGTATCCACGCGCCGGTGGGGCTGGAAATTGGCAGTAAAACGACAGCCGAAATTGCCCTGTCGATCATGGCCGATGTGGTTCGTTACAAAAATGGCGCAGCAGCCGGGCAGGCGTTCTGCCCGGCATCGCTTAACGCCGACGACCCGCGGCAGATCATTTAGTCATTGTCATTATCATCAACCTCTGTCCCTCAACTCGTAAGGAGCCCTATGAAGAAACTTACCCTTGTTGCGCTGGCACTGGCACTGACCGCCTCCGCCGTCTCTGCTCAGGAAACGGCTGCAAAGATCGCCTTATCTCACAGTGGTGATCAACCTTCCGTTAAGGGGCCAGCAGACTATTTCACCGGTGCAGTGCGTATTGATGCGCCTTTTCAGGCTACAGCACCGGCACGGACCGGTGGCGCGACGGTGACGTTTGAGCCGTCTGCCCGCACCGCATGGCATACCCATCCGCTCGGTCAGACATTAATTGTCACGGCAGGCGTGGGTCGGGTGCAGGAATGGGGAGGACCGGTGCGTGAGATCCGACCGGGCGATATTATCTGGATCCCGGCCGGCGTTAAACACTGGCACGGTGCCGCTGCGCAAAACAGCCTGTCGCATATCGCTATCGCAGAAGCGCTGGACGGCAAGGTAGTTGACTGGATGGAAAAGGTCAGCGATCGGCAATATGCCGCGGCTGAAAAATCGTAAGGACCGAATGATGAAAACGTTAAATGCCGCATTGATGCTCTGCATGGCACTGGCCCCGTCCGTGGCGCTGGCAGATGCCATGCCCGATACAGAACGCAAAAAAATAGAGGCTCAAATGCAGAAACAAACTCAGCCACTGTCGTTACAGCAGAAAAACATTGCCAGTATTGCCGCCTATGCGGCCGTCGGTGATTTAACCGGACTGAACGCGGCGCTCAATCGCGGTCTGGACGCCGGCCTGACCCTGAGCGACTGTCGCGAAATTCTGGTCCAGCTCTATGCCTATGCCGGCTTTCCACGCAGTCTGAATGCGCTGGGCGAGTTGATGAAAGTGACCGAAAGCCGACGGCTGGCGGGAAAACAGGATCAGCCGGGGCAGCAGCCTGGCCCGCTTCCTGCGCCAGAAACGATGATGGCCGCCGGTAAACGCAACCAGACCGCACTGGTCGGCAGCCCGGTGAAAGGACCGCTGTTCGATTTCGCGCCGGTGATGAATGATTATCTGCAGTCTCATCTGTTCGGTGACATTTTTGAACGGGACAATTTCAGCTGGAAAAATCGTGAGCTGGCGACGGTCGGCGCACTGGCCGCGATGGAAGGGGTAGAACCGCAGTTGAAATCTCACCTTGGCATCAGCATCAATATCGGCCTGACTGCCGATCAGCTGAGCGAACTGGTGCCGTTTTTCAGTGAACAGCAACAGCCGGGCTGGGCCGATCGGCTGAAGGCCGCGCTCAATTCAGTAGCGCAACAGTAGCGAAAAAGCGCCATGCCGTGTCTGGCGCTTATCACGTGGTAAAGGCCATCCTCACTGTGGTGACAACGTCACGCTGATCGTTTCTGCTTTCATGCTGTCATGATTCTCTAACGCTTCCGGCGCGTCTATCCGGCCAATCCGGGTATAGCGGTAGGCGGTATGAAAGCTTTTATAAAACAGCACCAGCGTGTTGTTGCCATACAGCATCACATCGCCGGCATGAATGGTGCCGGTGACTACCGGCCCGACCGGCAGTGAAAAAGCCAGATCGACATATTTTTCATTGCCGTTCAGTTCATGCATTTCCACGCTGAGCGGCAATTTGTTTATCAGGGCACGGGAGGCGGCGTTTTCGGCCGGAATAAGGGTGAACGACTGGTGATCGATTTGCATGTTGATCATTCTGGTCTCACTGGTGGCTGGTGCATCCGGGCTGGCAGCTGATGTTACAGCGGCGGATGCAGCGCCAGGGCTGCTGGTGGCCGTAATCAGTACCGCTACTGTAATGCTGAAGATGTACTGACGCCTGGCGGTGCCGGGGGTCAGAATGGGTAACCTGTCTTTCATGATAAAGACCTTAATACAAAATAGTAGCCTTAAAAGGATATAGGTCAGTCTGACGTTCAGGCAATATTTTAGTTTTACGCGTTGCTGTGGCATCGCACCGGACAACGGTTCAGACCTTGCGTGCAAGCTGACCGGCGAATGCGTCCTCATAGATGACTGCTCTCAGATGAAAGCCAGGTCAGCGGATCACCGCCCGGGCAGATTGCGGCAGCGTGACCTGAAACCGGCAGAACGGCTGACTAACCTGCGTTGATAAAACGCGCTACCCATGTCTGGCCGGGATATCGGCTAAGCAGTATGCGCAGGCAGGAATCCAGGGTGGAGCAGGGGGAAGAACCTGTCCTGACCAATCCAGCCGTGAGTCAGTGGCGACCAGACATCCACAGCGCGCTTTTCAGCGCCGGGTAACCGCTGCTATTGGCAAATAAGGACAGGATAAATAGTTATCTGTAAGGGCGGAGCAGGCGGGATAAACGGAGTAACCTGCTCCGGGAGACAGTAAATCTATTGCTGTTAAGACTAAAGTCTTAACTGGCTGCCTAAAATAACATCGGCCTCCTGCAATGTGACATCAAGTCCCGCAGAGGGGGTGAAGGTCAATTCGCCAAAAATAACGCTTCCATTGAGCAGGTAGAAATCGGCGCGGACAAACTTAAAGTCTGAGGCGAGTTTAACCGCATAATCTCTCATTTTTTTGAAACCCTCAGGCATTGCTGGGTAATCATTTTTATTTATTAGTTCAACCGTGTCTTCAAAGGGAAGTGGGGTCCAGTCCATATCAAAATAGTAGAATTTAGGCGTTCCCTTCTCACGCCCCGTACAAACCATAACCGCGTAGGGTTTGCCATTAAAACAGTAGAATTTGTAGTCATCAGGAAATCCGCCGCGATCATTTTCAATGTATTTTTCGCATAAGATTTTTCTTTCTATTCTCTTATACTGTGGCTCTATAAAGTGGGCTGAAAAATCCTGTCTCATCCATTTGTCCAGTTGTCTGCTGGTTTTCGTAATGTCCAGTGAGGCTTTGTTATGGCATATTATATTGTAGCCCGCACCATGGTTACATTTAAGTGCAAACTTATCGGGCAACAGCCTGTAGTCAATCTCCCGAGAGTCGTCGTACACGCCGTATAATTCGTTAAGGATTTCGCCACATCCTTTCGATCTGATGTACTCTCTGACCTTATACTTGTCAGCGCAAAGGGTATAAATATCATCATGAAACTCGTTGAACTTAAGCCACTGAATTTTTTCATTGAAGTTGGTAGGGTTTGTTAAGTTCAGTTTTTTTCTGAACTTAATGTAGTAGTGAGTTTTAGCGCAAAGTTCAGGGTACAGGTGAGCGCTAAATTTTAATGCTGATTTGACTGTGTGTTTTATCATTTTCATTAAAATTATCTCAGTTTGAAAATATTAAGATGCATTTTGATGATGGTTTTATTTTTAAAGAAGTAATTGAGTAGGGTACAGGATGAAATCTCGACGATTAAAAAACAGTATGCAGCGCCATTAATCCCGAAAGCTCTTATCATTAGCCAGGATAACGGTATGGTTAAGATGCAACATAGCAACATTTTTCTGGCCAGGTAATTGTACCCGGACTCTTTTATCATATAGCGGTAGCAAATTGTCCCTAACGACGAGAACATTGTACCAATGATAATGATGGGGATGATCTTTACCGAATCCATATACTTTTCGCCATAGAGTAAATGTATGACAAAATCACCAAATATATAGAATCCGCCAAGCGCGATGAGAGAGAACATAATGACAAGTCGATTGATTTTAATCAGTAATGCTTCAACAGTTGGTTGATCTTTCTCGCTGTATATTCTTGAAAAGAAACTGGTTATTAAGGCCATAACAATAAATGACCATGCACCTCCTAAGGTTAACGCGACGCTATAAACGCCCAGGTTTGAATAAGAGAGCATCTTAGCTAAAAAAATGCTCGATATCTGCGTGTATATGTCAGCAGACAGGCTTGATAAAACCAGCGCACCCCCGGCGAATAACATGTGCCGGTTATAGGCAGCAATTCCCTTACTGCTTTCGTCTATTTCAGTTGTGTGGTTAAAATAAATAAGGCGCAGGATGTAAGGTATCAGCGGGATAATGATGATAGGGATTGTGAAGTAGTAAACTGGCAGTTTGAAATGTGCCACACAGAATCGGATCAACAGGGCGATGGATAAACCAATAATATTGGTTATTGTGTTTATTTTTGATTTTAGCTGAGTGTTGTTGTAGATGGCGAAAAAATCCATCACAATAAAGTATGTGGCAATGCAGTTGGCTACACCAAATAAAAAAACAATAAAATCAGTGAAAATATAGAGGTAAATTAAAACTGCTGCTGATGATAAGAGGAAGAAAAGACGCCGTTGATTTTGAGTATGCATCGCCAGGGCAATTCCGGACTTCGTCTTTTCACTCATCCGTTTAAATATAATATTCTGACCGCCAAACCACGAGAGCGTCTGGACAAATATGAACAGGGACGTAGTGATGTTTATCTTACCAAAATTTTCCGGGCCAACGTATTTTGCCATCAGTGCATTAATATAGATTAAGCCGATAATGTTAACTGACTTCTCAAGCATGATCCATATTGAATTGGAGTACATTTCATATCTCTCATGAACAATTTTTCAATGCTGTAGTGTGTGATTTATGAAGCAACCCTAAAACAGGCTGGCCGTTTATCTTCTGCGTTAAGATTTGTCCCTGTCAGTCGTTTTTCATCGGGTCAGATAATGTCTCAGTATCATGTTGTTTAGTTTTTGTTAAATTTATTTGGTTGACAGTGTGGCTGCTCAAATAAAATTAGTGAAGAGTTTTTTTAATTAATCAGAAAAGTGACAGTTATTTGCAAATAATGAGTCCATTGTTTATTGGTGTTATGTAGTTTGATGAGGTGATAACGGGAGGTGCGATCATTGAGGTGATGTTTAGTGATGCCGGCATGTACGATTTGTGGGTGACGGATAAGATGCCGAACAACGGGCCGACGCAGTCCTGCTCCGGCCTTTAATGAATAAATATAAGCGAGTTAATCGCAGGCGGCTTTTTGATATCTTGTTTAGCTGTAATCTCTATTTCTGATTGGCTGCTTCGCGGTTGGCCTCAGGGGACGAGATCCAACCGGTGTTAATTTTCGTCCAGAATGATTTTGCCCGTTGCTTTCGCTGTTAACCTCGCTTTTCCATCCCTCACTGTAGACAACGCCTGGCGACCTGAGTCCAGACAGGTCAGGTATTTTGCCTGCTGACAGGCAACAGGCTCTGCGTTGAATCACCAAAGCGGGATACCGGCCAGCTAATCCGCTCTGCTGCCTGACTCTTTTTTTAGCGTGAGTGAGGCGTGTCCGGCCTGCTTCAGGGAGACCGCGGTGATAAGGTTATCGGCGACGGTTAGCGTCAGAACACGATCATCGTGATACCAGCGACCGGCATTGGCTTTCCAGCCGTCAGCAATCAGCTGACCGGAGGCGACATCAATCGATTTGCCGATCAGCTGATCCAGCTTCAGGCTGGAGGCGGGGGCGTTAACGCTGTTTGCCTGATTCTGCGCTCTGGTTTTTTTGATGTCGCAGGTACCGTCGGCGTCGGTCATCTGGCTACACCCGCTGCGCTCAAGCTGGGCGCGATAGGCGCGGCTGATCGCCTGCGCGGGCGTCGCAATGCAGCTCAGTGCCGTTATGACCAGCATCGCCGTTAAAATGCGGGAACCCGCAGGACCTGTGATGTTCATGGTATTTCCTCGTTTATGATTGCTTTGCTGGCGCATCGATGTTTTTCAGCCGCAGTAATTAAGCCCCGATCATTAAGCCCCGACATTAAGCCCCGACATTAAGCCCCGACATTAAGCATAGTGCCGATGGCATTGCTGGTCAGAGCCGCTGGCGGATAATGATCGGCAGCGCCGCCTGTCTCAAACTTAGCCATGACCGGCGCCAGGCTGACCGCGCGAATCTACCTGTGCAGCGCACAACGTGAGTTGATCGCGGTCAACGTCGAATTCCGTTTAACGACCTGCGCCAGCCGCCGCATTTACAGACGGCGTTTTGCAAACCCCGGCAATCGGCTTAGAGTACAGCGTCGGCCGGGGTGGCCGGAGAGAACGGTTGCAGCGTCAGCCGTGCTGCGTTGCATGCTTAACAGGCTAACCGTGAGGAACAGCAATGACCGCCAGTGCCGATCAGCTCAGCAAACTGCTGGATGAAAAGACCCGCAAAGATTTTCCGGCGATATCCGTTGCCATCGGCAGAGCAGACCGTCTGATCTGGCAGTATGCGGCGGGTTATGCTGACCTCAGCAACCGCCTGACAAATTCAGCCGATACCGCGTTTGGCATTGGCAGTATCACCAAAGTATTTGTCGCCGTTATCCTGCTGCAGCTTAGCGAAGAGGGGCAGATAACGCTTGACGATCCGCTCTCTGCCTGGCTGGAACCGGCACAGCTTGCTGGCATCGCTAATGCCCGGGTGGTGACGATCAGACAGCTGTTATCACATTACGCCGGGATCCCCAGTTGGGAAGATCAGCCCGGCTGGATTCATGTTGCGCGCGGTAAAGATAGCGTTGCAGATAAGGTCTGGCGACCGGACGAAGCGCTGGAATATATTCACAGCAAACCGGCACTGGCTCTGCCTGATGAAAAATTTTATTACTCAAACAGCTCCTTCACCCTGCTGGGGATGCTGATTGAGCGGGTCACCGGCAACACGCTGGAGCAGGCGTTAAACCAGCGGATCTTCAGGCCGCTCTCGCTTAAACAGACCCGGCTGGAGGGCTATCTGCTATCCGATCGGCACAACGACGCCACGCGATATCATCGGGCGGACGCACATTTCATCCAGCACGCCGGCATCGCCGGATGTTTTACGCCTGAGCGCGCGGCGATGATCAATGTTTCTGCTGCCAGCCTCTCAGTGGAATGGGCCGCCGGCGGGATGATTTCTACCGCCGGGGAGTTGATGCGCTTTTGTCTGGCGCTGAAAAACGGGGCGTTAGTTAACCCGCAAAGTCTGCGTGAGATGCAACGCTGGCGGCCGGCCGGTGAGGCGCAAATTGGCTTAAGCCTGTTCAGAACAGATTCTGCTTTTGGCCCGGCTATCGGTCACGGCGGCAACGTGCTGGGTTACAGCGCCTGTGCCTGGTGGTTCAGAGAAACCGACTGCGCGCTGGTGATATTAACCAATCTCGGCTCGATGCATGCGGCGGCAGAAGCTGACTGTGCCAGCCGGTTATTCAGCAACCCAGCGATCGTCAGACTGGCGCATGAAATTTGCGAGGGCGGCTAAAAAGCCGGAAACCGCACATTGCTGCCCATGCATCGCCCGATAAGGTAAACTGCCGGCCATAAGTTAATGCAAATTATTTGCTTTAACCCGCCAGATTGCAGCTGAGAGCAGGAGGAACAGATGGCAAAGGAGATGATTCGTCAGGGCGGACGCAGTGCGCGGATCCAGCAGGAAGTCCACCGGGCCGTGAATCAGTTACTCAAAACGACCGATCGCGCGGCGATAACCCTGCCGATGATCGCCGAACGGGCCGGGGTTACCCCGTCCACCCTCTATCGACGCTGGGGAGATCTGTCACAGTTACTGGCCGATGTTGCCGTGGCGCGGATGCGGCCGATTGCTGAACCGGAGGATACCGGTGAAATGATCGGCGATCTGACGGCTTTTATCGTGCAGTATGCCGAAGAGATGTCATCAAAAGTCGGGCGTGAAATGCTGACCGACGTAATCGGCAGCTACAGCGGAGACGCCAGCCAGAAATGCTGTGGCTATACCTTGCAGCATCTTGAAACGCTGAACAGCCGGGCGCTGGCGCGCGGTGAGCCGGGCTTTGACGTCAGGCAGGTGATTGATGGGGTGGTGGCACCGGTGATGTACCACATCCTGTTTAACGATCGGGAAGTGTCCGCCGGCTACTGCCAGTCACTGATCCAGCGGCTATTTGGTGGCGCCGCCGACCGGCACCTTATCGCTGAGTAAAGGGTAAGGCGGCGTCGATGATCAGCTGTTGCAGCAGCGCCTGCGCCGGGTCATCCGTGGTCTCTGGCGTCACCAGCGCAATGCCGATATGACCGGGCGCCGGCAGCCGTTCGGATGCGATCGTCAGCTTATCCGGCATACCGGCGCGGGTGCGCAGCGTCAGGCCTAAACCTGCCTGCAGCGCCGCCCAGATACCGCTCAGGCTGTGGCTGGTAAACACGATCCGCCACGGGATCCCCGCCGCATCCAGCACGGCAGTTGCCCGCGAGCGCATCACGCACGGCGCATCGAACACCACCAGCGGCAGCGGGTCGCCGCGCTGCAACCGATCGGCCAGAGTGAAATCAGGATGATGTATCCAGACTAACGGACACTGGCCAGGCAACTGACCCGCAGCGTGCGGATCGGCCTGCCACACCAGCGCAAGGTCGAGCTGATGCTGCGCCATCGCGCTCAGCAGCGGCTGATTGCGGTCAACCCGCGCGGTAATCGTGACGCCAGGATGCTGACGGCTGAACGCACCGAGAATCGCCGGCATTAACGACTCACCAAAATCTTCCTGCATACCAATGCGGATTTCACCCTTCAGCCCGTCACCTTTTACTGCCCGCAACGTCTCATCATTCAGCAGCAGCAGCCGTCTGGCGTAGCTCATCAGCAGTTCGCCGCTTCGCGTCAGTTGCAGATGCCGTCCCTTTTTCATCACCAGCGCCGTGCCGCATTGCTGCTCGAGCTTTTTAAGCTGCGCACTCACCGCCGAGGTTGAGCGACACAGTTGCCGGGCCGCCAGCGCGAAGCTACCCGCCTCTATGCCGGTGACAAAGCTTCGCAGTGCATCCATATCCAGTGAATCAGGCACTCTGTTCATAATCATCCTGTAATGGTGGATGGTTGATGCCGATTAATTTGATTTTCAGGAGTATAACGCTGCGCGACACTCTGTCTATCAACACGGGAGAGAAAAAATGAAAGAGACACTGAATCGCGAAACATTGATGCAGCGCGCACCGAAGCTGGCTGAACTGACCCAACAGGTGCTGTTTGATGATATCTGGCAGCGCGGCGTGCTGTCAGCACGTGAACGCAGTCTGCTGACGCTGGCGACGCTCACCGCGCTGGGCCGGGTCGCGCAGTTGCCCTGGCATATTGATTTCGCGCGTAAAAACGGGCTGACGCAGGAGGAGCTGATCGAGAGCTTTACCCATCTGGCTTTTTACGCCGGCTGGCCCGCCGCAGTGACTGCGCTCAGTTACCTTGAGGAGAACAGCTGATGCCGATAACCCGTATCACCCTCGGCCAGGGTTATAGTGAGGCCCGGTTACAGCAAATCTCCGCGCTGTTGCATCAGACGCTGGTGGCTGAGTTTGCGGTGCCGGTTGATGATTGTTTTCAGTTGATCGAGTTGCTGCCAGCCAGTCAGCGAATTTACAACCGTTACTACCTGAGCGAAGGGCGCAGTGAGGATTTCATCCTGTTCCAGATTACCGCCGGTCGGCCACGCAGCCGGC
This sequence comes from Pantoea sp. AN62, assembly GCF_050432985.1. Taxonomy (NCBI): domain Bacteria; kingdom Pseudomonadati; phylum Pseudomonadota; class Gammaproteobacteria; order Enterobacterales; family Erwiniaceae; genus Pantoea; species Pantoea sp. AN62. The sequence continues at coordinate 239,139 of NZ_JBNPYB010000002.1, read as the reverse complement.
AGCAGAAGCAGCGCTTTTATCAACAGCTGTGTGCCTCATTGCACAGCACGCTGGGGATCGATCCGGATGACGTAATGGTGATCATCCAGTTCAACAGCAGCGAAGAGTGGAGCTTCAGCGGCGGCAGAATGTTAGCGGAGGTGATGTCATGATCGTGATGCATTACCGCTTTACGTTGCCGGCAGATTACCCGATGGCGACGATTGAGCAGCGTATCCGGCTGAACGGCGCGCGGCTGGATGGGCTTCCAGGTCTGATTGCCAAAGCTTATCTCTACGCCCGGCTGGATGATGACCAACTGGCAGTGGCAGAGAACCGCTATGCGCCGCTCTATTTCTGGCAGCATGCGTCAGCCATGCAGCGATTCCTGCAAAGCGCGGGCTTTCAGCGCTTAGTGGATGATTTTGGCTGGCCGGTGATAGAGAGCTGGCTGGCGCTGAACGGCGATACGCTGCCAGCCTCGCTCGAGCAGGCGCGCTTTATCACGCTGCGCCGCTGGCCGATCGTCCCGCACAGCAACCTTGCCGATCTGGCGCAGCATACCGGCTTCAGCGCCTGGGATGTGAGCCGCTGGCAGGGGCTTAGCGTGACGGCTTCAGCGGTGCCGTCCGCAGATGAACCGGAAGTGTATCGCATCGGTTATCTGGCTCGCGGTGCGGTGGCGTCAGGGGATCAGCGCGGATAAGGCGATAGCCAGCAGCACGGTTCCACCGAGCGTGTTGATATATTTACGCAGCGTGGCGGTGCTGATGGTGCGGGTCGAGGTCATCAGCAACTGGCTGGCACCGCTGAGCCAGCTGGCCATGATCACAATATGCAGCGTGGCCAGCAGCAGGAAATCGGATAAGTTGCCGCTCTGGCTGGTAAAGCGCGATACCACGGTCAGGTAGAGCAAAACGGCTTTCGGATTGAGCAGGTTAGCAAAGAATGCCTGTGACAGTGTCACCGGTTGCGGATCGAGGCTGACATCCTGCTGGCGGGCCCGCAGCCCACTGATAATTAACTGGCTAGCCAGCCACAGCAGATAAACGGTACCGGCGATTTGCAGAAGATGAAACAGCGAGGGGAAAGCCATCAGCATTGACGAAACGCCTAATCCCACCAGCAAGGCGTGGCAGTAGATCCCCAGCGCGGTGCCCACAATGATGGTCGCGACGCCGCGCCAACCTTCGGCCAGCGCGCTGTTAATAGCAAGGGTAAAACTGGCGCCCGGCGACAGCGCTATCGGTAAGATGGCAACAAGGAAACCACTATAATCGATCTGCATCGGAACGGGTTACGCTCTCCAGGGTGAGAGATTCACAGGGCGAAAATCGCCTCAATCTCAATGCGTAAATCAGCCGAAAACAGGCCACTGACCTGCACCAGGGAACTGGCGGGCAGATGGCTGCCGTAGTGACGGAACAGCACCGCGCGCAGCGCCGCAATGTCGGTGAAGGCGGTGATAAAAATGGTCACCTTCAACAGAGCGGCCAGCGACGTCTGCTCAGCGTCGGCGATCAGTTTAAGCTGTGAAAAGATCGCCTCCGCCTGTTCAGCGATGTCACCCTGCTGTGCCGGCGTGCCAAAGGCGGTCAGGCCGGAAACGTAGAGGGTATCGCCATGTTTCACCGCATGCACATAAGGCGCTTTCACCTCGCCGAACTGCGGATAATTGATGCGTTCAGGTTGCGGCATACTGTTTCCTTGCGGGTTTTAGCCGGGGCGGCGCAGCATCTCTTTAGCCGTTTCAGCGTTTCAGTAACTGTTGGCAGGTGAGGTTATCGGTTGCTGCCTGGCGTTGCTCATCGGCGCTCAGCTGTTGCCAGTGGTCGATCACCTGACGGCCCAGTGCCGGTTTGAAAGTGATTTTCTGCAGCGCATAGTCAGAATTGCTGCCTTCGATGATCTGCTGCATCTGCGGCAGCAACCGTTGGGTATCATGATGATCGATGCCGCAGAATACCGCAACGTAGTACGCTTTATCCTCGCTGCTGAAATGCGGAATCAACCACCAGCCCGCCAGCGCCAGCACCGCCAGCAGCGGTATCAACCACTTGAGTTTACCCTTAACCAACACTACCCCCGTTATCTGCAGAAGAGGTCCGCCAGAGAATCGCCGGACACAGGGCGCGTATCCTGCCATATATCCGGTTCGCCGTTAACCCATGCTGTCAGGCGGTTGAGGTCAGGTTTACGCGTCAGAGGCGTCTATCAGGCGTGCGTCGATGGTGGCGTCTGGCATCATCTGTTGCAGACCGGCGATCAGATCGTCACTGGCCTGTTGCAGCGCCGCCAGCGGCATTGCCGGCAGGCTTTCAAGGATAAACCACATCTGTCGCGCCTGCGCATCCAGCCGGGTGCGCACACCCTGACGCCAGTTCCAGCGGCGGCAGGTTACGCCCCGATCGTCGCGCCAGATTACTTCTCCCGGCTCCGGCGACTCATATACCACTTCGCCTTCTTTGACCGTATCGAATGACTCACTGCCATCGGCGATCACCAGCCGCGGCGCACCAACGTAGGCGGCAATGTTTTCACCGCCGACCGGCAGCGCATACTGAATGCTGATGGCGTTATACAGATCCACCACCGGATCGATAGCCGGCATTACGCCATCGCGCAGTACCCGTTTGCGCAGCGCGTCAGCCGAGCAGGGAGTCCGTTTCGCCTTCGCGCCAAACGCTTTGAACACCTCCGCCCACGCCGCGAGATGGGCGTCGGCCCACGCCACATCCTGCTCCAGCACCTGGCGGCAGGCCCGTTTCAGCGCCTGCCCGGCAACCTCAGGGCAGGTGACTGGCGCGGCCTCCACCACAATGCTCATGGCGCGAAAGCCGGGTGCCAGTGCAAATACGGCCGGGTCGATTGACGGATCAACAGATAACATTGGATAATCTCTCAGTGACTAATTTATTTCATAGTAATGACCGATGACCAAAAAAGTCAATATATCGACCGACGCAGGCGCTGACGTGTCGAGTGTCAATCAGGCTGTCTCTGACAGCATTAAAAACTGGCGTAAAAGCCAGAAACTGTCGCTGGATGCGCTATCCCGCCGGGCCGGAGTCAGCAAAGGGATGCTGGTGGAAATTGAGAAGGGCGAAGCCAATCCCAGCATTGCGATTTTATGCAAAATTGCCGCCGCGCTGGGCGTGTCGGTGGCGGATATCGTCAATGTGACCCATACGCCTGCCGCCTGGCTGATTGATCACAGTGCGATTCCGACCTTGTGGCAGGGCGAACAGGGTGGTCGCGCGCAGCTGCTGGCCGGTACCCGCGGGCCTGACATGATTGAGCTGTGGCGCTGGCAGATGTTTGCCGGTGAAACATTCCGCTCCGAAGGCCATCCGGCCGGTACGCTGGAGTTGCTGCACGTTGAGCAGGGCAGCCTGGCGTTAACCGTTGGCGATCAGACGCTGGTGGTCGGGCCGGGCTGCGCGGCAGTCGCGCGAACCGATATGCCGCACGCCTATGCCAGCGCCGATCAACAGCCGGTGATCTTCACCATGACGGTTGCTGAACTGCACCGTTAATCTTTTTCTGCCGCTGCGGTAACCGCTTCACCGGGAAACGGCAGCAACAGCGTTTTCAGCATTCCTTCCAGCGCGTTGCGTTCTGTCAGCGAAAGCGGTGCCAGTACGGCATTCTGGGTGGCAGTATGCACCGCTAACGCCTGCTCAATACAGCGCTGACCCTGCGCGGTCAGTCCCACCAGCATACTGCGCTTATCATCGGGTGACTCCACGCGCGCGATCAGACCTCGCTGTTCCAGCCGCTTGAGACGATGGGTCATCGCGCCGGAGGTGACAAGCAGCGAGGTATACAGCTGGGTCGGTGACAGACAGTACGGCGTCCCGGCCCGGCGCAATGTCGCCAGCACGTCAAATTCCCCGTCATGGAAGTCAAACTGCTCCAGCGCCTGACTGCGTGCTTTTGCCAGATGTTTCATCAGGCGCAGCATCCTGCCGACGATGCGCATTGAGGAGGCATCCAGATCTGGCATGGCGCTGTCCCACTGACTGACTACAAAATCGATATGGTCCTGCATCATTCACCTGTTAACTGTGTGGCTAATTTGTCGGGTTGTGCTCAGCCCCTTAACGGCGGCCGGAATATATCTTAACGTTAAGATAAACAGTGACAGCCTGGTGCTGTCAGCGTTGTTCCTGTCCACGGAGTCGGCTATGAAAAACACCCGCTTATTACCCGCTATCTTCGCACCGATCGCCTTTCTTGTCGGGCTCAATCTGCGCCCGCTACTGGCGATTATCGGCCCGCTGTTTCCGGCATTGCAACAGCAGGCCGGTTTGTCGGCGACGACGTTTAGCCTGCTGACCACGTTGCCGGTCGCCATGATGGGGCTTGCCGCACTGGCTGGCCCGTGGCTGCTTAAGCGTAGCGGTGCGGCGCGCGGCATTGCGGCAGGGCTGATCTGTCTGGCGATCGCCTCGCTGTGGCGTGGCTTTTCGCTCTCGCCGCTGTCGTTGATGCTGACGGCGCTGGCAGGCGGCGCGGGGATCGGGGTGATACAGGCACTGATGCCGGCGCTGATCCGGCAGCGCTATCTCCACGCCGCCCCGACGCTGATGGCGTTATTCAGCACCGGGATTATGGCGGGTGCGGCGCTGATGGCTGCGGGTGCGGATCCGCTGTTTTCGCTGCTCGGTTTACCCGCGGCGCTGGCCACGGCGGGCGGGCTGGCACTGATCACCCTGCTGGTCTGGCGGTCAGCGAATCCGGATAGTCCGGCGGATCTCGCACCGTCCGTTGGGGTAGCTGCGCTGTCCGCGTCGCGCACTTTGTTACTGTTACTGTTTTTTGGTATTGGAACCGGCGCCTATACCCTGGTGCTGGCCTGGCTGCCGCCGTTTTATATCCAGGCTGGCTGGAGCGCCCGCAACAGCGGCTTCCTGCTCGCCGGGCTGACGCTGACAGAAGTGGTTGCCGGACTGGTGATCTCTGCCGTTCAGCAGCGTTTTCCCAATCGCCGCCGGTTACTGCTGCTGGTGCTGACGCTGCTGCTGGCCGGACTGATCGCGCTGATTGTCGCGCCGGGTACCATGCCGCTGCTGTCGACGCTGCTACTCGGCCTTGGGATCGGGGCGCTGTTTCCGCTGTCGCTGATCGTCACGCTCGATCATGCCCGAAATGCCACCGAGGCCGCCGTGCTGTTATCGCGGGTGCAGGGCGGAGGCTATCTCATCGCGTCCATTATGCCATTGGTGGCTGGCTGGGTGCGTGACAGCGGGGCATCGCTGACCAGCGCCTGGCTGATGATGAGCGTCGGGGTGGTGGGGCTGATGGCGATTGCCTGGCAGTTCAGACCGCAGGCAAACTAAATCACAAGTCTCAACAAACCATTGCTGATATCGCGCGATCTGGCATGCTGCTGATGGGTCACATATTCAGGAGCCGCAATGAAAGTCATCGGTCTGTTAGGGGGAATGTCATGGGAGTCGACCGCGCTCTACTATCGCATCCTCAATCAGCAGGTTAAACAGCGACTGGGTGGATTGCACTCGGCGCAGCTGGTGCTTTACAGCGTCGATTTCCAGCCGATCGAGCAGTTGCAGGCGGCGGGTGAATGGCAGCAGGCGGGCGAAATGCTGGCCGCGGCGGCGCAGAATCTGGAGCGTGCCGGCGCGCAGTTTATCGTGCTGTGTACCAATACCATGCATAAAGTAGCCCCGCAGATCAGCGCAGCGGTCTCCGTGCCGCTGTTGCACATCGCTGATGCCACCGGGCGACGGATTCAGCAGGCGGGATTGCGCAAGGTGGGGTTGCTGGCGACCCGCTTCACCATGGAACAGGCGTTTTATCGCGGGCGGCTGGAGCAACAGTTCAATCTGCAGGTTATCGTCCCAGCGGAAGAGGACCGCGCGTTGGTTCATCAGGTGATTTATCACGAGCTGTGCCTCGGCACAATTAATCCGGCTTCGCGTCAGCGCTACCGGCAGATTATGCAGCAGCTGGTGGATCAGGGAGCAGAAGCGATCATTCTGGGATGTACCGAAATCACCCTGCTGGTGGATGACAGCGATGCCAGCGTCCCGTTATTTGATACCACGCTGATTCACGCGGAAGAAGCGGTAAACCAGGCGCTGGCATAGCATTTTTCAACATGGCAGCAGACTGGCTGCTATTTACCCGGGAGCACGCATGAAAATTGATAATTTGCCGTTTGGACTGACGCAATGGGAGCAGGTGGAAGAAACGGTTCATCCCGGCGATCAGGGCCAGGCGATTTGGCGAACCCTACAGTTCAACGATATTCGCGTCAGGATGGTCGATTATTCACCCGGTTATCTCGCCGATCACTGGTGCGTTAAAGGCCACATACTGCTGTGTCTTGCCGGGGAACTGCATACCGAACTGGCCGATGGCCGCCGCTTTGTGCTGACGCCTGGCATCAGTTACCAGGTGGCAGACAACGCAGAACCGCATCGTTCTTCAACGCCGGTTGGCGCGCGACTGTTCATTGTTGATTAACGCTCTGCCAACCGCTGGCGTGCTGCGGTCTGTCGCAAACGAGTCAGGTTGACACTTATAGAGATAAACTGAAACTGCTTTATAAAAATCAGCAAAATTAATGGCTTATTTCATCGGAGTAATCTGTTTCTGACAGGATTATTTCTTATCAGGTTGTATGCTTGAAGCGGTTAAACCCGTTTGCATCCACCTGTTTTGGGGAATCCTGTGCTTATAAAAAAGAAGAAAGTCAGATCGCATACTGAAGATCGCCTGCTGGCACTGGTGCTGGCCACCACCGCGGGCATCCTTAACGCCATGGCGCTGGGCGCGTTCGGTTTTTTTCCGTCGCACATGACCGGTAACACCTCACAGATATCCACCGAAGTCACCACCAGCGACCTGCACACTCTGTTGTTTTTGCTGGCGCTGATTACCGCCTTTGTTATGGGCTGCACCGTTGCCCGACTGGTGGTGATCGTCGGTCAGAAACATCGGCTGCGCACCATTTTCTGTCTGATTATTCTGGCTGAAGGCGTCGCGCTGACGGCAGCATCCATCTTTGAAACCATGTTCTATACCCCGCGCTTTAACGGCGAAGTGCTGGTGATGCTGGGTTTCCTGATGGGGATTCATAACGCTACCTCCACCCAGCTGTCGAACGGTCGCGTCAGATCAACCCATATTACCGGCACCTTAACCGATGCCGGCATTGCGTTGGGATCGTGGTTGTCGTCGCATGTTTCGCACGATGAAAGCGCCGACCGCCGTTTCTTCCAGAAGGTGCTGCATACCCACCTGACCACGGTGTTCTCATTCCTGATCGGTTGTATTGCCGGTCTGCTGTTGTTCAAAACCTATGGCTTCAACGCCATGATCGGTTTAGGGCTATTTCTGATGCTGGTGGCGCTGACCGCAATTGCCATCACCGTGCAGCGTAGCCGCAGAAGCTTCTACTGATCGCGTTTACCGCGGCCCGATGCCAGCACGGCATCGGGCCAGGGCTTAGTGCTGGGTGCGGGTTGGCCGCACCACAATTTCATTCACGTCTACCTCCTCCGGCTGTTCAATCGCGTAGCGTACCGCCCGGCCAATAGCATCCGGCTGCAGCGCGATGGCCCGATACTGCTGCATCGCCTGCGCCGCGGTCGGGTCAGTAATGGTCGCCGCCAGTTCACTTTCAACCACACCAGGGTGCACACAGGTGACCCGAAGCTGACTATTCTCCTGACGTAACCCGTCGGAAATCGCCCGTACCGCAAACTTGGTGGCGCAATAGACCGCCGCAGTCGGTGATACCGCCAGTGCGCCAATCGAGGCGATGTTGATGATATGACCGGATTGCCGGGCCAGCATCGGCGGCAACACGGCGGCAATGCCGTACAGCACCCCTTTGATGTTGACATCGATCATCTGGTCCCACTCTTCGACCCGCAGCGATGCCAGTGGTGAGAGCGGCATAATACCGGCGTTATTGATCATCACATCGACCCGGCCCCATTGCGCCAGCGCAAACCCGACAAAATCGGTCAACTGACCACGCTGGGTGACGTCCAGCGCTTTAACGGCCACCTCAGCGCCATTAAACCGCAGTTCTTCGGCCAGCGCATTCAGCCGCTCTTCGCGCCTGGCACCCAGCAGCAAGGTAGCGCCGGTTTTCGCCAGTTCACGGGCGATGCCCGCGCCAATGCCGCTGGAGGCACCGGTAATTAAGATCACTTTCTGCGTCATAAATCTTCTCCTGTTCTGATATCGCTGGTGATCTTACGATGGCTCGACTATAAAGATAATCCGCCCACTGCTTCATAGACTGGTAACTGTAACTAACCAATGATGGCTGATAAAAATGCGCTGGAAGTGTTTGTCATCGTGGCGCAGACGCGTAATTTTCGTCTGGCGGCCGAGCAGCTGGGGGTTACCCGCCCGGCAATCAGTCAGACGCTGCGGCGACTGGAAGACCTGCTCAACCTGTCACTGATGCAACGCACCACCCGCACCATTCAACTGACCGAGGCGGGGCAACGGCTGTATGCCGAGGTGGCACCGGCGATTAATCAGCTGAACCGGGCCATTAGCGATATCGCTGAGCTGGCCGCTGAGCCGCGCGGGCAGCTGCGGCTGGCGATCTCCTCCATCGCTGAACGGATGCTTGGCGGGGAGCTGCTGGCGAGCTTTATGGCCGCCTATCCGCAGATCGAGCTGGATATCACCGTCACCGATGAAGAGTTTGATATTGTCGATCAGGGTTATGATGCGGGCGTGCGGCTGGGGGAAGTGATCGCCCAGGATATGATTGCGGTGCCGGTCTCCGCCGCGCAGCGTCAGGTTGCCGTGGCCTCACCAGATTACCTCGCGCGACATGGAACGCCGCAGCATCCGCAGCAGCTGATTGAGCATCGCTGTATAGGCTGGCGTAAAGGACCGGGTCTGTCACCGTATCGCTGGGAGTTCGCTGACCAGGGGCGTGAATTCGATGTGGCAGTCAATCCGCAGCTCACCACCAATGACATGGGCGTAATGATTCGCACCGCCTGCGCCGGTGGTGGGATCAGCTTCGGCATGGAAGAGACGTTTCAGCCTTACATTGCGCGTGGAGAGCTGGTGACGTTGCTGGACGCATGGTTGCCGAGCTTTGCGGGATTTTATCTCTACTTTCCCAGCCGCAAAAACCTCGCACCCAAGCTCCGTGCGCTGATCGATCACGTGAAGCTGTAATACCTGACGGTGTCGGCGGCAGGCTCAGGTGGTCATGTTATAGCGGGTAATAATGTTGATTTTTGAGTAAGGGGCGAGTGGCTCCGATGCGGGCAGAAAGCCGTGAAATTCCAGCAGCGTCCTGAAGGCATGTTGAGCATCAAGTTGTAAATTATGCTCGATCAGCGCATCAATTTTGCCTGCCTGCATCAGCGCTCGATTTTCCCGATCCAGATCGTGACCGATAAAGGCGTTAATCGGCCTCTTTTGCTCGTCAAAAGCGCGCAGGATGCCTGGATTACCGCCACCCACCGTGTAGACCGCATCCGTTTCCGGGTGGGCCTGTAAAAATTGCTTAAGCGACTGATACATCAACGGATCGATACCGTATCCTCCTGCCACTACGCTGACCCGATGCTGTGGCGCAAACTGCTGCATCGCCCGTTCAAAACCTTCAATGCGCTCCTGCTCACCGATAAAGTCTTTACTGCCGGTAATCGCCACAATGTGCGACTGCTCCGATCGCAGCCATTTTGTCATTAAGAAGGCGGCGAGTTTGCCGGCATCAAAGTTATCCATACCGATGTAGCGCAGGCGCGCACTGGTCGGCAGATCGCTCATCACCGTCACGACCGGTATCCGCTGCTTAAGCAGGGTGTCGATAGTGGGATTCAGCAACTCAGAGTGGGCCGCTTTGAGAATGATGCCGTGGCTGTGCAGCGCGCTTTTGCTTAACAGCGCGTTGATCTCCCCGGCGGTTAACGTCTCGCTGAAGTGAAAGCGCAGCTGGAGCTTAAAGCTGGCGAAGCTGGCTATCTGACTGCTGAACGCCTCGCGCACCAGTTCCCGAAAGCGATCGGGCGTGTGCATAATGACATCAAAGTAGAGGGTTCTGCCTTTTGCCAGCGCCGTTTTTTGCAGCAGTTCAAGGTCAGCAATCGCCTGACGGATGCGATGCTGCGTTTGAGCATGCACCCGGCCACGCTGATGCAGCGCCCGGTCAATCGTCGCCAGGCTTAAGCCGGACTGGGCAGCAATCTGTTTTAAGGTGAACTTAGCCATACGTCACTCGTGAGACGGGGAAACAGGCTTAGTTTTATCACACTGTTGGCGCTAAACCGCACCGGCTTTGGCTGGCGAAAAATTTTTTATCCGCCAACTGGCAGGTCAGTGAAGGAAACCGGTGGCCGTGAAGAAACAGGCACTGACGATGACGCATCAGACGGTGCCGGTTAACCTCCATCAGTTAACGGATCACATCCGGCGGCGTTGATAAGTTTCATAATATATATATGTTTAACCGTGGGCTTAAAGGCGGGATAAATATATTGCAGCAGTTCCCGCGCCATATCTGGCGATAATATCTTTGCCGTTACCCTGCTAACGAAATAGTACCAGATATTATTCTGAGCCTGTGCGAATAATAACCTTTTCTGCCGCTTCGCTTATATTTCCCTGAACCGGACACTTTTGTTTTTTGTCTTCCAACGGTGTTAAACTGTATATGCATACACCGTCTGGAGGTCGTGTGAAGTACGATGAAGAAAAAGATATTCGCGCGTTGGTTGGCGCAATTGTCAGTGATCTGATTAAGACAGGGCAGCCTGTTCATTTTCATCATATTACTGACGCGCTGTTTCGCCTCAGCGAAGAGACGCGTGATAGCCGGCTGAAAGCGCTGTGCCATGAAGCGATCGGCTTTTTTACCCGCAAAATGCATTAAGGCCAGGGGCGTTGTGAATAAACGCCCGCCTTGCTCAAACCTTTTGCTTTATTTATCAACCTCGGGCAACACGGATTAATCCGTGAACGCTGTATTGTTGTTGTATAGCGGCGCTAAATATTCGCGCTCATCGACGAAGAAATTACGCGTTGCCGCCAGTGCGCTTATTATCCGCGCAATACCGGCCGCTCTGATCGCGCGCGGGTGTTGCAAAAATTTCCTTTGCCAGATAAGACTATTCTTACTTAATCGGTTGCCCGCGGATAAGCTGAATAATATGCGGCATGGATGACAGATAGAGGTAAGGTTCTGGCGGACGTTCCTGTGCTCCGGCTGGAATAACATGTGCCGAAGGCGTTGCGTGGGCTGGTGTAGCAGGGAAAGCGGCGCTTCCGCCTTGAGCTGGCAATGACGGCTGGCAAGTTCCGGGTGGCGACGGGCGTGCTGCGCCCTGGCATTAGCCTGGCGAGCCCGGCAGAAAAGGGAAATGTTTCATTGGCGACCGCAACGCGTTATAAAGATTCTTCGCAGCGGCAAAGCCGGAGCGGGCTGCAGTCAGGCTGTTCACGCTGCGAGACGAGACGACAGTACGCTGCATCACCTGACTGTTAAGCAACAGCGGGTGGATTAACAGAGGTCAGCGCAATTAAGGATATGAGATGATCTTTTCAGATGTTGAAACGCACTATATCAGCAGCAATCAAAACAGTCGGCTGGTGAGATACGATGTTATCAAGACCGATGACGATACTTTCGTGGTGAAAGTGATTGATAATAAAGCACTTAATAACACTCAGCGTGACTATTTTACTGAAATTGCAACCCTGATCATTACCCGCGATGACTTCAACCTGGAAAACAACATCGGCTCAGCTTCGGTGGTCAGAAACCGTATGCCGACCACCTTTAATGGTCATGTGCTGGTGAAATGTCAGCAGCATCGCGATTCACTCGATTAATCACAGCGTCAGCTTTTGCAGGGGCTTGTTGTTCAGAGCCTGGCGGGCTGGCAAGGGTTGAGCAAGGCGGGTGAGGGGATAAGGCATTGTCGTCTGACGCTTCCTGCGCAACCGGCATGTGATTGCGCAGGAAGCCGGCATCAGACTCCGGCGTCGTCCGGCGTGCGGCCAACAACGATTTCCAGCGTTTTGCGTAACACATCCAGCTTAACTACGTCTGAGGTACTCTCCAGTTCCGCAATCAGATAGAGGATGATGGCTTTATTGGTCACGCGACCCTGGTCAGCCACGATATTTCTGATGATACCGCCCAGTAATTCGGTTTCTGGAGCAAGCTGATCGCCTGCGCTGCGAAAATAGTCAATGAGAGTTGAATCTGAAGATGAGTGTTGCATGATTTTTCTTTCTCTGCGGAAAATTTGTTAGATGCATCGACTGAAGTCAGAAAGCAGTGTAGTCGCTGTTACGGGTTTGCCCAGTGCGATCCGCAAAGTTTTTTCTGATGACCTTCAGCGCCTGGTGGACAGGTAAATTATGGCCACAGCTTCCGCAAAAAACGGATCGTTTAGTGTTTTTTTGAACCTTCAGGCGGGCCATCATTATTTAAACGGTGTGAAGCATTTTCGCGTTCGGGAAGCCCGCCACTGGCGCGCTTACGTGCCGCAACCATGCCATTACGCACTTCGGTAATCGCTTTGCGGATCGTCTTCACCTTTGTTTCCTCGTCCGTCTCAGCGGCCATCAGCTCCAGCTGATTGATCAGGGCATTGCTCGATACCGGTTTGTCTGACTTAAGTAATGTCAGTACGGCTTCGCCGATCATGACATCTGTCAGTTTCTCATCATCACTTCTGTACATACTGGCTTCTCTGATTTACGAATTATTGGCCACGTTGCGGCTCCTGATGTAGAAACAGGCGCCATTGACGGGGCGCCTGAAACGGGACAGCAACACTGGGCTTCGTTAATGCGAAAAATAGTCCGATCAGAATTGCTGTGAGCTGAGGCGTAATGCACCTTCATCAACGCCGGGTATCAGTATTACTCTTCCCGACGGAAAAGCAGCCCGATCAGTTCATGCAGATGACTCTCTTCCTCTGGCGTAGAAGCAAGTTCCAGACGGCGCAGCAGTTTGCTGCAAATAGCTTTACGACTCAGATTATGACCTGCGCGCAGAATTTCAACCACAATCTCACCCAGCGTCTCCTGCTGTGACGGCTGGCTGGCTTGATTGAAGTAACGGGCAATGTCGCTGATGGCTTCCGGTGCATGTCCGTTCTGACGCATAGTGTTGTCCTCAGATGGTTAAAATGTATCGCGCTCTGGATGCGCAAGTTATACATCTTTCAAAAACTTGTACAGAATTTTGAATTCCCGGAACAATTTTTTTTGTGCAAAAAATGCTATGCGTTATTAATCAGCATGTTACGAAGAGTTTACTGCGGGGTTAAAACGGTGTTTTGCTGGCTTTTTCAGCGCTAAACGAATCCGGCCTGTACAACACCTGCACAGGCCGACAGTGGGGAAGACCGGTCAGGTCAACCTTTAAACACAATATCATCAGCAGAATCAGTGCTCATTTTGTCAGCGTTCAGCGGCTTTGATAACCAGCCTGCCTGCTCAGTGTTACGTGCGCCAATCGTTTTGAAACCCATTAACCATTGTCGTACCTGATGCAGCTGTTCCAGACGGTTTTCATCCACTTCTGAAGCAGACATCGAAAGCAACTCACCAATCAGCAATTCTACATTAACCTCCTGACTGGCTTCAATCAGGTTCATTGCTGCTTCGCCAATGATGAAATTCGCTTTTTCGTCGCTGGAAAAATACAAATTATCCTCCCTGGTTTTATTGCGGTAAGTAACATTCACTGTAGCAAAAAAATTCGTCAAATTTAATTTATCCTGACTATCAATTTGTCTCTTTTGATAGCCATTAGTCACCGATCTCTCCCTGACAACCCGGCTGACCGTGCATTTCACTTCTTTTATCGCCTGGCCTATATCGTTTGATTCGACAGTAAAGCGGGCTTTTCAGGACGGTTCTGATCCGGTGCTGACCACCCGGCGCACAACCTCATTGATTCAGCGTTGCCGATCAGCGGGCAAAGCACATGCCTAAATAATCCAGTCTAATCAATCAATAACCACGCTTGTTGACATAACTTCGCATTACGACGCTGACGTTGAAGAAACTTCACAAATGGAGCCTGTCGTAAAGGTATAGCCTGTGCTATAAAAAATAGCACAGGCTAATTGTGTTTCAATTTTAATCATCTCTGGAGATCGTGCGATGGCCCCGATAAAAAAAAGCGTAACGCTCGTTTTCAGCCTGTTGCTGAGCGCGGTGATATCCACCAGCAGCTATGCAGCAGAAAAATTTAAGGTCGTGACCACCTTTACCGTGATTGCTGATATGGCAAAAAACGTGGCGGGCGATGCGGCAGAGGTGAGCTCAATTACCAAACCGGGTGCCGAAATTCATGAATATCAGCCGACGCCGGGAGACATTAAACGTGCGCAGGGCGCGCAACTGATTATGTCGAACGGGCTGAACCTTGAACGCTGGTTTCAGCGCTTCTATCAGCATCTTGAAGGCGTACCGGAAGTGGTAGTATCGCAGGGCGTCGAACCGATTGGCATTGGCGAAGGGCCATATAACGGCAAGCCCAATCCTCACGCCTGGATGTCCCCGGATAATGCGCTGATATATGTCGATAATATCCGGGATGCGCTGGTGAAGTACGATCCCGCTAACGCTGAAACCTACCGTCAGAATGCCGCCGCCTATAAGCAAAAGATCACGTCGGCGCTGGCGCCGCTGCGCCAGCAGGTGGCCGCAATCCCTGAAAATCAACGCTGGATGGTGACCAGTGAAGGTGCGTTCTCCTATCTGGCGCGCGATCTCGGTATGAAAGAGCTTTACCTCTGGCCGATCAACGCCGATCAGCAAGGTACACCGCAGCAGGTGAGAAAGGTGATCGATCAGGTGAAGCAGCATGCCATTCCGGCGGTATTCAGCGAAAGTACCGTCTCTGACAAACCTGCCCGGCAGGTGGCGCGCGAAACCGGTGCCTGGTATGGCGGCGTGTTATATGTCGACTCATTAAGTCAGGCGCAGGGGCCGGTGCCAACCTACCTTGACCTGCTGCGGGTTACCACCGCGACGCTGGTCGACGGTATTAATCACGGGAGGAGCGCGCCATGAGCGACACTATCGTGGTTTCCGGGGTCAGCGTCACCTACCGAAACGGCCATACGGCGCTGCGTGATGCCAGCTTCAGCATCCCCGGCGGCTCCATTGCCGCCCTGGTCGGCGTTAACGGATCGGGCAAATCGACCCTGTTTAAGGCGCTGATGGGCTTTGTCCGGCTCTCCGCCGGGACGATTTCAGTGCTGGGTATGCCGACCCGTCAGGCGCTGCGCCAGAGCCTGGTGGCTTATGTTCCCCAGTCTGAAGAGGTTGACTGGTCTTTTCCGGTGCTGGTGGAGGATGTGGTGATGATGGGCCGCTACGGCCACATGGGCCTGTTGCGGCGGCCTAAACGCCACGACCGCGATATTGTCGATGAGGCGCTGGCGCGGGTCGATATGCTGGCGTATCGCCAGCGACAGATCGGCGAACTTTCCGGCGGACAGAAGAAACGGGTTTTCCTCGCACGGGCGATTGCCCAGCAGGGCAGCGTGATCCTGCTGGATGAGCCGTTCACCGGCGTTGACGTCCAGACCGAGGCGAAAATCATTGCCCTGCTCGATGAGTTGCGTGACGAAGGTAAAACCATGCTGGTCTCAACCCATAATCTGGGATCGGTGACGGAATTCTGCGACTACACCGTGATGGTCAAAGGCACCATCCTCGCCAGCGGTCCGACCCGCACCACCTTTACCACAGCCAACCTTGAGCGGGCGTTTAGCGGGGTGCTGCGTCACGTGGCGGTCAACGGGCTGGACGATCAGATCATTACCGATGATGAGCGTCCGTTTATCGCGCCGCGCGCCTCGCTTCACGACGGGAAGTGACCATGAATCTGTTACTGGAGCCGTTCGGATACCACTACATGCTCAACGCGATGTGGGTCTCCGCCATGGTTGGCGGACTGTGCGCGTTTCTCTCCTGCTACCTGATGCTCAAAGGCTGGTCGCTGATTGGGGATGCGCTGTCGCACTCGATTGTGCCCGGCGTAGCGGGCGCTTATATGCTTGGGCTGCCGTTTGCACTGGGTGCGTTTCTGTCGGGCGGACTGGCGGCCGGCAGTATGCTGCTGCTTAATCAGCGCACCCGTTTAAAAGAAGATGCGATCATCGGTCTGATTTTCTCCTCGTTCTTTGGCCTTGGCCTGTTCATGGTGTCGCTGAATCCCACCTCGGTGAACATTCAGACTATCGTGCTGGGCAATATCCTGGCGATTGCACCGGCCGATATCCTGCAACTGGCGCTGATCGGCGGCGTGTCGATCATCATTCTGCTGTTTAAGTGGAAGGATTTAATGGTGACCTTTTTCGATGAGAATCATGCGCGCGCTATCGGTCTGCGGCCCGAGCGATTAAAGATCCTGTTCTTTACTCTGCTGGCGGTTTCGACCGTGGCGGCACTGCAAACCGTCGGGGCGTTTCTGGTGATCTGTCTGGTGGTGACGCCCGGCGCTACGGCATGGTTGCTCACCGATCGCTTTCCGCGCCTGCTGATGATTGCGGTGGCGATTGGCAGCATAACCAGCTTCCTCGGTGCCTGGGCGAGTTATTATCTCGACGGTGCAACCGGCGGGATTATTGTGGTGGCGCAGACGCTGTTATTCCTGCTGGCGTTTGTCTTCGCCCCGAAGCATGGCCTGCTGGCGAGTCGGCGTCGCGCCCGCAACCCTGCCGATGAGGAGCCTGCCTGATGTGGATGTTTGAACCTTTCCAGTTCGCTTTTATGCAGAGCGCGCTGCTGATCGCGCTGGTCGTGGCGATCCCCTGCGCCTTGCTGTCGGTCTTTCTGGTGCTGAAAGGCTGGGCACTAATGGGCGATGCGATGAGCCATGCGGTGTTTCCCGGCATCGTGCTGGCCTGGATGCTGGGCATTCCGCTGGCTATTGGAGCCTTTGTGGCCGGGCTGTTTTGTGCTGTGGCCAGCGGATTTCTGCAGGACAACAGCCGGATTAAACAGGACACCGTGCTGGGGATTGTCTTCTCAGGCATGTTCGCAGTCGGCTTGATTCTTTACATCGCGGTGAAGCCTGAAGTGCATCTCGACCATATTCTGTTCGGCGATATGCTCGGCATCACCCGCGCCGACATCATCCAGACGCTGATTATCGCCGCACTGATTGTCGCGGTGATTGCGCTGAAGTGGCGCGATCTGATGCTGTTCAGCTTCGATCCGCAGCAGGCACAGGTATGTGGCCTGCCGGCCCGGCTGATGCATTACGGCCTGCTGTGTATGGTGTCGTTAACCATTGTGGCGACCCTGAAAGCGGTGGGTATTATCCTGTCGATCTCGCTGCTGATCGCGCCGGGTGCGATTGCGGTTCTGCTGACAACCCGCTTTTCCCACGCGCTGCTGATTGCGGTGCTGGTGTCAGTACTGGTGTCACTCAGCGGCGTCTATCTCTCTTTCTTTCTCGACAGCGCACCGGCGCCGACTATCGTGGTGCTGTTTGCATTGGTGTTCATCGTCGCGATGATCGTCTCTGGTCAGAAGACACGGCGGCTGGAGCGCCAGCAACGGCCGGTTGCATAACCGAGCGCTGCGCTATCGCTGCTTACTCACCGCGATAGCGCACTGCCTCAATCAGATGAGCAAACGCGCGGGTATGCTGTTTGCGGCTGGGATAGTAGAGGTAATAGCCGGGAAACGGTTCACACCAGTCGGCCAGGACCTGCACCAGACGCCCCGTAGCAATGTGCTCAGCAACACTGTCCTGCGGCACATAGCAGATGCCCATGCCACAGAGCGCCGCATCAATGCGCGCCGCCAGAGTATTTAAGATCAGCTGACCTTCGACCCTGACCCGAATCTCCTTTTTGTCGCGCATAAACTCCCAGTTATAGAGTCCCCCGCGCGTCGGTAAGCGCAGATTGATGCAGTTGTGTTTTTGCAGATCGTAAGGGGTGGCAGGCACGCCATACTGTTCGAAGTAGTCGGGCGAGGCGACCACGCACATATTCCAGTCCGGCCCAATGCGTACTGCGATCATATCTTTTTCGACCTGCTCACCCAGCCGCACACCCGCATCGAAGCGGCCACTGACAATATCGGTCAGGGTATTATCAACCGAAAACTCGATATTCACTGCGGGATAGCGCTGCAGAAACGGCTTAGTCAGCGGCCACAGCGTCGACATCAGTGCATGTTCACCGGCCGTAATGCGGATGTTGCCCGCGATCTCTCCCTGAGTATCGGTGACGCTGACCAGCTCGGACTCAATCTCGTTGAATAACGGCGCGATATTTTTGATCAGGCGCTCGCCTGCGTCAGTCGGCGCAACGCTGCGAGTGGTTCGGGTCAGTAATCGCAGGTTAAGACGCTCCTCCAGTCCACGGATCGCGTGGCTAAGCGCCGATTGCGATACGCCCAGTTTCGCTGCGGCGCGGGTAAAGCTGCGCTCCTGAGCCACCACCACCAGATACATCAGGTCGTTAAAATTCTCTCTCAGCATATTTTTCTGGCTCATTAAACCTGCCGGTACTGGCTCTGCAGGTCGTTGACATCATTTTGCGCACCCCGGCTGCAGGTGCGGACTTTAAGTTCAGGGCGCAACAGCATAGTGCATCTTCCCCGGCGGCATTGATGAATTCTGTGCATTACGCTTGTGAAGGTGATTAATAAAACCCGACGTTAAAGAATCTATCTGTATCAAACAGATAGCCTGGCGATAAGGCCAGTTCAGTGCTTAACAGTGGATCGGTCTGGCAGGATAAGAGTGGGCTTTTTGCCCGCTGCGCTGCCGGATCGTAAAAAAGCTGCTAAAACTAAAGACGTGCATACGCGCGCAAAGCTTAGGGTTATCCGGATTCTCCCCGATTTATATCCCGTCCGAAACAGACTAATAAAAAAATTACACTTTTAGCCCCCAACAATGGGAAGCAGACAATGTCAGAAAAAATTTCGCTAACAATGCAGGTCAATGGCCAGCCATACCCGATGGAGATCGATCCCCGGGTCACCTTACTTGATGCATTACGTGAGCACCTCAACCTGACCGGCACTAAAAAAGGCTGCGATCAGGGACAGTGTGGGGCCTGCACGGTACTGGTTAACGGTCAGCGGGTGCTGAGTTGTCTGACGCTGGCCGCTCAGGCTGACGGCGCTGAGGTGACCAGCATTGAAGGGCTGCAATCTGCCAGCGGTGAATTACATCCGGTGCAGCGTTGCTTTGTTGAAAACGATGCCTTCCAGTGCGGCTACTGTACGCCAGGCCAAATCATGTCGGCCGTCGCCTGCATTAAAGAGGGCCATGCCGGATCGGACGATGAAATCCGCGAATACATGAGCGGCAACCTGTGCCGCTGCGGTGCCTATCCGCACATTGTCGATGCCATTAAACAGGCGGCGGCTGAAATGGCGAAGGAGTCCGCATGAATCCCTTTCACTGGAAAGTCGCACAGTCAGCCAGCGAAGCCGCAGCGTTAAAGCAGCAGTCAGGCAGTCAGATTCTGGCGGGCGGTACCACTCAACTCGATTTGATGAAATGCGGCGTGTTTAACCCGCCGCAGCTGATTGGCATTAACGGCCTGTCTGAACTTCGCAGCCTGAGTTTTGACAATGATAAAATCAGTGCTGGCGCGCTGATCACCATGAGCCAGCTGGCTGATCATCCCGACTGTCAGCAACATGCGCCCGCTATCTACGGCAGCTTATGGCAGGCCGCGTCGCCGCAAATCCGCAATATGGCCACGCTGGGCGGCAATTTACGTCAGCGCACCCGCTGTGCTTATTATCGCGATCCGGCGACCTTTTCGGCCTGCAATAAACGCAATCCCGGCTCCGGCTGTGCCGCACGGCAGGGTGTCAACAGTAATCACGCCATTCTGGGTGCCAGCGACAGCTGCATTGCGGTCTATCCGGGTGACCTTGCGGTCGCGCTGGTGGCGTTTGATGCGGTGGTGATAGTGCAGAACCCGCAGGGCGAAACTCGCCGGATCGCCATTGATGATTTCTTCCTGCTGCCGGGAGAGACGCCGGATCAGGAACACGATCTGCGCGATGACGAGATCATCGTGGCGATTGAAGTGCCACAAACCGCTTCCCTGCAACGCTCTCACTATCTCAAAGTGCGCGATCGCAGTTCTTACGAGTTTGCCGCCGCCAGCGCAGCCGCTGGTTTCACGCTGGAGAATGGCGTGATGCGTCAGGTGCATATTGCGCTGGGCGGCGTTGCCACCAAACCCTGGCGCGCCACGCGGGTTGAGCAGGCGTTAGAGGGACAGCCGTTCAACGAAGAGACGGTATTCCAGGCTGCGGAGCTGATCAATCAGGAAACCCAGGCGCTGGAGCATAACGCGTATAAAGTGAAGCTGGCCCCGCGCGTAATAGCGCGTGCGCTAATGGCAGCAGGAGAGATCGCATGAGTGAAGTAAACCACGACGCACGCCAGGCTAAACACATCCCTGAAGCCACCGCTGGCGACACGGCGACGGCCGAAGCTGGCAGCCCGATTGAAGGATTGGGCGCGGCCCGATCGCGGGGCGACGGCCGGGTTAAGGTGATCGGTGAAGCACGTTATGCCATCGAACATCAGCCGGAAAATCCGCTGTACGGCGTCGTGCTCCAGTCAACCGTCGCCAGTGGCCGCATTTCCCGCCTGTCAGCCGAAAAAGCCCTGCAGGCTGACGGTGTGCTGGCAGTCTATACCCATCTGAATCCGTTAAAGATTAACAAGCCGACCGCGATTGCTGACGGCGGCGCAGCGCAGTCCACTTACACCCCGATTCAGGACGATGTGATCATTCATAACGGCCAGAACATTGGCATCGTGATCGCTGAAACCTTCGAGCAGGCCACCTGGGCAGCCTCGCTGGTTGAGATCGAGTATGAGACCACGCCGGCGCGGGTGTTTGCCACCGACGAGGGCGTCGAGGCTAAACCGATGTCGGCGCAGGATATTGATCTGGGCGATGCGGCGACCGCAATGCACAGTGCCGAGGTGCGTATCAACCAGCGTTATACCACCCCGCGTGAATACAACATGCCGATGGAGCCACATGCCTGCATCGCGCACTGGCACGAAGGTCAGATCACGGTCTGGGAACCCAGCCAGTGGGTGGCGGGCGCGCAGGTTGAAATCGCCGAATGGCTGGGGATTGAGACCGAAAAAGTACGGATTATTTCACCCTATGTCGGCGGGGGTTTTGGGTCCAAACCGGTGCCTTACACTCACGTTGCCTTAGCCAGCGTCGCGTCGCGCGCCCTGAACCGTCCGGTGAAAGTCTCACTGACCCGGCCGCAGACCTTTACCGGTCTGGGTGGACGTCCGGCGACCTCGCAGCAGCTGGAGCTGGGCGCTTCACGTAACGGTAAAATTGAGGCGATTATTCAGCGCAGCTTCAGCGAAACCTCGCTGATTGATTTATTTGCTGAGAACTGCAGCAAAGTGACCGCCCGGATGTACGCCGTCAGCAACGTGTCGGCACAGCATCAGGTCCGACTGATTAACACCGTCACGCCAGGCTGGATGCGGGCGCCGGGCGAGAATCCCAGTGCGTTTGGCCTTGAAGTGGCGATGGATGAGCTGGCCTATGCGCTGGACATCGATCCGCTGGAACTGCGTCTGCGCAACTGGGCAGATAAAGATTATCAGCTCGATCTGCCGTGGAGTACGCGTCGGCTGAAAGAGGCGTACCATAAAGGGGCAGAAGCGTTTGGCTGGGATAAGCGCATTATGACGCCGCGTTCCATGCGTGAAGGCCGTGAGCTGATAGGCTGGGGCATGGCCTCCGGCACTTATCCGGTCAACCGACTGCCGGCCGAAGCGAAAATCATCCTGACGCCGCAGGGCCGCTTTGTGGTGCAGTGCGCCGGCGCAGATATCGGAACCGGCACTTACACTATTCTGGCGCAGACGGCCGCGGATCATCTCGGCGTCGGTTCGGAAACCATTGAGGTAGAGCTGGGCGATACAGCGTTGCCGCGCGCAGGCGTGGCAGGCGGATCGCAGCTGGCCGGTAACCTGACGGCGGCGGTGAACGATACCGCGAAGAAAATGCGTGAACGGTTGCTGGCTCTGGCCAGTGAGCTGCCCGCGTCGCCGCTCAGCGGCCTGCCGGTGTCGCAGTTTACCCTGAAGGATGGCGCAATTCAGCACAGCGGTGGATCGGGCCTCTCGCTCGCCCAACTGGCGACGCTGGCACCTGCCGATAGCCTGAGCGTGAAAGGCGGGACCTTCCCGGACGACATGCCGCAAAGCGAACGCGACAAAATCGTGCGTAACCTTAACGACATGAGCCGGCCAGAGGCGTTTTCCGCCCACAGCTGGAGCGCACAGTTTGTTGAGGTGCGGGTCGATGAAGATTTCGGCACCATCCGGGTGAAACGCATGGTGGCGGCACTCGACAGCGGTCGGCTCTACAACCCTAAACTGGCGCGCAGCCAGTGGATCGGCGGGATGATCATGGGCGTCGGTCAGGCACTGATGGAAGAGGGGATTGTCGATCCTCGCAACGGTCGGGTGATTAACAATAACCTGGCGGACTATCTGGTGCCGGTTAACGGCGATATTCCCAGCATCACCACCATCAATGTCGGTGAACCCGACTTTGAGGCGACCACCATGGGCGGTAAAGCGGTCGGTGAGCTGGGCATCGTTGGCGTGGCGGCGGCGATCAGTAATGCAGTCTTCCATGCCACCGGCAAGCGGGTACGTGACCTGCCGATCACCCTCGACAAAATCATCTGATTACGGCGGATGCCGGGCCGGCTGCAATTGATGCCGCCGGCGTTGAGATCAGGTTTACGGGCGCAGGGCCAATCCTGCGCCCGTTTTTATCGCCAGCGGGAGAGGCTGTTTTGAAGATAGCGATTGTGATGATGGCGGCGGGCTTCAGCCGCCGTTTTCGTCAGCAGAGCGGTGAACACAAATTGCTGGCTCAACTGAATGGCAAGCCGCTGTTACAGCATACCCTGCAACAGGCGGCGGCCAGCGGTCTGGATCTGTTTGTGGTAACCCGTCCGGAGCAGGCAGCGATTCGGGCGTTGATCGATCCGGCGACGGCGGTGCTGTGCGACAGCCACGGGTTGGGTGATTCCATTGCCGCCGGTGTTGCTGCCAGCAGCGAATACGACGGCTGGCTGATCGCACTCGGTGATATGCCGTTGATCACCGCCGACAGCTATCGGGCCGTCAGCGCAGCGCTGGCCGATGCGGCGGTGGTCAGACCCTGGGTCGACGGCATACCGGGCCATCCGGTCGGCTTTCAGCGGCACTATTACCCGCTGTTAACCGGCTTACAGGGTGATGTGGGCGCGCAGGCAATAGTCAAACGTGACGCGGTTCGCTTGCCCCTTAGCGATCGCGGCTGTGTTTATGACATTGACCTGCCGGGCGATTTGCAGGCGATAAAGGAATTTTCATGATTACGCTGGACCAACGGGTGATTAATGCGGCGTTAAGCAGCTGCGAGGCGGGACAATCCGTCTGGCTGTGTACGGTATTGCGAACTTACGGCTCGTCGCCGCGCGCGCCCGGGACGCTGATGACGGTCAATCAGGCGGGCGCATACTGCGGTTCGCTGTCAGGTGGCTGCATCGAAGAGGATTTTTTAGCCCAGCTGGCGACCGGCGCTTACCGTGCCAGCAGTCAGCAGGTGCGTTATGGCGAAGGCGGCATGCGTCCGAATGTCAGTCTGCCGTGCGGCGGCAGTCTGGAGATTATGATTGAATATTTGCCGCCCGATACCGCCAGTCTGGATTTGCTGATCGCGATGCAGCGGGCGCTGAGCGGCCAGCAGCCGATGGTGAAGCTGATCCGGCCCGGTGAGCGCGCGCAGTGGGAAGCGATGGCGGCGGATCGGCGATTACCCGCTCTCAGCGTCAGCGACCAGCTGGTACGGTTACCGGTCGGCGCGATCCCGGAACTGCTGGTGGCCGGCTACTCCAGCGTGGCGTTTGAATGCATCCGGCTGGGCCAGATGCTGGGATTTCATGTGCGGGTTTGCGAGCATCGTCCCGGGATGCTCGATGAACTGGAGCGCCACTTCGGCGCAGCCGATAACGTTACGCTGGTGCGCCAGCATCCGGCGCGCTGGCTGGAGCTGAACGGGGCGCATGCGGCCGTGGCGATTGTGGCGCTGACCCACGATCCACGCATTGATGACCTGACGATGATGGAAGCGATCGCCACGCCTGCCTTTTATATCGGCATTATGGGATCGGTGAAGAACAGCGAAAAGCGCCGGGCGCGGCTGCAGCAGATTGCGGGGATGGATCGCAGCGAGCTGGACCGCATCCATGCCCCGATTGGCCTGCCGATTGGCAGTAAAACCCCGGCGGAGATCGCGCTATCGGTGATGGCTGATATCGTCAGGGTGAAGAACCTCGGGCGATCGCTCCCGGCTGCCTGACGGCGGGGCGTTGACCGGCGCCAGCCGATAGAGGTAGCTGCCGGACAACGGAATCGGCAGAAACTTCTGGAATATCTGCCTGAGCGTCTGCTGCGGATCAACATCGTGAAACAGCTCAGGATAGAGCGTGGTGGCAAAAAACTCGGTTGCTACCACGTGCCATGGGCTGAGATAGAAGTTGTGCCACAGCGCACCGCTATGCCCGTCACGCAGCGCCCGCAGCTGCTTCAGGCCGTTTTGCTGTTGGGTCAGCCTCAGCAGGCTTTCGCGGGTCTGGGCCGCTGAGACGGCCGGGCCCAGCGTTAACCTATCCGGTTCATCAGCGTTACCGATACCGGTCGCGAAGTAGTAATCCGGCTGGGCGGCAATCACCTGCTCCTCACTCAGCCGTCCGAACACCCCTTTAACCTGCTGGCTGGCAATGTTCTCGCCGCCTGCAAAGCGCAGCAGTTCGCCAAGGTTGCCGTTTACCGAGGTGACGCAGCACTCGCTGCGCCGTCCGAGATGCAACTGCAGCAGCACGGTCGGTTTCGGCCCGTGATAGCGTGCCAGCCGGTTCGCTATTCGCTGCATGTGGCTGCGATAAAAACGATTGAAGTCGGCTGCCCGCTGCGGCTGATTGAACACTTCGCCCAGCAGCGTCATGCTGCGCTCACTGTTTTTCAGCAGATGAACCCGCAAATCAACCTTCAGCACCGGAATCTTTGCTGCTTTCAGCATCGTTTCCAGCTGCAGCCCGGCATCGCTGTTGCGTGCCAGCTGCGGCAGGATCACCAGATCGGGCTTCAGCGCGATCACCTGTTCCGGATTAATGTCATTTACCCCCTCCTGACCGAGAGCCGGAATCGTCAGCATCTGCGGAAACTGGCGGGCAAAAATCTGCCAGGTCTGCGGATCGTACTTCTTCAGATCCTGCGGCCAGCCGACAATCTGCTGGAGCGGATTTCCGGGCGTCAGCAGCGCGATGCTATACAACATCCGGCTCTCGCCCAGCACAATCCGCTGTGGCCGATCCGGCACGCTGACCGTTTGTCCGGTGATATCGGTCAGGGTGCGCGCCCCGGCTGGCGAACTGGCGCAGACCAGGCCGATCAGTAACAGGCTGTTACGCAGCAGACGGGCGAGCGGATTAAAATTCAACACTGGCTTGTACCATCAGATTACGGGTTTCGCCTTCGCGGACGCGCAGGTTGCCGCCGCTTGAACTGTAATAGTGTTTATCGAACAGGTTATTCAGATTGAGCCGCAGCTGCGTTTTCTGCCCGAACAGACGATGATTCCAGGCGACAAAGCTGTCGGCCACCACATAATCCGGCAGGGTGAAACTGTTATCCGGATCGCCAGCACGGCTGCCTACATAGCGCGCACCGCCGCCAAGCCGGAAGGTGCCGGGCAGGTTACTGAACTGCAACTCATGGCTCAGATAAAGCGCCCCGGCATGGCGTGGCGCATTTTGCAGCCGGTTACCGTTGTTATCCGGATTGACCCGATCCTCAATGATTTCGGCCTGGTCATAGCTGTAATTAGCACTGAGATCCCAGCCGGGTGCGACTTCACCATTCAGCTCAAATTCAGCGCCGCTGGAGCGGGCTTTATCAATCGCGCGGGTCGTGCCGTTAATGCTGAGCGACATCGATTTTTCATCAATGCGATACAGTGCGACAGAGGCAAACAGCTTCGGTGAGACTTGCCATTTGCTGCCGATCTCCCAGCTGGTGCCCTGTTCGGGTTTGCCAACGTTGCCATCGTCGTCCACGTCGGTGGATGGGGTGAAGGATTTACTCACGCTGGTGTAGAACGATAACGCGGGCGTGAGTTTATAGATGATCCCGGCCTGGGGCAGAAACTTGTTACCCTCATCGTTAAGCGTTTCAACCTGCGGATCAAAGCCTTTAGAGGCGCGTTGCTCATAGTGCTGATAGCGGCCTCCAAACACAACGGTCCATTCTGGTGACAGTGTCACGCTATCTTTGGCGTAGATCGAACGGCTATGAATGCGGTTCAGGTTGTTGGCGTTAGCACTGTTTTCTGTGCTGCTGTCAGTCAGCGGTGACAACTGGTCATATTCAGGCTGGAAGAAATTGAAGTTAGTGGTCGCCTTGCCCTGATACTGATGGGCGCGATAAGTCTGGTTCATCTCATAGTCGGTGCCGACCACCAGCGCGTGCGACAGTCCGGCGATTTCCGGGTTGCCCAGCAGATCCCAGCTCAGGTATTTGGTCTTGTGGTTGAAGCCTCGATTGGCATCGGCCCGACGGGTCACCGCACCGGTGGTGGTATTGACCGCCGTCACCCGGACTTCATTGTTGTCATAGCGCCGCTGGTTCCAGCCGAGGGTAAAACGGGTGCGCCACTCATCATTAAACTGCCATTCGTAGTGCGCATTAAGGGTTTTGTTGTGCCCCCAGGCGTGGTTAGCGGTGTCATCCAGACGATCCTTATAACCGATGTCGATCGGCTTGCCGTCAATAAACGCAGTGCCGCGATCGTAAGGAATGTCATAGCGGTAATCGGCATAGCTGATTAAAAAACTCGCCTGATCGCCGTACCACTGTAAAGACGGAGCCAGCAGAGTATGTTGCTCACTGCCAAAGTTGCGCCAGTAATCCTGATTCTGCTTCTCAGCGATCAGTCGAAACGCAAAGCCATTACCCAGTGGGCCGGTTACGTCCAGCGTACCTGCGCCGCCACC
Organism: Pantoea sp. AN62; assembly: GCF_050432985.1. Classification (NCBI taxonomy): domain Bacteria; kingdom Pseudomonadati; phylum Pseudomonadota; class Gammaproteobacteria; order Enterobacterales; family Erwiniaceae; genus Pantoea; species Pantoea sp. AN62. Next base: position 212,082 of record NZ_JBNPYB010000002.1, on the reverse strand, counting down.
CTCGCTGGCATAACGGCCACTGACTTTGGTGTGCCAGCTATATTGCGGTTTCTTGCTGACCACATTGATCACCCCGCCGGGATTCTGAATACCGTACAGCAGCGAGGCTGAGCCTTTCAGCACCTCAACACGCTCGGTGGTGGCATCGAAATTGAGTCCCTGACTGCTGCGGATGCCATCACGATAGATCGAACCATCGGCATTGCTGCCAAATCCGCGCCGGACAAAACCATCTTCGGTGCCGGCCAGCGTATTCGCTTCCGTTACGCCACTGACAAAGCGCATCGCATCCGCCAGCGAACTGGCCTGATAATCCTCCAGCTGCTGCCGGGTAACCGTGCTGATTGATTGCGCCTCATCCAGTCGCGCGGTGGGCATTTTGCTGGCCACGCTACTCTGGCTGCTGGTGTAACCCGTTTCCGGGTTGTCGTCGGCGGTTACGGTCATATCCGGCGTGCCGGCAACGGTTGCAGCCTGTGCCTGCATCACGAACAGTGCGCTGCAGATCGCCATCGACAGCGCCGAATGGCGTGCCGGAGTTTTACTTTTATCTGAACGGTTGGTCATTTTTTCTTTTCATGTCTGAAGCGAGTCATGCTTTACGGTTCAGCACAGCGCGGGCTGCTGCTGTCCGCCCTGGCGGTATTCTGCAAAACGCAGAGAATAAACAGTGATCGGACGGCGATAGCGACGCGGATCAGAAGGGCAATCTGCGGCGACGACAATACTTCTCATCTGTAATTGAGAATCATTCAACCATTGCCGATTGTAGTAGTAAACATAAATAATGATGAAAACACTACATTTTCAGTTGCCGCATTTTGCCGGTTTAATGAATCAGGGTTTTCACTATAAAGTATTGAAATATGTGTTGTAATATAAATTACCCTAGCTTGATTAGCGGTTAATTCCCCAGCATTATCAGGTGAATTACAGCATGGTTAGGCTTGCTCACTACAGCGTTCAGGTTAAAATCAACGCTTTTCAGGGTGGGTAAACCTTCTTGTCCGACCCAAAACTCAGCCAGCAGGTATGAAAATGAAACAGGCCAGGACCGGCAAAAATCGGGTCGATATTTTCGGGGAACGTCTGCGTTCGCGGGAAAAGCAGCTGTCGCCCCGGCTGCTGGCGGTGGCTCGCTATATCGATCAACAGCGGGAAACGGTGCTGGAAAGCACCGCGATGGAGATAGCACTGGCTAATCAGACCTCCGATGCAACGGTGATCCGGGCAGTTCAGGCGCTGGGTTTTAGCGGCCTGCGCGATCTGAAACAGACGCTGCAGGCGTGGTTTGGTCCGTCGCTGACCTCCGAAGAAAAGATGATCACCACCGTCAGTGAGGTGACCAGCGACGTTAACAGCGCGATTGATTTTGTACTGGAGGGGCACCGGCGCGCCTGTGAGGTGATGTCGCAGCCGCAGAACCGTGTCGCCGTCGCCGATGCGGTGGCGCTGCTGGGGGAGGCGCGTCAGGTGGCGATTTTTGGCATCAACGCCTCCGGAATTCTGGCGGATTACAGCGTCCGCCTGTTAAATCGTATCGGGCTGCCGGCGTTTTCCCTTAATCGCGCCAGTATTGCGCTGGCCGAACAGATGCTGGCACTTCAGCGCGGTGACGTGCTGGTGATGATGGCGCAACAATCGGCGCACCGCGAAGGCACTACCGTGGTCCGCGAGGCAAAACGGCTGGGAATTCCGATTATTTTGCTGACTCATGCCACCGAGTCGTTTTTTGCCCGCGAAGCCGATGTGGTGATTAACGTTCCGCGCGGCGGTGAAAACGGCCGGATTCCGCTGCACGGCACCATTATGGTCTGTCTGGAAATGCTGATTCTTTCGGTGGCGTCCACGCTACCTCAGCGCACGGTCAAAACCATGAAACGGCTGCAGGATCTCTATCGCGGCCTGAAACCTGCCGGTAAAAAATAGTCCCTGCAGTGCCCGGCGGTCATCATCTCTGCCGGGCGAGACACCGCAGCTGACCAAATTTTCCCGCTTTGAGATCCCGATCGCGGCTTTTCTGCTGCCATTTTCTGCTGCCGACTACGCTTACTTTGCTTTGCGAGATTGAGCCTCTTTTTTGCTTCTTTTAATCCCTGTTACCTTGTGCGGAGCCGAAGATGAAATCCTTTCACGCGCGACACCTGCTCTCCAGTGCAGCGATAACCACCCTGAGTCTGCTGTCGCCGCTGCCGGCAGCGGCCTGGAGTCAACTCACCGTGTTTGGCGATAGCCTGAGCGACGGTGGCAATGTGGGCCGCTTCACCTACGACGCGGCGTCCCATCCGTTATATGACGAGATACTGGCGCAACAGCTGAATCAAACCCTGCTGCCGTCTTCTCAGGGCGGCAGTAACTATGCCGCCGGAGGTGCGGTGGCGGTGCCGGCGCTTAATCCGCAGTACAACAGTCAGGATCAGCTAGACCGTTATCTGGCCGCCAGTGGCGGTCGCGCTGACGGCAATGGTCTCTATATTCACTGGATCGGCGGTAACGATCTGGCTGCTGCCGCAGCCGATCCGCTGAATGCGGTGCAGGTGATTGATCACAGTGCCCGCTCTGCGGCCGACCAGGTCAGCCGGCTGCTGGCGGCCGGGGCGGGTACCGTGGTGGTGCCGACGGTGCCAAACGTCGGGGCGACGCCGGCATTACTGCAGGCCATTCTGCAACCGCTTGGCCCGGTAGCAGAACCGGCTATGGCGGCGCTGTTCCAGTCGTTAAGCAGCGTCACAACTCCCGATCGGGCGGCGCGCGAGCAGGCTATTGAGGCGGCATTCCGCCAGGCTGCGGATCAGATCCCGGCCATTCCACTGGTGCGTGAGGCTATCGCCCGCCAGCTGTTTGCCGCCTGGCAACTATTAAGCGACACCGCGGCGACGCTGACCGACCGTTATAACCAGCTCGAAGAGCAGGGGCTGGTGGCAACCGGCGGCAATATCGCGCGGGTCGATATCAACCGGTTGTTCAATGAGGTGATCGACAATCCCGTTCAGTACGGCATCAGCAACAGCGCAGGCATGGCCTGTCCGCCTGGCGTCTCGGCAATGGATTGCACCTCGGCCACGCCGGGTTTCTCTCAGGCGCAGCAGTATCTGTTTGCGGATCGTCTGCATCCCAGCCCGGCGGTGCATGCCCTGATCGCTGACTATATTCAGTCGGTGCTGGATGCGCCGTTACAGGTGGCGGCGCTGAGTCAGTCACCGCTGATGCTGGTGAAGGATGCGCGTAGTACCCTGGAAGGACATTTACAGCAGCAGCGCCAGCAGCCTGCGGAGGCCGGACAGTTTACCGTGTTTGGTGGCTATGCCGGTCTGTCACGGAATTTTCGTGGCGACAGTTATCAGGATGGCGATGCCACCACCGCCAATGGCGCGGTCGGCATCGGTTATCAGCTAAACGACAGCTGGCAGGCCGGGGCGATGTTTTCAGCGACGTCGCAGCGTCAGGAGCCTTCGTCGCGTTACGACTACCGGCTGCGTGGCAATCTGGTGGCGCTGTGGAGTCAGCTGCGGCTGTTTGATCAGGGCTGGATTAACGCCGATCTGCATTATGCCGATCTCGATTTCGATGATATTGAGCGTCAGGTCAGGCTGGGTCCGGCCACCCGGACTGAACAGGGCAGTACCGACGGTAAGCTGCTGGGAATGCGAATTGAAACTGGCTGGGATCTGCCGCTCGGCCAGTATGTTTCTACCGGTCCGGTTGCCAGCTATGCGCTGGATTATAGCCGGGTCTCAGGCTATCAGGAGCAGGGCAATCGCAGCAGCGCCATGCGCTTTGGCGATCAGACGCTGCACTCGCAGGTCGGGTCTGTCGGCTGGCGCATCGACAGCAGGCAGCTGTTGATCAATCCGTGGGCGCAGATCAGTTACAACCATCAGTTTGGCGACAGTGACTCAGCGGTGACGGCCGGGCTGAAATCGACCCGCACGGCGTTTACCCGCACCAGCGAAACAGGCGATGACAACTGGCTGGATATGGCGGTCGGGGCCAGCGTGCCGCTTGGCACTGCGGTAACCGCATTTGCTGGCGTCTCTGCGGTGGCGGGCAACAGCGAATATCATCAGGTGAGCTGGAACGTCGGGCTCAATGCGCGCTTCTGATCGGCGGCGATCGCACTGCAGGGAAGCGGTGTGATAACGTAGCGAGACGGTCGCATTGATGAAGCAGGAGAGGATGATGAAGGTCAGACGGGCTTCACCTGAAGAGGCATTAATCTTGTGGGATATCAGAAACCAGGCGATTCGCCACGGCTGCCAGACGGCGTATGCGCCCGAGGTAATTGCAGCCTGGACGCCGGACCGGATGCCCGCCAGCTTTCCGGCGATGATCCGCGAAAATCCTTTCCTGGTGATCGACGGCCCTGACGGCCAGCCGGTGGCGACCGGCTCGCTGGATCTGGCGGCCGGCAGCATTGAAGCCATTTTCACCCTGCCTGGCTTCACCGGGCAGGGGCTGGCGGGCGAGATTATTGAGACCATCAAAGCAGAAGCACAGCGCCGTGGCTACCGGCGCCTGACGCTCTCATCTACCCCTAACGCCGCCAGCTTTTACCTGCAACATGGCTTCGAGTTGCTGGGAGAAAGTGTTTATCCTTCAAAGCTGGCCGGCAGTGGATTGCGCTGTATGGATATGGCCATTGACCTGTCAGCGCCGTCTGACTGAGTCACGCCGTTCAGCCGGACCGGGCCGCGCTTCCGGCGTGGAAAAGTTTCGCTCGCAAACACTTCGCAAGCCCACGCCGGTAAGGTATAGTCCGCGTTTTTTGGAGGAACCATGCTGACTCACTCATCAACTCGTCTCAATAAATACATCAGCGAGAGCGGAATCTGTTCTCGTCGCGACGCCGATCGTTATATCGAACAGGGCAACGTTTTCATTAACGGCAAACGCGCCACTGTCGGCGCGCAGGTTTTTGCAGGCGATGTGGTGAAAGTGAACGGTCAGCTTATCGAACCGCGTGATGAAGATGATTTAGTGCTGATTGCGCTGAACAAACCGGTCGGCATTATCACCACCATGGAAGAGGGTGAGCGCGACAACATCAGCGATTTCGTTAACCACAGTAAGCGGGTCTTCCCGATTGGCCGTCTGGACAAAGATTCTCAGGGGCTGATTTTCCTGACCAACCACGGCGATCTGGTCAATAAAATCCTGCGCGCCGGTAATAATCACGAAAAAGAGTATGTGGTCACCGTTGATAAGCCGATTACCGACGAGTTTATCGCCGGAATGGGCGCGGGCGTGCCGATGCTGGGTACCGTGACCAAAAAATGCAAAGTCAAAAAAGAAGCGCCTTTTGTGTTTCGTATCACCCTGGTGCAAGGGCTGAATCGCCAGATCCGCCGCATGTGTAAGCACTTTGGTTACGAAGTAACGAAGCTTGAGCGTACCCGCATCATGAACGTCAACCTGAAAGGTCTGCCGCTGGGCGAATGGCGCGATCTGACTGATGACGAACTGATCGAATTGTTTAAACTGCTGGAGAACTCTTCTTCAGAAGATAAGCCGGCAAAGAAAGCGCCGGCTAAAACCGCCGCAGCAAAAAAACCGCAAAAAAGCCCGTCCCGTCCGGCTGCTGGCAAAGCCGAGCCTGACAGCGCCTCCCGCAAGCGTTTTGCGCAGCCGGGACGCAGGAAGAAAGGGCGCTAATCGTTATGCCGCGCAGCCAGCCAGGCGTTCCGGCCGTGCTGTCTGCGTATGCCAATCGTACTGAGGCGGTCAGGGAATAATTCTGGCGGCGCGAAAGCGGGCAAACAGATCGCAGAACATCCGGTCGGTTGCGCGGTACTGATGAAACCCCGCCTGACGGATTTTGCTGCCGTCGCCAAACATATCGTAGTGCCAGCCGAAGACGAAATCGGCAAAACTGCCGTCACTGAGCGCCAGAATATCGGGCTGAACCAGTTGGTTAGCCGCAGCGATATCCTGCCAGTTGTGTCGATAATCGCTGAACAATTGCTGCAGCGATAAGGAAACGGGCGGCGCGATCTCAAGATCAAACCACGCCGCGATCACCGGCCACAGCTCACTCCAGCGCCATAAATCACCATTATTCACGTTAAACGCCTGATTGCGTGCGTCGGATGCCTGTCCGGCCCAGATCGTGGCGTCTGCCAGTAATTCAGCGTCGGTAAAGTCGACCAGGCTGTGCCAGGTCTGCACCGAACCCGGGAAGCGCAGAGGCAGCTTTTCAGCACGACAGAGTGAGGCATAGAGCGCCAGACTCAGCGCCATGTTCATGCTGTTGCCCGGCCGGTCGCTGCCAACCACGCCGGGACGCAGCGCGCTCCAGTGCCAGGCTTTACCCTGTTGCCGATCGGCCAGCCAGCGAAGTTGTTCGGCATTAAATTCAGCACCCGGTACGCCAGCATCGCTTTCCCGCGCTGGCGTTTTAAACGGTCCGAGATGGGCACCGTAGACCTTATATCCCTGCATCAGACTGACATGCTGCAGCGGCGCGACCTGCTCCATGCTGCTGACCAGATTTTGCAGCATCGTTACGTTGGGTTTCACCATGGCGGCCCAATCCGGGGCATTGAGCCAGGCACTATAAAAAATATGCGTAACCTCGGTGAGCGCTGAGAGCACCTGATTACTCTGCTGCTGATCGAGCAGATCAACAGCGAGCACGTTGGGCTGACCGGGGTCGGGCTGTCGCTGGCGGCTCAGGCTGATAACCTGCCAGTGCTGCGCCGACAGCGCGCGAATAAGTTGCTGGCCCACGATACCGGTTGCGCCTGCCACCAGCGCGACGTTTTTTTCCTGCCTGTTATTCATGATAGCGATCTCATCTGGAGTGAAATCACAGTCTCACCTGGGCTTCTTTGTGATTAAATCCCCCCTATACCGATAACACTTATTAAGAAATCCACTAAATGCAGAACAAACTGACTGCGATTCAGTCATTCATTCGCGTTGCCGAAGCGGGATCGTTTTCAGCAGCCGCACGGCAACACGGCCTGAAACAGTCGGCGATGAGTCAGCAGGTGGCGGCGCTCGAAGATGATCTGGGCGTGGTTTTGCTGCACAGAACTACGCGTGCGATGGCGTTAACCGAAGAGGGACAGCGTTATCTGCAACAGGTCAGGCAACTGTTACATGCCATGGATGAGCTGGAGCAGCAATTACGGCCGGCGTCGCAGCCGTTGCAGGGAAAGCTGCACATCCAGTTACCCAGCGGGCTGGGCCAGCGCTTTATGCCGCAGCTGCTGGCGTTTCAGCAGCAGCATCCGGCATTACAGCTCGAGGTGGCGCTTGACGATCGCTTGTCGGATCTGATTTCTGAAGGCGTCGATGTTGCCATCCGTCTCAGTGAAGCGCCGCCGGCAGGCCTGGCTGTGCGCATGCTGGCCACGATTGAAACGGTGCTGGTGGCCTCCGCTGACTGGATAGCGCAACACGGGCAACCGCTGACGCCCGCCGATTTACAGCGTCATCCTCACATTCGCTTCAGTGGCCTTCAGCCGGATGCGCCGCTGCGCCTGGTCTCAGCACAAGAGAGCGTGTCGCGTGCAGTGGAATGCGTCTTTCGCTCGAATAACAGTCACTCGCTGACAGAGGCTATTGAAGCCGGGCTGGGGATAGGCGGGATACAGAGGCTGATGGCCAGCGAGGCGCTGGCAGCCGGTAAGCTGGTCAGAATTTTGCCTGACTACCGGCTGCCGGACCGCTATCTCTATGCCATCTTTCCCGATGCACGCTTCATTCCGCAAAAGGTACGCCAGCTGGTGGGCTGTTTTGAGCAGAGGCTTGCCGCTTTGCAACAACAGACCCAACAGCGGCAGGATTAGCAGCTGGCACCGCACGACCGCCGCCTCCCCGACACATTCAGAAGATGACCCCTTTTCAGGGTTCAGAGGGCGTGGCAGGATAAGCGCAAAATGTTAAGGAGAGCGCCTGATGTTGCTGAAAGGTATGAACGATCCGCTGCTGAAAGCGTATCAGCATCCTAAATCACGGATGATGATTAGCCGTTTCAGAGGGCTGGCAGGCGATCGTAAACTCAGTGACTGGCAGGTATTTTGTATTCTGGTGACCGGATTTACCAATTACTGGTACGTACAGGCGGGTCATTTCAGCATAAACGTCAGTTGCAGCAAAACCCGGCAATTTGATTTCATGCAGGACTTTCTGCATGTTTCGGTGACGCTGGAAGGGTTGATTTGCGACGATAACTTCCGCTGTCCGGACTTCTTTTTGCCGCGTTACGATGTGCCTTATGAATTTTGCCGCTGGCGCAGCAAGCGAGGCTACGACTCCTCGCTGACCTATGTCAGTAACCACGGTGTGAAATCACATAAGGCTATCTTTGTCGCTTCAGATGACGCCGCAGATGAAGAGCGTGTGATGAAGTGGGAAGGGATGGTCAACGTCTATGATAAAACCTTTTTCTCGGTCGCCAACTTCAGTACCACACAGGCGTTCCTGGTCAAAGACATCACCAAAACGATTCACGAAGGCCTGGTGAAACATCTCAACTTCTACCGGGATTTATTCAGCTATATCTTTCCGTCCCCGGCGGCAGCACGACTGCAGGCGCGTGATGACAGACGCCTGCTGAACAAAATATAACCTGCCGTTTTCACCGCTGTATTGCGCAGCCAGCGGGCTGGGTATCTGGCGCTGTAATCTTCGCTGAATGTTGGAGTTCAGCGCTTTAATCAGCGTATGGCTCGCGGCTTGCCTGGTAATTTCGATCTGGAATTATTAACGGTGTAATTTATAGCTGTAATTTATTGCTGTAACTGATTGGGACGATTATTTGATCGTTCGTGATTCAGAGCGTGGCTTTCTGCCGGGTGATTATTGCCATTGCAGGTCAGATGAATTTTTCCGTAATTGATAGCGGCTTAACGCCCGTTAACGGAAGCGGTAAACATAATCTCTTATCAATTATCCTCAGCTAATCAGTAACCTCTATCCTTAATATCGTCCCCGCCGATAGACAAAGCCGTGGGTACTGAAAATCTCATCCTTCAGATCAAGGGGAATAGAAAGCTAAACCTGTTAAATAACGTTGTCATATGATGATGTTTTATTTTAGAAAACGGTGTTAGTTGCTCTGTGAACTGTTGCAAAAAACAATGTAACGCATTTCATTAACACCAGGTTCCATTCGGGTAAGTGTGTTTGCATAGAGATTAGTTGGAGTTTCTGGCCAATCATGCCGCTGTTATTAAAATCTATTCCAATTCTGGAATGCGATATAAGGATGAAATGGAAATTAATGGGTTTCATTTGGCATTGCATGTTTTAAATTCGCTAATCTGTATTTAAAACTAAGTTAATGTGAGCAGGGGGATGTTGATCTGGATAGTCAGGTATAGGTCATGTTTTACATATGGATGTTTTATTATGCGCCTGTTTTTACTGGTTTTGTCTGCTGCGGTCATTTTACGTTGGTAGCGTGGTTTTATCTATTTGTGTGTTGTTTTACTTTGTTTTATGTAAAGCTTCTCTGGCTCGCCGATATTGATTCTTAATCTTTCCTTTAAACGGCTTCTGTAATAAAGTTCCTAATAACCTCCGATAACACCTGTACCGGTTAATCACGCTGGTTTATCGGGGGCGTACTGATAAATGTATTTGCTTTACTCTGCCTGTAAATTTTTTGCAATGCATGGGTTGGCATTTTATCAAAGCCGATAAATCTGCTAAGCGTTAAGCTTTACCCTGTTTTGAATCGGGACTTTATATGCCTGCGGATTGATTAATCATTTAAGACACGCTTTTAAGACGTAACACAGCTTGCCCCACATATTGGATGGAACCTAACAAATTTAATTGGTGAAAAATGAGCTTGCAATTAATAATCAAAGACATCAAAGGCGATGTCATCACTAAACATACCTTAAACTCACATCAATCCCTGCAGGTCAATGTGCCTCAGCAGGCTGTGTCCTATGAAGTCCATAACAGTGACGGAAAACCGCCCAAAAAGATCAAAGCCGCAAAAGTTGACGATAAGTTCCAGTTCGAACTGGAAGATGCGGTTACCGGTGAGCATTACCAGATCATCCTCGACAATGTCGGTCAGACAGAAGCGCCAGTTATGCTCGCATCGGGCCCGGACGGTGTCTTATATGCTTATGACTATGACGCCGCTGACGGTTTTTATACGCTGACATCAAATACGGTTGATGCCGCGGTTATCGATAATATGCTGCTTGCCGGTGGCGCGCTGGCAGGCGTTGCCGCATTAGCCGGCATTGCCATTTCCTCTCATTCGGGCGGCAAACATCACAGCTCCTCCTCTTCAGCCGCAACAAACCCGGATGACAACACCGGCGTCGTGGTTGATGACAATAACAGCAGCGATCCCGCAGTCGTGCCAGCCACCAAACCGGCGCTGAGTGACGATGTGGGCAATCCAATTGCCGATGGCACCACGACCAATGACAGCACGCCGACCTTTGGCGGCGAAGGCATGCAGCCGGGTTCAACCGTCACCATCACCGATGGCGACACGGTGATCGGCGAAGTCACCGCGGGCGATGACGGTGAGTGGAGCTTCACGCCTGATCAGCCGCTGACGGACGGCGAGCACGCCATTGTGGTCGACGGCACGGCAGCAGATGGCAGCACGGTCAGCGACGGTGTGAATATCGTTATTGATGCGGGCACCGCTGAAGGCGAACCCGAAGGCGAAACCGGTTCAGAACAAGGTGCTGGTGAAGCAGAAGGCGAAGCGGGTGCCGAAGAAGGTACCGGTGAATCAGAAGGTGAAGCGGGTGCTGAAGAAGGTAATGGCGAACCTGAAGATGAGTCTGGTTCAGAAGAAGGTAACGGCGAATCTGAAGGCGAAACCGGATCAGAAGAAGGCACCGGCGAACCTGAAGGCGAAACCGGTTCAGAAGAAGGCACCGGTGAACCTGAAGGCGAGACCGGTTCTGAAGAAGGCACCGGTGAACCTGAAGGCGAGACCGGTTCTGAAGAAGATAATGGTGAACCTGAAGGCGAGACCGGTTCTGAAGAAGGAACCGGTGAATCTGAAGGCGAAACCGGTTCTGAAGAAGATACCAGACCGGTAATCACCGATGACGAAGGCAATCCGATTGCCGACGGCAGTACCACGACTGACACCACGCCGTCGTTCGGCGGTGAAGGCATGCAGCCGGGCTCAACCGTGACCATCACCGACGGCGACACGGTGATCGGCGAAGTCACCGCGGGCGACGACGGTGAGTGGAGCTTCACGCCTGATCAGCCGCTGGCTGACGGCGAGCACGCCATTGTGGTCGACGGCACGGCAGCAGACGGCAGCACGGTCAGCGACGGGGTGAATATCGTTGTTGATGCGGGCACCGCTGAGGGCGAACCAGAAGGTGAGACCGGTTCTGAAGAAGGCACTGGTGAACCTGAAGGCGAGACCGGATCAGAAGAAGAGATCACCAGACCGGTAATTACCGATGACGAAGGCAATCCGATTGCAGACGGCAGCACTACAACCGACAGCACGCCGTCCTTCGGCGGCGAAGGTATGCAGCCGGGCTCAACCGTCACCATCACCGATGGCGACACGGTGATCGGCGAAGTGATCGCGGGCGACGACGGTGAGTGGAGCTTCACGCCTGATCAGCCGCTTACGGACGGCGAGCACGCCATTGTGGTTGACGGCACGGCCGCCGACGGCAGCACGGTCAGCGATGACGTCACCATTATTGTCGATGCGGGCACCGCTGAAGGTGAACCAGAAGGCGAAACCGGTTCAGAAGAAGGCACCGGTGAATCCGAAGGCGAAACCGGTTCAGAAGAAGATACCAGACCGGTAATCACCGACGACGAGGGTAATCCAATCGCCGACGGCAGTACCACGACTGACACCACGCCGTCCTTCGGCGGCGAAGGCATGCAGCCGGGCTCAACCGTCACCATCACCGATGGCGACACGGTGATCGGTGAAGTCACCGCGGGCGATGACGGTGAGTGGAGCTTCACGCCTGATCAGCCGCTGACGGACGGCGAGCACGCCATTGTGGTTGACGGCACGGCCGCCGACGGCAGCACCGTCAGTGACGACATCACCATTATTGTCGATGCGGGCACCGCTGAAGGCGAACCAGAAGGCGAAACCGGCTCTGAAGAAGGTAATGGTGAACCAGAAGGCGAGACCGGTTCAGAAGAAGGCACCGGTGAACCAGAAGGCGAAACTGGCTCCGAAGAAGGCACCGGTGAATCTGAAGGCGAGACCGGATCAGAAGAAGGTATCACGGCCCCGGTTATCACCGACGACGAAGGTAATCCGATTGCCGACGGCAGCACCACAACCGACAGCACGCCGTCGTTCGGCGGTGAAGGCATGCAGCCGGGCTCAACCGTCACCATCACCGATGGCGACACGGTAATCGGCGAAGTGATCGCGGGCGATGACGGTGAGTGGAACTTCACGCCTGATCAGCCTCTGGCGGACGGTGAGCACGCCATTGTGGTTGACGGCACGGCCGCCGACGGCAGCACCGTCAGTGACGACATCACCATTATTGTCGATGCGGGCACCGCTGAAGGCGAGCCAGAAGGTGAGACCGGTTCAGAAGAAGGCACCGGTGAATCTGAAGGCGAGACCGGATCAGAAGAAAGTAATGGTGAACCAGAAGGTGAGACCGGTTCAGAAGAAGGCACCGGTGAACCAGAAGGCGAGACCGGATCAGAAGAAGCTACCACGGCCCCGGTAATCATCGATGACGAAGGTAATGCGATTGCCGATGGCAGCACCACAACCGACAGCACGCCGTCCTTCGGCGGCGAAGGCATGCAGCCGGGCTCAACCGTTACCATCACCGACGGCGACACGGTGATCGGCGAAGTGATCGCGGGCGACGACGGTGAGTGGAGCTTCACGCCTGATCAGCCGCTTACGGACGGCGAGCACGCCATCGTGGTCGACGGCACAGCAGCAGACGGCAGCACGGTCAGCGATGGTGTGAATATCGTTATTGATGCGGGCACCGCTGAAGGTGAACCAGAGGGCGAAACCGGTTCTGAAGAAGATACCAGACCGGTAATCACCGATGACGAAGGTAATGCGATTGCCGACGGCAGTACCACGACTGATAGCACACCGTCCTTCGGCGGTGAAGGCATGCAGCCGGGCTCAACCGTCACCATCACTGATGGCGACACGGTAATCGGCGAAGTGATCGCGGGCGATGACGGTGAGTGGAACTTCACGCCTGATCAGCCTCTGGCGGACGGTGAGCACGCCATTGTGGTTGACGGCACGGCCGCCGACGGCAGCACGGTCAGCGACGGTGTGAATATCGTTATTGATGCGGGCACCGCTGAGGGTGAACCAGAAGGTGAGACCGGATCAGAAGAAGGTTCCACGGCCCCGGTAATCACCGATGACGAAGGTAATCCGATTGCCGACGGCAGCACCACAACCGACAGCACGCCATCCTTCGGCGGTGAAGGTATGCAGCCGGGCTCAACCGTCACCATCACCGACGGCGACACGGTGATCGGCGAAGTGATCGCGGGCGACGACGGTGAGTGGAGCTTCACGCCTGATCAGCCGCTTACGGACGGCGAGCACGCCATCGTGGTCGACGGCACAGCAGCAGACGGCAGCACGGTCAGCGATGGTGTGAATATCGTTATTGATGCGGGCACCGCTGAAGGTGAACCAGAAGGTGAGACCGGTTCAGAAGAAGGCACCGGTGAACCCGAAGGCGAAACCGGTTCTGAAGAAGGTAATGGTGAACCAGAAGGCGAGACCGGTTCAGAAGAAGGCACCGGTGAACCAGAAGGCGAGACCGGATCAGAAGAAAGCATCACGGCCCCGGTAATCACCGATGACGAAGGTAATGCGATTGCCGATGGCAGCACCACTAACGACAGCACGCCATCCTTCGGCGGCGAAGGCATGCAGCCGGGCTCAACCGTCACCATCACCGATGGCGACACGGTAATCGGCGAAGTTACTGCGGGCGATGACGACGAATGGAGCTTCACGCCGGATCAGCCGCTGACAGACGGTGAGCACGCCATCGTAGTGGACGGCACCGACGCCAGCGGTAACGCGGTAAGTGATGAAGTCAGCGTCATTGTCGAAACGCCGGTAATCTCTGTCATTGAAATTACTGATAATAACGGCAACCTGATCCACAGCGGCGACACCGTCAACGACAACGATCCGACAATCAGCGGTAAAGATTTCGTGCCCGGCTCAACGATTGTTATTGCCGATGGTGAAGTCGTACTGGCTAACGTCGAAGTGGATGCTGACGGTAACTGGAGCTTTACCCCTGAGTCTCCACTGAGCGAGGGCGAGCACAGCATCAATGTTACTGTGACCGATCCGCAAGGAGTGACCAATGAAGGAAGCTTCAACGTCATCGTTGACACGACACCGCCAGCAGGCGTTGATATCACAGGCATAACCCTTGTTGATGATAATGGTGATGCCGTTATCGCCTCGGATGTGATGGCAGACAATACCCCTACCTTCAGCGGCCAGAGCCTTGAGGCTGGTGCCACCGTCATTGTTCGCGATGGTGACACCGTGTTGGGTGAAACCACCGTTGACGAAGACGGGAACTGGAGCTTCACCCCATCTGAAAAACTTGTGGATGGTGACCACAGCTTCACCTTTGAAGTGATAGATCAGGTGGGTAACAGCAGTGGAATCTCTGATGCGCTGGATTTAGCCATCTCGGTCAATAAAGGCATTAACACCGGTATGGTGGTTAGTGATGACGACGGCAATATCATCACTGATGGCGATCTCATCAACGACAGCACACCAACCTTCAGCGGTAAAGATCAGTTACCGGGATCTACTGTCACCTTAACCGATGGCGATAGCGTGCTGGGCGTGGTCGACGTCGCCGAAGATGGCAGCTGGAGCATTACGCCCGCAGCGCCACTGGACGATGGCGATCATGCGCTGAGCGTGTCGATTGAGGATCACCAGGGTAATTCGGGCAGCGATACCATTAATGTTGTTATCGACACCCTCGCACCGGAACCGATCAGCCTGGCTGACATCACCCTGACCGACGAGGCAGGCACAATCCTGGAGGCGGGCAGTGAAATTACCGAGACGACCCCGACCTTCACCGCCGAAGGGCTGGAAGCGGGATCCACCGTAGTCGTCCGGGATAATGGCACGGTACTTGGCGAAGCAGCCGTTGACGAAAACGGTAACTGGAGCTTTATGCCAGACGCGGCGCTGAGTGAAGGTGAGCACGACTTCACTTTTGAAGCGGTAGATGCCGCCGGTAACAGCAGCGGTGAATCTGCGGCCGTGGAATATGTTGTGGATTCTGTGGCGCCTGAGGCGGTCAACCTCAGCACAGTGGTGATCACCGATGAAGCTGGGGAGATAACCAATCCGGCAGAAACGCAGAGTGACAGCAAGCTGACGTTCAGTGGCAGCGATCTCGAACCAGGTGCCACGGTGACCCTCTACGATAAAGGCGAAGCGATCGGTGAAACCCCGGTTGCTGAAGACGGAAGCTGGCAGTTTACAGCCGAAGCAGGGCTGTATGACGGCAGTCACGAGCTGACGTTTGTCACTACCGATGCCGCAGGCAACAGCAGCGATCCTTCTGCCGTGCTGCCGTTGAATGTTCAGGCCATTGAGCTGAGCGCGTCAGATAACATCAGTTCAGGCGCTGCGGTAGGCTTCACCTATCCGGTGAGTGTGGAGCAGGATCTGGGGACCGTGCTTAGCGATGGGGGATTGATCGCGTTTAACAACCAGATAACCAGCGATCCGATTGTGGTTAAAGATGGCACCATTATGGATCTGCAGGTTAACGCGACCTCTTCCTCATTCGTTAACGTCGCCAGTAACTCGACGCTGGTACTGCAGAAGTTGGATCCCTCTACCGGAGAGTGGGTCACGGTATCGCAGGAGGAGAGCGGTAACCTGTTCGGGATGTTTGGCATGGGCGCATCGACCTCCTCCATTACGCTGTCGGGATTAACCGCCGGTCAGTATCAGCTGGTCTATACCACTTCAGGGATTAACCTAGGGGCCAGTTTTGACCTCGAAGCCTCGAAGACGGTTTACACCCTGGCAGAACAGGGTACGCCTACCGACTACACCACGGCGATCGGCAACGTCATTACTGACGTCGATAGCGCTTACGGCACCGATGGGATTCCGCACGGCGCTTACACCTCAGTGACGTCGGTGAGCGTGACCAACAGCGAAGGCATAGTGACCTCCGCTGAAATGAACCAGGCATCGCCTAAAACCACTCTGGTTGGCCGCTACGGTACGCTGGTGATTAATGCCGATGGCAGCTATGAGTACACGCCTGATTCGTCAATGGACAGCATCGGTAAAGTGGATTCGTTTACCTATACCATTACCGACTCAGCAACCGGTAAGACCGCCTCAGCGCAGCTGCATGTGCAGATTGGTAGCACCAACGACGCACTGCAGCTGAGCTGGAATGCTACCGATCCGGCGGCTAATGCGGTCACCGATATTGCCTCAAATAACGAAGCGAATGCCAGCATTACGGTGATCTATGAAACCTCCAGCGCCAGTGATACCGACGTTAAGCTCACTGCCGGTGGTACCGAGAACTACTCTTCCACCTTCAGCCTGACCGGCACGGACGATATTGTCACCGGTTCGCTGACGCTAACCACCGAATGGGGATTATTTGGCAACAACTTCGCCACCGATCTGAACATCACTTATGCCGTTCAGATGCAGAACGGTGACGGAAGCTGGAGCACGGTGAAGAGCCAAAACGCAGTGGTAGCGGCCGGACAACATAATGCTGAAGTCATTCAGGATGTGGCGATGGCCGATCTGCTCGAGGGTTTAGGTGAAGGCACCTACCGTGTGGCGATCAGCACTACCGGCGCGGAAAATGTGGTGAAACTCGATCTTGCGGTAGAGACGGTCAGCGCCAGTGATTATGTGATTACCACCGGCGACGTCGCGACAGGCAACATTCTGACCGACGAAGGAACGGACGGCACCGCCGATAAACTGAGTTCGGTGTATACCCGCATCTTTGTCAAAGCCGGCGACAGCAGCAGCGATCGCGCAATTGATGATAGCTATACCCACGTTACCGAAAGTGGCGTCACCATTACTGGCCAGTATGGCACCCTGGTGATTTACAACAACGGCGCTTACACCTACACGCCAGGCACCACTACCTTGCCGGCTGGCTCGGAAGATGTGTTCACCTATGCGCTTAAGGGCGCTAACGGTGAAGTGGTTACCGCGACGGTTACCATTCATCTTGGCGTCGAAGTTGACGGCAGCAACGGAGGCGCACTGGTGTTCCACGGTACTGAAGCAGACGATGTGTTTGATATCCATGACGTCAATTTTACCGCTGTCGAAGGCGGCAACGGCAACGATACGCTGGCGTGGCATGGCAACGGTCAGCTGGTGCTAAGCAGCATCGCCGCTAAGGTCAGCGATATTGAAGCAATCAGTCTGACCTCGACCGATGGAAGCGACAACCTGGTCATTGATGCGCAGAGTGTGGCTGATGTCACCAACGACGCCAATGCGCTGTACATCAAAGGAGTGGCAGGCGATAGCGTTACGCTGGAAGGTGTCTGGGTAAACAGCGGCACGGTGGTGGTCGAGAATGTTTTCTATACCCACTATACCGCCACGGCTGCAGACAATTCGTCGGTTGATATTTACCTGCAGCAGGGCCTTACGCTCTCCCCGGTCGAATATCAGAACAGCGAGGACGGTACGGCGTACAACGTGGCGGCGTCGCAAGCAGCAACCGGGACGACCAGTGATGACACGTTCAGCCTCAGCGATACCGGCTTTGCCAGTATTGATGGCGGTGAAGGCTTCGATACGCTGGTGTGGAGCGGTACCGGCACCCTGACCCTGAGTGATATCGCCAGTAAAATCAGCAATATCGAAGAAATTGATCTGGTCAACGACAGCAGTGTGAATAATCTGGTGATCACCGCGCAAAACGTGGCGCAGATCACCGATGATCAAAATACCCTGTTTGTGAAAGGTGCGATAACCGACACGCTGACCCTGTCAGGCAGCTGGGCGCTGAGTGGTCACGAAGTCTTCAATAACGTTGATTACGTGCACTATGTCAGCACCACCGCGGAGGGTCAGGTCGTTAATCTGTATGTCGACAGCGATATTAAGCAGAGCGGCAGCATTACGCTGGCTGAAGATAACGCGGCAGATATTACCGGGCAGGTTTCTCTGCTTAGCGACAGCATCGACCAGACCACCACCTTAAATACGGCGTTTGGCCACTTTAGCAGTGAAAGCTTCACGGTTAACAACATCAGCGATCTGCAGGAAATCAGTATCAGCGTCTCCGGTGCTGAGATCGATACCAGCAATCTCGTATCGATCAACTGGTCATTACAGGTTTACAACAGCCAGACACTGCGCTGGGATACCGTGACTGAAGGGTCTCAGCCGATTACTGCAGGCATCGGGCTGAACGTTTCGCTGGAAGGGCAGCCGGCAGGCACCTATCGCGTGGTGGTGGACAGCACCCAGTCCGGTTATCCAGGCCTGTTCTGGACAACCAACTACGATGTGCTGACTGTCCGGGTGGCGGCCAATATTGTCAGCACCACCGATTACAAAGTCAGTACCAGCTCAAGCGTGACGGGCTCGGTCTTTACCAGTGACAGCGCCAGTGACAGCGCACTTCTGGTGAAATCGATCGCCGCCGGGATCGTCTCCGGAGCAGCAAGCTATACGCTGATTGCCGCCGCAGGCACCACCGTTACCGGGACCTACGGTACGCTGACCATCCATAACGACGGCAGTTACACTTATCAACTGAACAGTAACTCGGTGATAAAACTGTCCGGCAGCGAAGACACATTTACTTATGTGCTGGCTGACGGTACGGTTAAAAACCTGGTCATGACGCTGGGTGTCGCCGTGGATGGCTCAGAAGGCGGGGCGCTGATCTTTGCTGGCACGGTGGGCAATGACAGCTTCATGATCCACGATACCCAGTTCACCTCGGTGGATGGAAAAGCGGGTCAGGATACGCTGATCTGGAACGGTGAAGGTGACCTGCAGCTTAGCGAAATTGCCGGCAAGGTCAGCAATATTGAAGCGATCGATCTGCAAAGCAACGCGGTAGCAACGGTGCTGATGCTTGATGCCGATGATATTAAAAACATCACCGACGACAGTAACGTGCTGTATGTGCGCGGCGGCAGCGAAGATTCACTCTCGCTGCAAGGGGTCTGGCAGGCGAATGGGGCGGAAACGCTCAACAACATTACCTACACCCTCTACACCGGCACGGCGCTTGATGGCACGCCGATCACGCTCTACGTCCAGCAGGGGCTGACTTTCAACGAAGTGGCTGAGGGCATAACCGGATCGCTGTCTGAAGATGCGTCGGTAGTGTCGGTCAGCCAGAATGGAGAAGTGATGACCGTTGCTGATGATGCGGTGAGCTTCAAAGGCGCTTATGGCACCCTGACGATCGACGGTGAAGGGCATTACAACTATGTTGCGGATGTCACACATGCGCAAAGCGGGCTGACCGATACCTTTACCTATACCCTGTCAGACGGCAGTAATGCTGCACTGAGTTTTAATCTGGGCATTGATGTTGATGGCAGCGCCGGTGGCGAGATTCTGTTCAGCGGCACCAAAGGCGGCGATATTTTCGAGGTATATGACACCAGTTTCACCTCCATTAACGGTGCAGACGGTCAGGACACGCTGGCGTGGCACGGCAGTGCGCCATTGAACCTCAGCGATATTTCGGCGAAGGTCGATAATATTGAAACCATCAACCTGCTGAACGACAGTGAAAACGACAAACTGATTATCAGCGCGGAAAGTTTGCTGAAAGTGACTGATGACAATAATACGCTTTATGTCAGAGGGGCTGATGGGGATACCGTCACGCTGAAAGGGAGTTGGGATCAGTCGAGCGATGTATTGGTTAACGGTGTCAGTTATCACCAGTATACCAGTGCGGCCGCCGATGGTTCTGTCGTGCAGTTGTATGTCGAAGATGATGTCAATATTGGTTAATAAAAAGTAATTAGTAATGATGGCGGGCTGGGTTTTTATTTCCAGCCCGTTATTCCTGCCTCTTTTTAATAACACTTATATTCATTTACACCAGAGTGCTTCAGATAAATATGAGAAAATTATTTATTACCCTTTATTGTGTAATAAGCATGCCCTGCGCTTTTTCAGCGGAAAAGGGGCACAATCCCTTTACCCAGGCTGAAATAAAAGAAGCGCCGGCAGGGTTTTGGGGCGCTTTTTCTGATACGCCGGATCCAGCGACTACGCCAGCAGGCAGTGCTGTGCTGGCGGACAAACTGCAGATCAAACCGGCTCAGATTGAGATGCAGCCAGCCGAAAAAAATCAGGCCAGTCGTAATCCACATTTACCTGCTGAATGGCCCACCGACTGGCAGCAGGCTATTCAGCAGGCGGTTAATTATCATCCCTCAATTGGCAGCAGCATCGCCACGCTTGAATCAGCTGGCTTCAGTATTGATGCTGCCAGTGCAGGCTATCTGCCGGCTATAAAAGCTGGCATCACCTCAGGTCGCCAGGAGGATGAAGGCAATGGGCAGATCGCCACGGTAGGCCTCTCTCAGATGCTGTATGACTTTGGCAAAACCGGCAGCGCAGTGGATCAGGCCAGCGCGAAATATCTGCGCCAGCAGGCCGCTGTACTGGCACAGATCGATACTATTATCCAGCAAACTGCGCTGGCGATGAATGAAGTGTATCGATACGCGCAGCTGCTTGATAATGCAAAAAAAGAAGTCAAAGCATTACGCAACATCCTGGCGCTGACGCAGATGCGGGCCGACGCGGGCGCCAGTACCCGGGTTGATCCGGTCCAGGCGCAGGCGCGTGTGGAAGCCGCGCTGGCGCAACAGCAGGATATTGAGATCAAACTGCAGCAGCAGAAGTATCACCTGCAGTCACTGATCGGCCAGCCGCTGGGTTCCACTCGCCTCTCTGCTGCCGTTAATTGAGCGCCAGCGCAACCATATCGATCTCAACCGTAATCCAGAGATTCTTATGGCGCAGGCAGATGCAGCCGTCGCCCAGGCTGAATTACGCAGCTATAAAGCGCAGCGTTATCCCACGGTGTCGCTGGAAGCGAACAGCAACAAATATATGGGGGATATCGCCAGCAGCCAGCGTCACAGTCAGTATCAGAACGTCTATTTATCGGTGAACAGTACCCTTTATCAGGGTGGCGCATTGGTTGCTCAGGAAAGTGCCAGCGCCCGGGCGCTTGAAGCGGCAAGATCGGCCATTGCCAGTAAAAAACTGGAAATAACCGATCAGCAACGCAACTATTTTCAGAGCGTCAACGGCCTGCAGCGTAATATTTCATTACTCAGCCGCAGAATGAAAACTATTCTGGAAACGCGTTCACTCTACCGTGAGCAATATTTATCGTTAGGTACCCGTAACGTGCTCGATTTACTGAATGCCGAACAGGAAATTAGCCGGGCCGAACAGGATCTTATTAATGCCCGCTGCGATTTATGGGCTTCATCGGTTAATTATGTGGTGCTGGCCGGGTTGGCCCGGGAAGCATTTAATTTTGATAACCAGCTTATCCAGGGTTTGCGTATCACGTCTTAATACGCCTCGCAGTGAGTAAGAGAAAATTATTATGATAAAAACCGAACGCAACGAGGATTTTTCATCCTCCCGGCAACCTAAAAAAACCTATACGCCGTGGCTGGAAGCGCTGCTGCTGGTGGCAAAACATTATCGTCTGGATGGCTCGCCGGAGCGGGTTAAAGGCGAGGCGGAGTGGCAGTTACACCAGCTTAGCCAGGAGCAACTGATTGAAAACATGGCGCGCCAGCTGGGATTATTGGTCATTTTTGATGATTTTCATCCGGACCTGCTGGACCCGTGGCGTCTGCCGCTGATCGTTGATTTCGGCCCGCGTGGCGTTGGGGTGATTACCACGCTGGGCGAAGAGGGCAAAGTCAGTCTGATGCTGAATGGCGAGCAGCAATTGCAGACCGTGCTTACCCTTGATGAACTGGCGGAACATGCGCAGCGTGTGCTGTTAGCCAAACCGGAGACCTCGGTACCGGATGCGCGGGTAGATGACTATATCAAACCGCATCGCGCCGACTGGCTATGGCAAACCATTCTGAAAGAGTGGCCTGCTTACGTGCACGTCATGTTCGCCTCGCTGATTTCCAACGTGCTCGGCCTGTCGGCGATGTTATTTACCATGCAGGTTTACGACCGGGTCATCCCCTCACAGTCGGTTCCGTCTTTGTGGGTGTTGTTCGGCGGGGTGATGATTGCCCTGACCTTCGTCTTTATCATGCGGATTATCCGCACTCATATTTCAGATATGGCGGGCAAGAGCGCTGATTTGCGGATCTCGGACCGGGTGTTTGGTCATGCGCTGCGCATCCGCAACGATCTGAGGCCAAAATCGACCGGCTCTTTTATTGCTCAAATCCGTGAGCTGGAACAGATCCGGGAACTGATTACCTCAACCACCATCTCTGCTATCGCCGATCTGCCGTTTCTGATCATCTTTCTGTTTATTCTCTGGCTGCTGGGCGGCTGGCTGGTGCTGGTCCCGCTGGCGGCTCTGCCGTTGATCATTATTCCCGGACTGCTGGCGCAATCTTCACTGGCGAAACTCTCTAAAGCCACGATGCGTGAATCGGCGGTACGCAACGCCATGCTGGTTGAAGCGGTTCAGGGCATGGATGACATCAAACTGCTGCGCGCTGAGCCTTACTTTCAGAATCAGTGGAATCATCTGAACGAGGCGATCAGTAAATCATCGAAGAAGCAGCGTTTTATCAGCAGCTTGCTAATGAGCTGGACCAGTGAAGTCCAGACCGTGGCGTATATCGGGGTGGTGCTGGTGGGGGCCTTCTTTGCGATGAGCGGCGATCTTTCCACCGGCGTGCTGATCGGCTGCTCAATGCTGGCGTCACGCATGATGGCCCCGCTCGGGCAACTGACGATGATTTTCAGCCGCTGGCAGCAAGCCAAAGTCGCGCGCGAAGGCCTCGAAAACCTGCTGAAAAGCGAGGTCGATCAGCCTGAGCACAGCGTGCAGATCCATCGGCCGCGAATTTATGGCGAATACAGCTTCTCTGAGGTGAGCTATCGCTACGATCCCAATTCGCCCAATCCGGTTATTGCGGTCAACAAACTGACCATCGCGGCGGGCGAGAAGCTTGCGCTACTGGGCCGCAACGGCTCAGGCAAATCAACCTTATTACAGATGATGGCCGGATTGTTACAGCCAGGCGAAGGTGCGCTGCTGCTCGACGGGGTTCGTCTCTCTTCGATTGATCCGCTGGATGTACGCCGTGATGTCGGCCTGGTCAGCCAGACGTCCTCGCTGTTCTACGGCACGATTCGGGAAAACCTGCGGTTAGGTATGCCGCTGGCGACCGAGGAAGAGATGTTACAGGCGCTGGAGATCAGCGGGGCGATTGAGTTTATTCGCCAGCTGCCAGAGGGAATGGATTACCCGTTGCAGGAAGGCGGAAAAGGGCTCTCCGGCGGGCAGCGGCAACAGCTTTTGCTGGCGCGCGCCATCCTGCGTCAGCCCAGCGTGCTGCTGCTCGATGAGCCAACCGCCTGGCTGGATGATGGAGTAGAGAAGCACCTGATTGAAAAACTGAAGGTCTGGATGGGTAACCGGACGCTGATCATTGCCACTCATCGCCCGGCGGCGCTGCAGCTGGTGGACCGTATCCTGCTGATTGAGAAAGGTAAAATTGTCCGGGACGGAAGCAAAGAAGCCATGCTGGTCAGCCGGCCGTCCAGCGCTGAACCGACGCCTCACCACGGCAGAGTCAATCTGAACACTTCAGGAGCCGCAAAATGATCACCACTCCTCTTTCTGCTTTGAAGAAAAAGAAAACGGCACGCTTCCGGCAGTGGTTCTCTGCTGGCGGCATGATCGTGATGGCGGTAATGGTGATGCTGCTGCTGTTCTTTATCTGGGCATCAAATTTTGAGCTGGATGAAGTCACCGTCGGGGTAGGTAAGGTGATTCCCAGTTCGCATGAGCAGATTATTCAGTCGCTGGAAGGCGGGATCCTGAAAGAGCTTAAGGTGCACGAAGGGGATGTGGTCGAGGCGGGCCAGGTCCTGGCGCTGCTGGATCCGACCCAGATCGACTCCGGCCTGCAGGAAAGTACCTCACGACTGCGCGCTGCGCTGGCAACCGCCGCGCGCTTACAGGCGGAAACCGCCGGTACCGAGCTGACATTTCCTGCTGAGGTGGGCGAGGATCCGGCGCTGGTGGCAGCCGAAACCGCGCTTTATCACTCGCGTCGTGAAAATCTGGAGAAGACGGTAAGCGGACTGCGTGAAGCGTTAAGCCTGGTTAACCGCGAGCTGCAGTTGACGTCGTCACTGGTTTCCAGAGGGGCGGCCAGTAACGTCGAAGTTCTGCGGCTCAAGCGCCAGGCTAATGAACTGAATAACAAACTCAGCGATGCCGAAAACCAGTATATCGTACGGGCGCGTGAGGAGCTGGCGAAAGCCAACGCGGAAGCGGCCTCGCAGCGCTCAATTATTATCGGGCGGGCCGATACGCTGAAGAGAACCGTTGTGGTCGCGCCGGTGAGAGGGATTGTGAAAGATATTGAAGTGAACACGGTGGGGGGCGTTATCCCGCAACGTGGCAACCTGATGGAGATCGTGCCGCTGGATGAACAGCTGATCATTGAAGCGCAGATCGCGCCGCGTGATGTGGCTTTTATCACCCCGGGTCAGCGCGCCGTGGTCAAGCTGACCGCGTATGACTTTAACATTTACGGCGGGCTGGAAGGAGAGGTTGCCTCGATATCGCCTGATACGATTCAGGATGAGGTTCATCGCGACCAATATTTTTACCGTGTTTATATCCGGACCGATAAAGACTATCTGGTGAACAAAAAAGGGAAGCACTTTCCGGTTTATCCGGGAATGATCGCCATGGGGGAGATCCATACCGGCAGCAAAACTATCATCGAGTATCTGCTCAAGCCGCTTAACCGGGCCCGCGAAGCGCTGCGCGAACGGTAAGCAAAGCCGTAACGCAGAAATCCCCCACCGGGTTGGTGGTGGGGGTGAGAAACCCGATCGGGACGTGCCAGGCCCGATAACCCGGCGCTTAAGCCGGCAGCAGACCGGCAGCCTGATAATCGGTTATCAGCGCATCAAACAGCGAAATGTCGGAACGGCTGCGGGCCAGCAACTGTGCCCCGGCCACGGCGGCAAAAATGGCCCGCGCCCGTGCCTGACTCTGCTCCACGTCGGTCATGCCGGTTTCCTGCAATCGCGCAGCCAGCCAGGCAATATTCACCTCCGCAAAATGCTGCACCTCGGTCTTCACCGCCTCGGGAAGATCGTCATATTCTGCGGACATAAAGCTGCCCATACAGAGCCGGTTTTCGCTTTCCAGCGAACGGCGGAAAATATGCGGATACTGGCGCAGACAGGCCGCTGCATCCGGGTTTGATTCACGCAGTGCGTCAAGATCGGCGGCAGTATCTTCCCAGTAGCGTCGGGCAACCGCCGCCCCTAATTCCGCCTTGCCAGGAAAATGGTGATAGATGCTGGCGGCTTTGATGCCGACTTCACTCGCCAGTTCGCGGAAGTTGAGGCCGACATAGCCATGGGCCTGCGCACTTTTACGTGCCGCCGACAGGATCGCTTCTTTTGCATTCTTACTCATAGTGTCTCCTCCGGTGAAGTCATTATCCTACCATCTGGCAGGTAGTTATTGACAGCGTAAAATAAGCGATCTACTGTTTACCTACCAACTGACAGGTAGGTAAATGAAAATGCAAAATGAACTCTTTTTTAACGACGCGACTGAACTGGCTCAACTGATTCGCAACGGCGACGTTTCACCGGTGGAAGTGGTTAAAGCACACCTTGATCGCATTGAACAAACTAATCCGCAGGTTAATGCGATTGTCACGCTGGCGGAGAACGCACTGAGTGAGGCAAAAGCGGCTGAGCAGGCTGTCCGTTCAGGTCAGCCGCTGGGGCCTCTGCACGGCGTACCTTTTACCGTCAAAGATTCGATTGATACCGCTGGTGTGATGACGCAGCGCGGATCGCCAATCTTCAGGCATCGTATGCCGTCGCAGGATGCTACCAGCGTGGCGCGGATGAAAGCGGCCGGCGGCATTCTGCTGGCTAAATCCAATCTGCCTGAATTCTCATACTGGATCGAAAGCGACAATTTACTCAGCGGCCGCACGAACAATCCCTGGGACCTGACGCGCACGCCCGGCGGCTCTAGCGGGGGCGAATCTGCCGCCATCGCCGCCGGGATGTCGCCACTCGGACTGGGCACCGATCTGGCCATTTCTGTCCGTGGTCCGGCGTCTCAGACCGGTATCACCTCAATCAAAGCCACCCATGGCAGCATACCGATGACCGGTATCTGGCCGCGCGCACCGCGTCGTTTCTGGCATGTCGGCCCGATGGCGCGCTCCGTACGCGACATAGCGCTCGCTTTCTCATTGCTGTCGGGCCCGGATGGGCAGGATGCTTTTGCTACCCGTGCCGCCCATCCGCTATCCGATCATAGTGTCCAGCCTCGTCCGCTGCGGATTGGCTGGATGACCGGACCCGGCTTCGGTCCGGTTGATGCGGAAGTGGCGGCGGTGGTGAAAGCGGCGGCCGCGGCACTGCAACAGAGCGGGGTGCAGGTTGAGGAGGTGGGGATTGCCGCGCTGGAACGTGACTTTGCGCTGGACGTGTTCAACCGTCTGCACGTGATGGAGATGAAGCCTGCTTTTGCGGCAGCCGTGGCGGGCCGGGATCCGGCGGAAATCTATAAAATGGCCAGAACCATGCTGTCACTGCCCGATACGCCGCTGCAGGCGTACATCGAAGCGGAACAGGCAGCAGAGCGTATCCGCGATGGCTACGCCGATTACTTCTCACGTTATGATGCACTGATTACCCAGGTACTGCCGACGCCGGCGCATAAGCACGGGATTGAACAGCTGGTGATTGATGGGCAGACGGTGGATGTCAGCTGGCTGCAGGCGGCCACGGTCCCGCTTAACGTGACCGGATTGCCAGGTATTGCCTTACCCTTTGGTCAGAGCAGTGAAGGCTTGCCGATCAACATTCAGATCACCGGGAAATGGCACGATGAAGCGACAATTCTGGCTATTGCTGCCCGGCTTGAAGCATTAAGTCCGGTTGCGGGGCTGCATCCCAGACAGCTAACTGCAGAATAATTCCACAGCACCGCAACGCGGCTGACGACCCGCCGTCCCGGGAGAGACGGCGGGTCAGGGCGCGTGAACAATGCGTTCAGCTTACCATTTCATTTCGCCGGTATTCACTTTGGCACTGAGTTCCAGTGACCCTTCTTCTGCCAGCTGTGGCCAGGTAGCTTTAACCGCGCTGATGACCTGCGATGAGGTTTTATATTGCGCCAGAGCCGCGTCAAAGCTTTTGAGGTAATTGAGGGTGAAATCTACCGCCTGACTCCCGGCCGGGCGTTCGCCGAGGTAGTGCCCCGGAATGACATTTTTCGCCTTCAGCCCCTGCATTTCAGTCAGCACGTTGCGCCAGGCGGTGCGGCTTTGCACCGTCTGCGTATCGGCGGTCCAGACATGAATGCCGGATGAAATCGCCGTTCCACCCAGAATGGTCTTTTCCGACGGGACCCAGACGTAAGCGGCATATTCATCCGGATGACGCAACTCCAGCACTTCTCCATCGACGCTGAAGCGGGTTTGATCGGTGACTTTCGGCAGGGTCAGTTTATCCGGCGCGCCCTTCTTCATCTGCGGTCCCCAGTATTTCAGCTTGGCCTGATGCGTCTGCTGAATGTGTTTCACCACGCCCGGCGTCGCAACCACCTTCACGTCAGGATAGGCCTTCACAATCGGTTCCAGACCAAAATAAAAATCAGGATCGCCAGAGGTGATGACAATCTCTTTCAGCGTTTTACCGCTCCGTTTAATCATCTCAACCAGTTTTTCACCGTCAATGGTGCTGAACTGCGCATCGAAAAGAATGGCTTCTTTCGGTCCGCTCACCAGGGTTGAGGAAACGGCGAAAATACCGTCGTGCTGCGGGTTGTAGGTTTCGAATTGCAGCGGGGCCGCCGTGGCGGCGGCCGAGGCCAGAATCAGCGTTAACGGTAACAGCGTGGTTTTCATTATTAATCCTCAGAGTAGCGGAAAAGGTTGCCTGACGAACTTCAGCGCAGTCACCGGTGGAGAATGCAGGCGTTACTGCTCGCTCATCCGCTGGCGCTTTATTTATCTGCACATCACCGGGCGCTATTTTACGGCTTTTGTTATCTGATAGAATTCCCGCAATCAGAGATGCTGAGTTTCATAAATCGTACAGGTGATGAGATGGATCGCGTGACAGCCGCGGCGGTGTTTAACCGGATATGTGAGTTGGGCAGCCTGAGCGCGGCGTCACGGGCGCTGGGCATTTCGCGGCCGATGGTCAGCCGCTATCTGGAAGAGATGGAAAAGTGGGCTGGGACGCGCCTGCTGCACCGTTCATCGCGTCGGTTGACTATCACCCCCGCCGGCGAGGCAATTTTGCTGCGAACCCGTCAGCTGGCGCGGCTTTCGGAAGAGATTGAGCAGGAATCGACGCAGGCGATGCCCGCCGGTACGCTGCGTATCGCCTGCGCGCATTTTACCGCGACTCACCTGGTCGGCCCGGCAATTCCTGATTTCCTTAGTCGCTATCCGGCGCTGCGTATTGAGCTGGAAATTAATAATCAACCGGTCAGCCTGATAGGCGAGCGCATCGATCTGGCGATCCGCATCACAGACGCGCCGGAGCCGGGTGCGATCGCGCGTCGTCTGGGCGAATGTCGTTCGGTACTTTGTGCCTCGCCGGGTTATCTGGCGAAACAGGGAACGCCACAGACGCCAGAGGCGTTATCGTCGCACAACTGTCTTTATTACAGCCGATTTGCCGGACAAAGCTGGCATTTTACGGCACCACAGGGTGAAAAGATCGCCGTGGCGGTCAGGGGGAATTTCAGTGCCGGCATCTCATCGCTGTTGTGTGATGCCGCCATTGCCGACTGCGGTGTGGCAATGGTGCCCGAGCAGGAAGCCCGCAGCAGCCTTGCTAGCGGCAAGCTGGTGCAGTTGCTCCCTGATTACCGGCCACAAACATTGGGTATCTGGGGACTTTATCTGTCGCGCGAGCACCAGTCCGCCGCGCTGCGGCTGTTTCTTGATGAGCTGTACAAAAGTATCGCTCAGGTAAGTTGATTCATTGATGCTGTCATCATGTGTTTATGCGCGCTGGCCAGCTTAAGGTAAAACAATTAACGCCTGATAATTAATAAAGTCAGCAGGTGCGTTACCAGAATGCGATGTGGAAATGCTGTCGGTAATTTCTGCCTGTTTCATGATGCGTTTATTTAGATGCTCGGATAGAAGACCAGTCAGTAAACCGACATTTTATGGACTGCATGAATAAGTAAATTTCAGATTGCGTTAAAAAATCAGCGGCTACGCTATACTTGATTTTGTTCAGTCATTTTCATTGTTTTATATTGCACGCCAGCGGTCGTCTGAATCTCTGGCTCTTTATCGCATCAAACCGTTTCTTTCCCAGTGTTTTTATCTCTGAGCTTAATGTATCGGTGCAGCTGCCGATAACAGGTATACACATCCAGGAGAATGCACAATGAAATCATATCGGTATGCTTGTCTGGCGACACTGCTATTTACCCTGGCCGGCCCGTCTGCCAGCGCAGAGATGGCGTCATCTTCAGGTGCGATCGGCTTCAGTGGAGGAATATTCACGGCCTCCTGTAATATGAAAGTGATCCACAATCCTGCGACTTTTTATTGCTCCGATCCGCAGAATGGCCAGACGGTAGTCCGCACCGCTGACCTGATGAAGTCGCAGTCACTCGACTCTCTGCCCGTGACTGTGGCGACGCACTGGCTTGATGCCGCTAAACGTAAAGGGATTGTTTCGGTCACTTATCTTTAAATGACGCCACTGTTGAGGTTATAAACAACTGCGGGTCAGCGCTGTGAATGACGCTGTCCCGTTTTGCCGGTTGTTATAGATAATAGATCCTCGCTTTGTACGGATTTCTTAATGTAAATCGGCAAGGTTGAATTGGCTTTTTATCAACCTGTTTGCCACGCGGGTTAATTCAGTCTTCATTACGGCTGAACGGGAGCTGTCACGCAATAAACGGCCTGTTAATAATTTCGTCAGGCTCGCCGCCAGAATAATGCAGCCTGAAGCCGGAACGGAAAAAATGGTGAGTTATTGAACAGCGCCCCTCCCTGGGCGTGTTGATGGAGAGCTTATAATCAGGAGTGATCGGAATAGTGCAGGGGATAAAACTTCGCGCTCTGCCGTTTCTCTCTTTTGCGGTGCAAAAGGTAGCTGGTGGCGATGATCACCAGCGTCAGCCCGCCGGTTGCCAGCAGTTCAGCCTGATGACGGTCATCAAACAGCATCACCACCAGCACCGTAACGATAAACAGGATGGTGAACCAGGTGAGGCCGGGAAACAGCCACATCCGATAGCTCAGCACTTCACCCGCTTTTTCGCGTTTTTTACGCAGCACCAGATGCGAGGCGGCGATCACCAGGTAGACCAGCAGCGCAATAGCGCCGGAACTCGCCAGCAAAAACTCAAATACTACGCTTGGGGCCAGATAGTTGGCGATCACCGCCAGAAAGGCGGCACCCGTAGAGAGCAGCACCGCAATCCACGGCGTGCCGCTGCGGTTGGTGCGGGAGGCGGCGGCGGGCGCATCTTTACGGCGTGACAGTGAATAGAGCATCCGCGATGAGGTATAGAGCGCCGAGTTGAGGCAACTGCACACCGCCATCAGCACCACCAGATCAACGATCAGCCTGGCGTGCGGGATGTTCATCGCCTGTAGCACCGTCTGCCAGGAACCCTGTTGCACCAGGCCCGGCGTATTCCACGGTACCAGCGCCACCACAAAGAATATCGACAGCAGATAAAACAGCGCGATACGCCAGATGACCGAGTTGGTTGCCTGGGTGATCTGCTTACCAGGATTCTTCGACTCGGCGGCGGCGATAGTCACAATCTCGGTGCCCATAAAGGAGAACATGGTGGTGAGGATCGCGGCCATTACCGCGCCCATTCCGTTCGGCATAAAGCCGTGGGTATCATACAGATGTGACAGTCCCTGAGTCCCGCTGCCGGGCAACCACCCCAACACCGCCGCCGCCGCCACGCCGAGAAACAGAATAATGGCGGCGATTTTGATCAGCGCAAACCAGAATTCAAACTCGCCATAATTTTTCACACTCAGCAAATTGGTCACGGTCAGAATAAGTGTGATGGCGAGAGTGAACTGCCAGATAGCCACCTGTGGATACCAGGCATGCAGTATCGTTCCGGCCGCATTGGCCTCCAGCGGGATAACCAGCACCCAGAACCACCAGTAGAGCCAGCCGATGGTAAAGCCCGCCCAGCGGCCGAGCGCCTTGTCGGCATAGGTCGAAAACGAGCCGGAATCAGGCGATGCGACCGCCATCTCAGCCAGCATTCGCATAATCAGCACCACCAACGCTCCGGCCGCCGCATAGGAAATTAATACTGCCGGTCCTGCCTCTGAAATGGCGTGGCCGGAGCCCACAAACAATCCAGCACCAATTACCCCGGCGATGGAAAGCATCCTTACGTGGCGAGGCTTCAGATTTTGCGCAAGCGAATCATCATTCGCGTTGTGAGTCATTGTCATGTCATCGTCTCCGACGCTGCGTCCGGGATGTGGCCCGGACGAGCAGGGGGATAGAACCCGGATGAATCAGCCGGGGGAATCAGGCCGGAACGCTACCCTGAGTCACGGGCGTCAGAGCCTGGCTGAGCACCGCGTTCAGAATATCCAGCGCCTGGCTGAACTGCGCATCGGGGATGGTGAGCGGATAAAGGAAGCGGATCACATTGCCTTTCGCGCCACAGGTCAGCAGCAGCAGGCCATTCGCCATTGCCGCCTGCTGCACCGCCTGTGCATCGCCGGGCTGATGAAACTCCATCGCGACCATCGATCCCAGCGCGCGGACGTCGGCAATCGCCGGATAAGTGGCATGATGTTTTTGCAGTTCCGCCTCCAGCCAGGCACCTAATTTGACGGCGCGCTGACACAGCTGTTCCTCTTCAATCACATCCAGCACCGCATGTGCGGCGGCAATAGCCAGCGGATTACCGGCGTAGGTGCCGCCAAGGCCGCCGGGTGAGGGCGCATCCATTACCTCGGCCCGACCGGCAACGGCGGACAGTGGCATCCCGCCTGCCAGGCTCTTGGCCATGGTGATGATGTCCGCTTTCACCGGATAATGTTCCATGGCGAACAGCTTGCCGGTACGGGCAAAGCCGCTCTGAACTTCATCCGCAATCAGCAGGATGCCGTGGCGATCGGCCAGCTCGCGTAGCGACTGCATAAAGGCCAGCGGCGCAGCGTGGAATCCGCCTTCGCCCTGCACCGGTTCCAGCACAATGGCGGCGACGTCGTGCGGCGCAACGTCCTGACTAAAAATGTCGTCAAGGCTGCTGAGTGCCGCTGCAACACTGATCCCCTGTACTTCGCTGGGGTAGCGGGCGTGCCAGACTGAGGCCGGCATCGGGCCAAAATCCCGCTTGTAGGGGGCCACTTTGCCGGTCATCGCCATGGTCATAAACGTCCGGCCGTGAAACGCGTTGCCAAAGGTAATGATGCCGTGACGACGGGTATAGGCTCGCGCCACTTTGACAGCATTTTCTACCGCTTCCGCGCCGGTGGTGAAGAATGCCGTCTTCGCCGGCCCGGCAATGGGTACCCGCTGATTAATGCGCTCAGCAAGGGCGATGTAACTTTCATATGGGGTGATCTGGAAAGCGGTATGGGTAAACTTCGTTAACTGATCGGCGACCGCCTGTTCAATGCGCGGATGGCGATGACCGGTGTTCAGCACCGCGATGCCGCCAGCGAAATCGATCCAGCTGTTGCCAGCCTGATCCCATAAGGTGGCGTTCTCGGCCCGGGCGACATACCAGTCGCAAAGCGTACCGATACCCTTAGGCAGCGCCTGTGCTTTGCGTTGCTGCATCAGACTATTTTTTTCGCTCATTTAATCCACCTCGCTGTATTGCGTATTTACAATTCCCGACAAACACGCTTATTTATGCGTGAGGCGCGGTGAGTTGCCAGAGCCAATTGTTGAAGGAAAGGTGGAGCCAATTGCAACTGTTGTACGCAGATCATCTATTAGCGCGGTTACAGTTTGAACCCGCCGGCTCTTTGCATCAGCGTCTGCTGAATTGTATGCAGGCGGCGATTATTGAAGAGGTGTTCCCGCGCGGCGGAAAACTGCCACCGACCCGCGATCTGGCGCGTGAACTCGGGGTGTCGCGCAATACTGTGATGCATGTTTATGAGAGCCTGATGGCGCAGGGCTATGTCACTGCGCGTACCGGCAGCGGCACCTGGATTGCTGAAACGCTGCCAGAAAACTGCCTGCAAAGTGATGCAGTGCTTGATACTCAGCCGGTGACGTTACCGCTGCCGGCAACGCTGTCAAAACGCGGCGCAAGTTTGCTCGGACATGCCACCGCTTCACCCTATCAGTGGGGGGCATTTGTGCCCGGCGCGCCGGACGTTACCGAGTTCCCCCATAAATTATTCAGTCAGATTCAGGCCCGACTGAACCGGGAACCGGACGTTCACCGGCTGGTGTATAGCAGCGGCGGTGGCTGCCCCGATCTGCGTCATGCTCTGGTGGACTATTTGCGGGTGGCGCGTTCGGTGCGGGCCGATGCCGACCAGATTTTAATTACCGAAGGGGTGCATCAGGCGGTGGATCTGGTGACGCGAGTGCTGTGCGATCCGGGCGACCGGGTATGGATGGAAGAGCCGGGCTACTGGGGCACCCGTAATCTGTTGCGGATGAACGGTCTGGATATTCGGGCGATGCCGGTTGATGAGCAGGGCATCGTGCCGGACAGCGGACCGGCGCCTAAAATGGTATTTGTGACACCGTCACATCAGTATCCGCTGGGCGTGCATCTTAGTCTGGCACGACGTCAGGCACTGCTGGCGCTGGCTCGTCGTCATCATAGCTTGATCGTAGAAGATGATTACGACAGTGAGTTTCGCTTCTCAGGCCAGCCTTATCCTTCGCTGCAGGGGCTGGAAGCGGACGCACCGGTAATCTATATGGGCACCTTCAGCAAAACGCTTTATCCGGCATTGCGGATTGGTTATCTGGTGGTGCCTAAGCCGCTGGCACAACCGTTACGCATCGCAGCGGCGGAGCTGTATCGCGGCGGACATTTGCTGATTCAGCGGGCGCTGGCGGAGTTCATCCGGCTGGGCCATTACATGGATCATATCCGCCGCATGCGGCTGCTCTACCGTCAGCGACGTCAGTTTTTATGTAAGCTGATCGAGCGCTATCTCGGAGCTTCGTTCTTACCGCCGGTCAATCATGAAGCGGGCCTGCATCTGGTCATGCCGCTGCCGCCCGGAACAGATGATGTGGCGATTGCGGCGCAGGCGTTAACGCGTGGCGTCAAAGTCCGGCCGTTATCGCAATACTATATGCATCCGCAGGACCAACGCGGTCTGCTGCTCGGCTATGCCTGCGTTAACGAACGGCAATGCCAGGATGCGTTCGGCACGCTGAAAGCCTGCCTGACCTCGGCTGGCATCGAATTCAGTCCGCCGCGCTAAAAGATCTGGAGCGCTTTCAACGGTCGGCAGGTTGCCAGATGAGCGATATCAGGTTAAACGTGCCAGCCTATCTTTTTTACCCCATAAGAGGGTTGTCTGGTGCTATTACCTGCTGCATAGAAGGCATCACACATTGAATTTGATTATTAAATGCGACAGAAATATGGGAGAGCCACATACGGGTCTGCATTTAATGGGGAATGTGAAATTACGCACATATCTTTAAAAAGCATCAGGGTATTTCAGCTTTATTTATTATTAATTCATTGCCAATTGGGTCTGCTTTATCACAATCTTCTTTTGTTTCAACTACGTCACTTTAAAATATTAGCTGAGACACGTTTTGATTATGCTTCACTTAATTGATATACCTGTTCTGCAGTACAGTTCTCTTCAGGTAAGAATAAATATTTAAGAGGATTAAAAATGGAAATGTTAAATAAAATGCAGTTGACGTTTATCGCAGGTGCAAGTGGAGCTTATGATCCTGCTTATGCTGGCGCAGGCGCCTGAACCAGTCAGCACGGTAGCAGTTCTGGCAGTCATCCTAATATCTTTGTTCCAGACAATGGCGTTCTTCAGCTGGTCGCCGCTCATCCTGAACTGAAAGACTGTCTCAATGGTATTTTGGGCGGAATGGTTGCGGGTTCGGTAGGTGGCGCAGGTACGGCCGTAGCCAGTGCTATCGGTGGTGGTATCGGTTCCTGTAATAACAATACCGGCAGAAATAATGCTGGAGGAAGTATTGGTGGCCAGTGCACCTGGTAAAGTACTTAGCAGCAACGATAGCTGAGGGAATAGATGGCAAAATTAATCTGCGGTTTAGCTGCAATGGCAGGAGTGCTTACAGGTGCCGCTTTCCTTAGTGGCGCTGGCGTATCATATTTAGAGTGGTATTCTATGCCAGCAACAATTTCAAAGGCAGTGGTAACAGTCGCAACGCTTGCAGCGTTTGTTAAGGTGTTTTTATTTTTAATATCACGTTTTTTTACCAATCCGAACAGTAGTAAAGAAAGTAAATCTTAGTTTCCGCATTAAAAGTAAATAAAAAAGCCCGCATCGTCGGGCTTTTTTATTTCCGTCATAATAACGGTAGCGGTCACTGACCACGAGGTTGTAGCAGTAGTGATTGTCATCCAATGGTATCTGTAACGGCCCAAAGAGGTACAGATGTTATGCCAGCTCAGCACTTTTATCGTCTTTGCATGGACTGTAACTCGCAGGTGGAACGGGTACCCGGAGCTGGATTGATTACCGTTTCGGGGCTAACCGTCCCGTTTAACGCTAGTCTTGAATAACTCTCACCCACTTCAGGAAGAATATCATGACAAGCCGTTGGCAGGACCGGACGCGGAGCGCTGATCAACGCGCCCAAAGCGTAGTGGAACAGATGACGATGGATGAAAAAATGCGCTGGCTGAGTGGTCCGATGGCGATTCCCGCGCCGGGTGAAGCCCGAATCCCTGGCGCTTTAGGTTCGGCTGCCTGTTATCCGGCAATTGAGCGGCTGGGCATACCGGCAATGCAACAATCGGATGCCAGTCTTGGCGTCGGCAACCTGGCTAATGTGCGGCCCGGCGACAATGCCACCGCGCTGCCTTCTTCACTATTACTGGGTGCGGGCTTTGATCCGGCGATGGCGGAAACCACCGGCAATATGCTGGGGCGGGAGGCGCACGCAAAAGGATTTAACGTGCAGCTGGCGGGCGGTGCCAATCTGATCCGCGAACCGCGTGGCGGTCGAAATTTTGAGTATATCGCAGAAGATCCGCTGCTGACCGGCATCATCGCCGGACATGCGGTAAAAGGCATTCAGTCACAGCATGTGGTCTCTACCGTGAAACATTTTGCGCTCAATGCGCAGGAGACCGGACGGGTGTTGGTCAGTTCCGATCTGGATGAACAGGCGATGCAGCAGTCTGACCTGCTGGCGTTCAGGATAGCTATTGAACTGGGAGAACCGGGTGCGGTGATGCCAGGTTACAACCTGGTCAACGGCGAATGGGCCAGTGAAAACCACCATCTATTGCAGCAGGTTCTGAAAACCGAGTGGGGCTTCAAAGGCTGGGTGATGTCCGACTGGGGAGCGACCCATTCTACCGAAAAGGCGGCGCTGGCCGGGTTAGATGTTCAGTCCGGCAGCAATATGGACCCAGAGCCGTTTTTTGGCGAGCCGTTGAGGCGGGCGGTGGAGCAGGGACGGGTCCCGGCTGAGCGGCTGGATGAGATGGTCAGACGGCAGTTAAGAAGCCTGTTTGCGGTCGGGGCGATTGACTTCCCGGCCCGGCCTGGCGTGCCAATAGATTACACCGCGCACCGGCTGATTGCGCAGCGGGCGGCAGAAAATGGCCTCGTGCTGCTGAAAAACCACGCTGGTTGTTTGCCGCTGGCACTGAATCTGCCACGACTGTTGGTGATTGGCGGCCACGCTGACCAGGGCGTGTTATCCGGCGGCGGCTCCTCTTCAGTCACGCCGATTGGGCATTATGCGGAACAGGGTGCTGCCATCATGGGCGTGGCGGTACCGAAAGTTTATCATCCTTCCTCGCCGCTGCACGCCATCCGCTGCCAGTCGGGCGCGGCCCGGGTGGATTATCTCGACGGCAGCGATCACGCCGCGATTGCCTCGCAGGCCGCCGGAGCTGATGCAGTGATTGTGTTTGTTGAATCGTGGAATACCGAAGGACAGGATCTGCCCGATCTGGCCCTGCAGGATCAACAGGACCACCTGATTAGCGCGGCGGCGCGTGCCAATCCGCATACTATTGTGGTGATTGAGTCGGGCGGCCCGGTTAAGATGCCCTGGCTGGAGCAGGTCAGCGGCGTGCTGGCAGCATTTTATCCGGGCTCGGGTGGGGGAGAAGCGATTGCCGGAGTGCTGTTTGGTCGGGTGAATCCATCAGGACGCCTGCCGGTAACCTTCCCGCGTGATGAAAACCAACTGCCGCGCCCGGCGATGACCGATCCGTCAGTCACTACCTCCAATCCGGGTGAAACGCTGCGCGGTGGTGTGTTTCATGTCGATTACAATATTGAAGGCGCTGATGTGGGCTACCGCTGGTTTGAAAGGCAGCGACTGAGCCCGCTGTTTCCTTTTGGTTACGGTCTTTCCTACACCACCTTTTCTGCCGACAGTCTGCAGATCACCCAGCAGGATGATCAGCTACATGCCAGCGTGGTGGTAAAAAACAGTGGCGAGCGGGCCGGCGCAACGGTGGCTCAGCTGTATGGCCGACGGACTGGAGAGCCCGGCCAGACGTGGCGTCTGGTGGGGTTTCATAAAGTGATGCTGGAGGCGGGCGAACAGCGGACGATACCGATCGGGATTGAATCCCGTTGTCTGGCGGTGTTTGATCCCGCAAGCCGATACTGGCAACTCGCCGCTGGCGATTATCAGTTCAGGCTGGCTGACCATGCGCTTGACGATGGCATCAGCCAGACCGTCACCTTGTCAGCGTGGCGCAGCCACTAGCCAACCGGCATCAGGCGGCGGTGATGCAGCAAGCAGGGACGGGACAGCGGCGGTTTCATCGTCGTAACGCATTGACTTTTAATCCCGGTCATCGAGAATGTCCCTTTTGCGACCCGACCAGAATTTACCGGAGTTCATCATCGCCGTTTATCACCGTCCCGGCCCGACACGGACCTTTATCAGGCGAGGCCTGGCGTTGGCCACCGCACTGCTGCTGGTCAGTTGCGCCTCGCAACCGCCGCGCTCGCTGGTGACCCCTTTGCCACCGGTCACGAAACAGCCGTTGCCGGTGACCCCAAAGCCGCAGACTCAACAGCCGGTGCGCGGCGTCTGGATTGCCACCGTTTCGCGTCTCGACTGGCCGCCGGTTGAATCGGTCAACGGTGATGCACCCGCGCTACGTATCAGCCAGCAGCAGCATGCGCTGATCGCTAAGCTGGAAAATCTAAAAAGTCTCGGTATCAACACGGTATTCTTTCAGGTTAAACCCGATGCTACCGCGCTGTGGCCATCAAAAATTCTGCCGTGGTCAGATATGCTGACCGGCAAAATCGGTGAGGACCCTGGCTACGATCCGCTGCAGTTTATGCTGGATGAAGCGCATAAGCGCGGCATCAAGGTACACGCCTGGTTTAATCCCTACCGCGTCGCGGTGAACACCAAACCTTCGACAGTCAGTGCGCTGAATCGCACCCTGTCGCTGCATCCGGCCAGCGTATTTGTGCTGCATCCGGACTGGATACGTACGGCCGGCGACCGTTTTGTGCTTGACCCTGGCATACCGGCGGCGCGTGACTGGATCACCAGCATCGTGGCCGAAGTTGTCGCGCGTTATCCGGTGGATGGGGTGCAGTTTGATGATTACTTCTATGCTGAATCGCCCGGTTCGATGCTCAACGATAGCCAGACTTTCCGCCGCTACGGCCAGGAATTTGCTGCTAAAGCAGACTGGCGGCGACACAATACCCAGCTGCTGATTGAGCAGGTATCCCGCACCATTAAGCAACTGAAGCCAGAGGTCGAATTTGGCGTCAGCCCGGCAGGCGTCTGGCGCAACCTGTCACACGATCCTGCCGGTTCTGATACCCGTGGAGCCGCCGCCTATGACGAAGCCTATGCGGATACCCGGCGCTGGGTGCAGCAGGGGCTACTGGATTACATCGCGCCCCAGCTCTGCTGGCCGTTCTCGCGCCAGGCCGCACGGTATGACGTACTGGCTAACTGGTGGGCTGAGGTGGTGAAACCGACCAAAACCCGGCTTTATATCGGGCTGGCGCTGTATAAAGTGGGCGAACCGTCAAAGATTGAACCTGACTGGACCCGACAGGGTGGCGTGCCTGAGCTGAAAAAGCAGCTCGATTTGAATGAATCGAACCCCAATATCGATGGCACCATTTTGTTTCGCGAGAATTACCTTAATCAGCCTCAGACCCGCCAGGCGGTGGAGTATCTGAGAAGCCGCTGGGGCAGGTAGCAGAAGGCGCGAGTGTAAGGCCAGTGCGGTTAAGTTTTTCCCCGCAGTTAACTGTTATTCTTGGGCTTTATAAGGGGAGAACTATGAGCAACCTGATCGATATTTTTACCAGCCACAAAAGTGAACGCAGTTTTACAGAGCAACCGGTCGATGATGCGGTTCTGGATCGGATAATCAGTACCGCCTATCGCGCGCCGACGTCGGTGAACTCGCAGCAGGTTTCAGTGGTGGTGACGCGTGACGCCAGCCGACGCGCTCAGATCGCTGCCATAGCTGGCGGTCAGCCGTGGATTGCCAAAGCACCGGTATTTATTACCTTCGTGCTCGATATGCATAAATCAGATCTGGCCATATCTGCCATCGATCAGCAGCAGATTGCCCATCAGAGCATTGAAAGTATTGTCTCCGGCTCCACCGATATTGGCATTGCGCTGGGCTCGGTAATGGCAGCCGCGCGGGCGGAAGGATTGGGTATTGTACCAATCGGCGGTATTCGTCGCGATCCGCAGGCGATGATTTCGCTGCTGGAGTTGCCGGCTCTGACTTTCCCGATTGCCGGTGTGGTTATCGGCCACGTTGATCAGCCTGCGCATCAGAAACCGCGTCTGCCGATGGCAACCTTCCGCCATGAAGAGACCTATCGGACTGAGCAAATGGCGCAACACATCGCTGCCTATAACGATGAGATGGTCCAGCACTGGAAAAACATCGGACGCAGTGATGGCGAAAGCTGGAGCGAAAGCGTCAGCGGTTACTATAAAAACATCTACTTCCCGAACGTGCTGCCCGCGTTGATTAAACAGGGTTTCGGCAACGATAAATAAGCCGCCTAGCTAAAGCGTAGCTGGCCTGTGCCAGCTCTTCTCAGGGCCATCCGTAAAGCGATCTACGGATGCCCTTTTTCATTTTGTTACTATAACCCGGCGTGACTTTGCGGACGGTAAACCATAATTTCACTTTTAAACGAAGCGCAAACACATTGCCCTTCGCTTTCAGGGAAATTCTATGTCACCGCTCTCTGTCTGATGAGTTTTTTCTGGCCGACGTACGTGACGGCCTCGGCCCGTTTTTGGGTATCTTTCTGACCGGGCGGCACTGGCGGCCCGACGAAATCGGGCTGGTGATGACCTGCGGCGGCATTGCCGGGCTGCTGGCCACGTTGCCTGCCGGGATTGCGGCGGATGCCAGCCGGTATAAAAAAACAATCGTGCTGCTGGGATGTCTGGTCATTACGCTCGCCACGCTGCTGCTGTGGTACAGCGATCAGAGCTGGACCGTCATGGTATCGCAAATCGTGGCGGGCATTGCTGCGGCGTTTATCGGCCCTACGGTAGCCGGTATCACTCTGGGACTAAGCGGTCAGGCAGGGTTTAACCGGCAGATGGGCCGTAACGAAGCCTTTAACCATGGCGGTAATACCGTTGCCGCGCTGCTGGCTGGCTTTTCGGCTTGGTACTGGGGAATGGCTGCGGTGTTTATTCTGATGACGATGATGGCAATATTTGCCGCCGTCGCTACGCTGGCGATCCGTGGCGATGAGATCGATCATCAGGTGGCGCGTGGTTTTGAAAAGCATCAACAAGCGTCTCCGGCTCAGGGTTTATGGATGCTGGTGCGGCAACCCGCGCTGTTGATCGCCGGGATTACTCTGCTGCTGTTTCATCTGGCTAATGCCGCGTTATTGCCGATGCTCAGCATGCGTGTCGCGTCTGCGGGCACGCAGGCGGCGGTCAGTCCAGGTCTGTATGCGGCGGCAACGGTGGCGATATCACAACTGGTGATGATTCCGGTTGCGCTATGGGTATCAAAGCGGATTGGGACAGTCGGTTATCGCCCACTGATTATGGCGGCGCTGTTGATTTTGCCGCTGCGCGCGCTGCTGGCCGCCAGCTACTCCGAACCGATATTTGTGATACCGGTGCAGATACTGGACGGCATTGCCGCCGGAATACTGGGCGTGGCGGTGCCGGGCTATATTGTTTCGTTGTTACGCGGTACCGGCCATGTCAACGCCGGCCAGGGCGTGATTATGCTGATGCAGGGAACAGGCGCTTCACTCAGCCCGGCCCTGACTGGCGCCATCGCCGCTCGTTACTCCTACAGCATCGCATTTTACGTACTGGGTGCCATTGCACTCTGCGCATTCATTCTCTGGTGGCGCGGCGGCTCAACCTCTGACACCCGCCTTGCCTGAGCAGACACAAAAAAGGCTGCCCAGTGGGCAGCCGTTTCTGGCAAATCCGTTTGCGACCATCCGTTATTTATACAGTTCAGCGGTCATGTGAACACGATTGTTGGTGTTCGCTTCGGTAATTTTGTACTGCGCGCCCTGTTCCTGAGCCTGTGCGGCGATTTTCGCTTCTGCGCCATCCAGCGTAGAAGAGGTGACAGAGACGCTCTGTGCAAAGCTGCCGAATGAAATCAGCGAAAGAGCGGCAAGCGCAGCGATTGAAGTAGCTTTAATGGTTTTCATGGTCATATTCCTGTTGGTTGTGAGGAGGTTGTTGCCTCCGATGGGAATAATGATAACCATAGTTACCATATCAATAGTGACAATTAGTGCGGTAATTATGATCGCGCTAACTAAGCGACTGACCGGATGAGAGCGTCTGCGCCACTTCCATCATTAAGCTGCGCAACCAGCGGTGAGCCGGATCGTCGCGATAACGTGCGTGCCAGCCCATCTCAACCGGAAAAGTGCCCAGATCGACCGGGGCAGGCAGTACCTTAAGCCGCGGATCTTTTGCCAGTTGCTGACAGATCAGCCGGGGCAGCGTCGCGCAGTAATCGGTTACCACAATCATCTCCGGCACCGCCAGAAAATGCGTCACTGAAACCGCGACCTGGCGGCGTAGTCCGCGCTGTTCCAGTGCCTGGTATAAACCGGCTCGCATCCGGCCGGGCGGCAGTACATTGACATGCCGGAGTTGCTCATACTGTTCCGCGCTCAGCTCGTCAGTAACCTCAGGATGATCGGCCCGGACTACGCATGCCAGACCTTCATCCATCAGATGCTGTACCACCAGATTATCCGGCGGCTCAACGATACGACCCAACACCATGTCCGTGTTACCGGAGATCACCCCGGTTTCGGCAATGTCATTGCCAAACGGCGTCAGTCGCAGGCGAATGCCCGGGGCGGTGGTGCGCAGGCGTGCCACGATGGTCGGCATCATGACGAATTCAACGTAGCTGTTGGGGGCCAGTGTAAAGAGCCGGGTAGCGTGGCGTGGGTCAAAATCCTGCTGACCGAGGATAACTTTATCAATAGCGCCCAGCGAAGCCGCAACCACTTCGGCCAGCTGTTCCGCCATTGGCGTTGGGCGCATACCATAGCGCTCGCGAATAAATAGCGGATCGTTGAGCGTTTCCCGCAGCCGGTTTAACGCATTGGAAAGCGCCGGCTGGGTAATCCCGAGCCGCTCCGCAGCGCGGGTGACGTTGCGCTCCTCCATCATCACCAGCAGGACAGGCAGTAAATTCAGATCGTATTTCATTGAGCTATAATGCTATGTGAATAGCTGAAATTGAAGAAATAAATTTCAGAAATATGTCCAGCCAGGTAATGATGGTCCGGTCAACAGAGAATACGGCTGAACAGCGGCCGGTTCCGAACCCTAAATTTTAGCCTGAACCGATACACAGAGACGGAGCAAATATGAAAATTTTAATGGTACTCACCTCGCATGATGAACTCGGCAACACCGGCAAGAAAACTGGCTTCTGGCTGGAGGAGTTTGCCGCCCCTTATTACGCTTTTACCGATGCGGGCGTTGAGGTCACACTGGCATCACCAAAAGGCGGTCAGCCGCCGCTCGACCCAAAAAGTGATGAGCCTGGTTCACAAACTGAACAGACACGTCGCTTCCATGGTGACCAAGAGACTCAGGCAGTACTGGCTGCTACCGTCCGCCTCGATTCAGTTTCGCAGGATGCGTTTGACGCTGTTTTCTATCCTGGCGGTCACGGTCCGCTGTGGGATCTGGCCAACGACAAAAATTCAATTGCATTGATTGAACAAACTCTGCAGGCGGGTAAACCGGTAGCGCTGGTCTGTCATGCGCCGGGCGTACTGCGCGATGTCAAAAGCGCCGATGGCGAACCACTGGTAAAAGGTAAGAAAGTGACCGGCTTTACTAACACTGAAGAAGAGGGCGTTGGCCTGACCAACGTGGTGCCGTTCCTGGTGGAAGATGTGCTGAAACAGAATGGCGGCATCTACTCTCGCGGTGATGACTGGCAATCTTATGCGGTGCAGGATGGTCTGCTGATTACCGGTCAGAACCCAGGTTCCTCGGTTGAGACAGCTAAACTGCTGATGACCCAGCTGTCGAACTAATTCGCTGATTGTATTACTAAAGATGGACCGCTAAAAGGCACCGATAAGGTGCCTTTTTTCGTGTCTCACAGGTCGCTTATTGTACAGTGCTCTGTGCACTTCGCTGAGCACTAGAATGGCTAAGCGCGCAGTCCCTGAACGGAGAATGTATCGACGGTTCGTACCCGAAGGCAGGGGGGCAATAATGATATAATCACCAGGCTAATTATTCAGTATAAATAGATTAGAATTCTATTTTTAGTCGTAGTGATAATAAAACAGCGGGGGTTCTCATCCTGCCTGAGAATGATTATTAACGCTATTGCTAAGCTACTGAAGATATAAACATGTTTTTAAAAACAGTGTTGACTTTGAAATTTAAAACCGTAAAGTAAGACACATCAGCGGCAAACAAGACGTCACTGATAAA
Organism: Pantoea sp. AN62; assembly: GCF_050432985.1. NCBI lineage: Bacteria > Pseudomonadati > Pseudomonadota > Gammaproteobacteria > Enterobacterales > Erwiniaceae > Pantoea > Pantoea sp. AN62. The sequence goes on along the minus strand of NZ_JBNPYB010000002.1, from coordinate 167,735 downwards.
GTAATATGAAGTTGAAGTTTGAGCTAAATTAGTAAGCACTCCTGTTAAATTGAGTTATGTATTAATAGCACTGTTGAATGGAGTAACGTTAGTAACAAAGCAGTAACCTGTAGTCAGTAAAGCATTTTTAGTAAGTTGATGTTATTGCAGTAAAAAGTATTCGCGATGATGTAAGGCCTCGTAGTTCTGAACGTTTACGTTACGACAGGATACGATTGCGGTTTAAACGTCGTAATGAAAGTAAGGCAACGCATCAAAGAGTATATATCGCGATGGGGGTGTGCAGGTTTATCCGGGCCTGACCTGTCTTTGTCTCATAAAAGACTATCAGGTGGTGAAAACCGCTAATGATAATGAGTGACTTCTGGTGTTCATTATTATCCGCAGGACCTGTTCATAAATAGCAGTACCGAAGCAGTAAATCTCAATTAAGTTCCTTAATGGTAAATGTTAAATCGGTAGTAACTTAAAAGCCCTGGCTATCTCAGTCAGGGCTTTTATCATTGCGCGCAGGGCGGAAGTAGCTGGCCAGGCGACATTTTTGCTGGATTACCATCAGGCACAGAAAGGGATAGGCACAGAAAGGATCAGCAAGAGAGGAAAAAATTCTGCTTAATACGGCTAACCAACCCAGCAACCCAACAACCCAACAACCCAACAACCCAACAACCTTCCACTCCAGGGCAACCGCCCGGCAATATCACCAACTTACAAATCAACCGGCAAATCCACTGCTCCTGCCAGGCAATCCCACCCGCTACCTAAGAAATCCGTCACTCTTCTGCTCCCGGCTTGCAATCCTGCATCTAACTGATCAAACCGCCGAATCACAGGAATCAGCCCGGCAGTCCCGCAGCTAACTAATCAAACCGCCAACCCAAAGAACCAGCCCGGCAATCGCACCCCCTAACCAATCAGTCCGGCAACCCAGTCCACCTCAAAACAAGGCCATTCCGCTGACATCAATCCTTTGCTCACAATCGTTTCTCCAGGCGTGTATTCAGCCGAAGCTTCTTATCGCTGCCATACCTCAGAGCCAAAGCTTGTTGAGATGAAGTATCGGAATCGGTCATAGCGCTTAACGAGACATTTAGCGAGACGTTTAACGCGCCCGGGCGCTGTTGCCTGGCGGGGAAAGCGCCTCAGAACGGCGTTTATCATCATCTTGTCAGGTGGGTTCAGACTGATGATCAGCGGGTTAACAGGCTGATGCCGCAGCCGGGCTGCGCGCTGCAAGACTAAGCCAACCGCTGAACATCAGGCCGCTGCGTTTTACATGGCATTTAACTTTTTAATCAAAAGTAAAAAAATGTTAATCGCCAGGCGAGGGGGCGATAATTGATCGCCTTGGGTAAGTGATTAGCCTCAATAAATTTTTCCCGTTTACCGTTTTGCTTATTCATGGCGCTGTCTCGCTTCGGCTAAATATAAATCAGGACCAGAAGGTTGTAATAGACTTGCAGCCCGAAAAGGCCCGGCTAGACTTATCACTGCAACACGAAAACGGCTGGCGTAATAGAATTATGCTGGTTGCCATTAATCAAATGACAATATGTTCAGGAGGAAATTATGGCCGAACATCGTGGTGGTTCCGGTAACTTCGCAGAAGATCGTGAAAAAGCATCTGAAGCAGGTAAAAAAGGCGGACAAAACAGCGGCGGTAACTTCGCTAATGACCGTGAAAAGGCTTCAGAAGCCGGTAAGAAAGGTGGCCAAAACAGCCATGGTGGTGGACGTAAGTCCGAATAGAAAGTCACTGATGCGGACTTTTTAACCATCAGCCCCGGCATTTTGCCGGGGCCTGTTATAACCAATATTAAAAGTTAATGCGCTGTGGTTTCTTCTTTGGTTACGCTGATATCTATTGATTTTCACTCCTGCTATATATTCCCTCTAACCTATCTCTGAATAATATAAATCCGCTGAAAGCAGAATAATGCTGTGCAAATTTTCTTATCTGACTTCCAGATATAAAACGCCTTGCCTGTAGTTTGCATTATCCATTCGCTGATTATTGCCAGCGGCTGCGCGGAGGGACAAAAAATGCGTAACCGGCTCGCTCAGGTAACCCAGTCAGGGCAGAGATGTAACAGGATTTGTCGTCTCATCAGCAATGATGATTAACAACTGACGCAACCATTGATGACCTTTATGCCGATGGGTTCGTTCATGCCAGGCCAGCGTTTTGGTAAAGCCCGGTATGGTCAGCGGCGGCGGAAGTTGAGTCAGGCCCGTGCCAGCAATCGCCAGACGACGTGGTACCACACTGATTAAATCACTCAGGCGCAGGATCTCGGGCAACACCAGGAAGCTGCATATTGACAGAGTGACCCGGCGGCTGCGGCCCAGTGCTGCCAGCGCCGTATCTGTCACACCGCTGAAATTACCGCCAGGATAGGAAACCAGGGCATGCTCCAGCGCACAAAAAGCATCCAGCGTCAGCGGTCCGGTGCTGATCAGCGGATGATCGTCGCGCAGCAAACAGACATACTCCTCATCAAATAAGCGGCGGGTATGCAACTCCTGCGGCGTAGTGTCCGGCGTCAGCAAGGCTAAATCGACCGCTCCGCGTTCAAACTGATCCTGCAAGGTTTCATTATTGACCGGGACCACCGCCACCCGAATGCCTGGAGCCTCACGCCGTAACCGGGCCATAAACGGGACGATCACCGCGCGCAACGCATAATCTGTCGCGGCGATGTGCAACGTCATATTGGCCGTCAACGGATCAAACTGTTGTGGCTGCAGCAACCCCTCCACTTCTGCCAGTATCGCTTTAACCGGTGCAGCCAGTTCAAGCGCCCGCAAAGTCGGCACGATACCGCGCTGCGCCCGGGTAAACAGCGGATCGTCAAAACTCTCACGTAGCCGGGTTAACATGCCGCTCACCGCAGGCTGGGTCAGCGATAAGCGCTCGGCAGCCCGGGTAACGCTGCGCTCATCCAGTAAGGCGTCCAGCGTCTTCAACAGATTCAAGTCTACGTTGTGAAGAGTGCTCATTTTATTCTCGCGGCTGACCAGCAGACAATGCGGTTTTGATATTAGCTGGAATGATATCACGGATAAAATATTGCGATTGGCGTTATTTCAGCAGCGGCATGATACTGCCCCTGTTCGCTGCACAGGCGTGATGTACCACTTAATCAGATAAGGCAGGATAAAATGAAAATGAACGCGATTAACTGGCCGGAAGGTTTTGTACCGGGCTATACCGATAATTTTTGCTCAAATGAAGTGATTGTCGCCGACCTGTCGGTGCAGGAAATCTGGCGCTTGTTGAGTGAACCCGCACGCTGGTCTGACTATTACGCCAACTCAGCCAATGCGCGCTTTTACGACAACAAAGGTCCGGTACTGGAGCAGGGAGTACGCTTCTATTTCGAGACCTTTGGCTTCCCGGTTGAGGCTCAGGTGACAGAGTGTATTGCACCGGCAGAAGGCGAGGCTGCACGCCTGGCCTGGCACGGTTGGGCGGGTGAAGCGGGTGCCGCCGATCGCCTTGATGTTCTGCATGCCTGGCTGATTGAGGCTCTGCCGGGTAACCGGGTACGTATCCTGACTCAGGAGACGCAAAACGGACAACCGGCTCGCGAGCTGGCGGTCACCAAACCGAATCCGATGATCAATGGTCATCAGGACTGGCTGGATGGGCTGGTGGCAGCAGCGAAAGCGGCCAGAGTTTGAGGCGAATGGTCTGGCACTCTGCGCGGTGCCAGACCGTCAGACATTACTCCGTCCAGTCACTACGCGCTGGGCTGATCTTTGCCACGCGCAATGAACTCGTCATGATAATGCTCCATCATTTGCCGTAAGGCTTTACCAATGGCCGCATACTCATATTCGTTGAGGTTAGCCAGTGAGATCCGGCCCGCAGGTTTTTGTGTGCCGAATCCGGTGCCGGGCAACATCACGATGCCGGTCTCTTCCGCAATACGGAACAGCAGGTCGGTGGGATTAAGGGTAGCGTTGACCCAGTTAGCAAACTCATCGCCGTACACCTGACGCGAAATCGCCCCCAGATCCAGCAGGGTATAGTAGTCAACCGCCTCTTCAGTTTCATGATGAGGAATGCCGAGTTCACGATAAAGCACCGCCTGACGACGGCGAATGATCTCTGAGACGGCAGACTTATAGCCATTTTCGCCATCCATCAGGGCAAACAGGCTGAACAGCACCATCTGTACCTGCTGGGGCGTAGAGAGGCCCGCCGTATGATTAAGCGCTACGCTGCGGCTATCCGCGACCACGCGATCGAGGAAGCTCAGGCCCGGCACGTCTGGCGTTAGTGAGCCATAACGCAGCTCAAGACGCTGCTTCTCTTCCGCACTCAGGTCACTCAGTTGCTGCTCCAGAATATTTTGCTGATGGGTAGCGATCACCCCCAGCCGCCAGCCGGTAGCACCAAAATATTTTGAAAAGGAGTAGACCAGAATGGTGTTCTTCGGGCAGGTCGCAAACAGCGATTTGAAATCGTGCGCAAAGGTGCCGTAAACATCGTCGGTCAGAATAATCAAATCGGGCCGCTGCTCGATAGTTTTGACCATCTTGTCCAGCGAACGCTGGTCCATTTTTACCGATGCCGGATTACTCGGATTGACGCAGAAAAAGATCTTAACCGCCGGATCGAGCAGCTTATCCAGTTCGTGGTCCGGATACTGCCAGTTTTCCTCGGGAGAAGCGTTAATCATCACGCTTTCAAGCCGGTAATCCTCCAGATGGGGAATTTCGATGTACGGGGTGAAAATTGGCGCGCCCATTGCCACTTTGTCACCGGCGGTCACCAGGCCGTTGGTGCGTAAGGTGTTAAACAGATAGGTCATTGCCGCCGTGCCGCCCTCCACCGCAAACAGGTCAACATCTTCTGCCGATATCAGGCCGCCAATCATCTCTTTAACAATGTATTCACGGGTGATTTTCTCGCTCAGATGGAGCATGCGTGGGGGAACCGGATAATTGGCGCCAAGGATCCCTTCTACCATCTCATGTAAAAATGCCGAGGCCGAAAGGCCCAACTGATCGCGAACATAGCTCACCGCGCGCGATAAAAAGGCGACGCCAGGCTGCTGATGCTCACGGGAGAGAAAGGCGTCAAAACGTGCCTCAATCCCTTCAATGCGCGGCAGACCACCGATACCGTGCGGCAGGTAGGAATATGAAAGCTCGGCTTCTTCAGTGGCAAACAGTCCCAGCCGCCAGAAGGCACGGCGCGGCAGGGTGGCGAGAAAATTGGGATTGCCGCGTCCGGCATTTAGCATCATGCGGTCTGGTTTGCCTGAAGCCAGCGTAATCAGCGCATCTTTCAGTTCAAACGGACTCAGCGCGGCGTATTTTTCGTAAGGATTCGACATAGGAATAGTTCTCCGGATAAGGACGCATCGATTAGCAGGTCGCTATCAGACCAGCGCGACAATCAGCGGGCCCAGTAGGGTAAGAAATACATTGGCCAGACCGTAGGTCACCGCGAACGGTGCGGTCGGGATGGCATTACCTGCTTTGTCGAGGATTTCCCCAAAGGCAGGGTTCGCACTGCGGGTGCCAGACAGGGCGCCCGCAAAAATAGCGGTGTTGTCGTAACGCAACAGGTAACGTCCAATCAGCAAGGTCAGCATTAAAGGGACCACGGTGACGACGATACCGATCAGGAAAATAGAGAGACCGTTCTGGCGCACCGTTTCGACGGCCTGCAATCCCGACTGCAGACCGACCACGGCGACAAAGCCGGCCAGTCCCAGATCGCGCAGCAGGCCGGAGGCTGCCAGCGGCATGTTTCCACTCAGCGGTTTACGGGCCTGATACCAGCCGAACAGCAGGCCGGAAAGCAGCGCGCCACCGCCGCTGCCAAGCGTCAGTGGGACGGAACCGATACGCAGCACCAGCAGGCCGATCAGCAAACCGAAGGAGAGGCCGAGGCCGTGAAACATCAGGTCGGTTTTAAGGCTTTTAATCAGCACCGGACCGGCCAGCGCGGCTGCTCGCTGGATATCCTGCTCACTGCCGTACAGGGTGACCACATCATTGTGCTGAATGACCGTGTCATCGGTGACGGGCACCGGCAGATCGCCACGCTTCAGGGTGGCGATGTAAATGCCATGACGCACGTCACCTGAAATTTCCTTACGGAGCGCATCAATGCGCTTACCGACCAGCGCCGGGTTGGTTAGCAGCACCTCGGTGGTCTGCATCGTCATTTCCGGCCCTTCCGCAGCATCAAGTTCCTTACCGAGTGATGCGGCCAGCGCGATGATGCCCTTACGACGACCAACCAGCAGCAGCGCATCGTTTTCGTTAAGCTGCATCTCCGGGGTGACGGCGATCACTTTGTCGTCACGTTTAAGCCGCTCGACGGTGACCGGGAAATGCGGATCGGCACCGGCTTCAACCTCGGCAACGCGTTTACCGGCCGCCGGTCCGGCCAGAAACACCCGCCCGACCAGACCCGGCAGCGCGGGTTGCTGTCCTGGCGCCAGCACCGGCGCGCCCCGCATCTGCTCCAGCTCAGCTTTAATCGCATCTTCACGAATCGAACGGCCCATGATTTTAGGCAGGATATTGACGCAGATGATGATGGCGCCGAGTGAACCAAAAATGTAGGTCACGGCGTAACCAACGGCGACGTTCCCCTGCATTTGCTGTAATTGGGCGGGATCAAGGTTGAGTTTGGCGATCGCCGCGCTGGCAGTACCGATTATCGCCGACTGGGTCAGCGCACCCGCGGCGATCCCGGCCGCTATTCCCTTATCCAGCGAGAACAGCCGCGCCATCACCAACAGCGTTGCCAGCGAAGTAACCACCAGAATCAGCGCCAGGGCGATCTCGCGCAACGTGCGCCGCCCCAGCGAGGAGAAAAATTTAGGTCCGCTTTCAAAACCAACTGCATAAATAAATACTGCGAACAGCACGTTTTTAATTCCGCTGTCAATTGTAACGCCGACCTGACTAATAATGACGGCAATCAGCAGCGCGCCTGCGACACCGCCAAGCTGGAACGCACCCAGTTTGAATTTACCAATCCAGGTCCCTATCGCGAGAGAAAGAAACAGAGCCAGTTCAGGCGAGAGTCGGAAAAGTTCATGAAGCAAATCCATAGAAACGTATCCTGAAGTCAGGTTGAACGGACAGCAACAGCAAAGGCAGCTGCATCAGAGTAAAAAAATATGGCGGAGCCCGTTATGGAAAAAGCATAAAAAAGTCTGGTCGCAATCAGGATTAATGCAAATTATATTTTTATCTCTATGATTTATAATAATTAATTATGTAGTAGGGTGGCGAAGATGGTCAGCAATGTAAAATCGTTGTTAACAGTAAAAATATTACACAACTCTTAAAAAACAAGAGGTTGTAAATGTATTGCGCATTGCAGAGTGTGTGTGAAGAAATAATCTGACAACTGTATTTTTACGCTTTTATCGGTTTCGAATGGCAAAAAAAAATTCCTGGTCCATATTAATTACTCCGGTCCGGACAGCCCGTTTTATGATTTATGCCTGTTTCTTTCCTGTTATTTTCTAAATACCTGATGATGTAAAGGACTAATATGACCACTGAATCTGTCAACGATATATCCAACGATTTATCACAGTTTGTCGGCACACATTTTGTCTATACCTACGATAATGGCTGGAAATATGAATGGTATGCGCGCAATGAAACCACCTGCGATTATCGCATTCATCAGGGGCTGGTAGGAGGACGCTGGGTCACTAACCAGAAAATGAATGCGGTTCAGTTTGCACCGGGAATTTATAAGGTCGACTGGCACGAACCCACCGGAACCTGCGTCAGCCTGCTATTTGATCTGTCACGGAAGATCGTCCACGGCACCATTTTCTTCCCGCAGTGGATTGCCGGTGAAGGCCAGCATCCGGAGAAGACGATTTGCTACCAGAACGATTTTATCGAGGATATGCATCGCTTCCGCGATGAAGGCCCCGCCTATCCTTATGTAATTATTCCTGAATTTGCTCAGGTGACTTACATGAAAAATGAGGGCGCGGATAACGACGCGGTCATCGATAAAGCGCCGGGCCAGTTGCCCAGCGACTTTTTTAACGGGAAATAGCCGATCAGGTTATCCGCCTTGTTGCGGGCGGGTAACCTGTTGCTGACGAGCCAGCGTTCGGGCCAGAATCGAGGAATAAAGCGGTTTGCCGCCCAGAAACTGGGCCAGCAGCGTGGCACCGAGACAGGTGATAATCATGGGCAGGATCAGCTGATAGTTATCGGTCATCTCCAGCACCAGTACAATGCCGGTCAGTGGCGCACGCACCGATGCAGCAAACAGCGCGCCCATACCGGCGATAGCGAAGGTGCCCGGATCGAGTTGGTAGAGTGGAAAAACCTGCGTCATTGCCACGCCAAATGCGGTACCGAGCAGCGTGCCGAGTGCCAGCATCGGCGCAAATATGCCACCGGGCGCACCGGAGCCGAAGCAAAGCAGGGTGGTTATCAGCCGGACGATAAAGATCAGCAGCAGCAGGGCGAGAGGGAACATCCCGTGTACCGCCTGCGGTATCAGTTCTGACCCGCCGCCCGCGCCAGGTGCAAACAACAGCGACATCACCCCACATCCGCCGCCGAGCAGAGCGCCTGCCAGCACTACACGAGCCGTTTTACCGGCATACAGACGGGCAAACAGATCCTGGGTCAGGAATATCAGGCGGTTGAATAATACGCCCACCAGGCCGATGATCATCCCCAGCACCAGATAGAGCCACAGCGTCTGAACCGGCGCATTAGCCAGTTTGCCGACCGAGATTACCGCCTGCTCACCGTTGAAACAGCGATAAACAATACTCGCCATGATCACCCCGGTGAACACCGCTTTTATGGAAATCAGGTTGTAACGGAACTGGGGACGCATCTCTTCAATAATGAACAGAATGCCAGCCAGTGGCGCGTTGAATGCCGCAGCCAGCCCGGCGGCCGCCCCGGTCGCCAGCAGCGTATGGCGCGACTCGTTGCTGCGTAAGCCGATGATATCAATCACCATACGACCAATATTTCCGCCTAACTGAACGGTAGGACCTTCCCGTCCCAGCACCATACCGGCGCCGAGCGTGCCCATGCCGCCAAAAAACTTAACCGGAATCACCCGCCACCAGCGCACCGGCCTGAGTTCTTCCAATGCCCCTTCGATTTCAGGGATCCCTGAGCCACCTGCTTCAGGCGCGAACCGCTTCACCAGCAGATAGCCAACCATTGCCAGCAGGGCAGAGACAGCAAACGCAGCAGCATAAAGCGGCCAGCCCTGAATCAACGCCGGAGAAATTGTGACGGCACGCCACTGCTGGATCGCCTCAACGGCGCGGGCAAACGCCACGCCAGCCAGGCCCACCAGCGTACCGACCAGTGCAGCACAGAACAGCACCGCCAGCGGGGTTTTATCGCGATAGAGTAGAGCGCGGAACATCCGGCTGCGAGCAGCCAGCGTGCGGGGAACATACACCGTTTGCGGTGTTTCTTCATTCATGCGGGAGAGTTCTTGTTTGAATCGGACCAGGCCACACAGTGTACTGAGGGATGTCCGTAAAGCAAAACCTCAGATCAATGAATATCTCAACTCTTCGGGTTTGATGATTAGCCCGCCTGCGGTGGACATACCACTTGCGCCATCCGTTCGCGGTAGGCTGAGTTATCGTTATTTTTGAGCGCCTGCGCCGCTGCAATCAAGGGCGCTTTATCGTTTTTATCGTTCAGAAAGGTCTGGCGCAGCGCTTCATCCGACAGCGACGGCGGCAGCTGGCATTTTTCACGGAGATCGTTGGTGATCTGCTGCTCTCTCAGAGCAAATTGCAGCGTTTCGTAAGCGGAGTCTGCCTGGGCCAGTGGGCTTAACAGCAGCGAAATGACCAGGGCATTGCGGACAACGTTAATCATGATGATCTCCAGCGACGGTCGACCTACAGCGGGTCCTGCGTCGTTTTCAGTTAGAATTAATCGCGATGAGTGCGTAGCCTGACAGCTGAATCGTTGAGGGCTGACGGCCAACGCGCCACGAATGACTCACTAATCATAGCAATACTGGTGCCAGAGGGAGCTGAGATGCAGCCACATTCCACTGAAATTCTCGCCGCAGACTGTTGTATTGTCGGCGGCGGCCCAGCCGGACTGATGCTGGGATATCTGTTCGCCCGGTCTGGCCTGCGGGTGGTCGTCATTGAAAAGCACGGCGATTTTCTGCACGATTTTCGCGGCGACACTATTCATCCCTCCACGCTGGAGATCATGCATCAGCTTGGTCTGCTGGACGGATTGCTGAAACTGCCGCACCAGCGCGCGGAAAAACTGGAAGCGGAGATCGCCGGTCAGAGCATTACCATGGCAGATTTTTCGCGGCTGCCGGTGCAGTGCCGGTTTATTGCCTTTATGCCACAGTGGGACTTCCTTAATTTCCTCGCCGGTCAAAGCGCCCGCTATCCGGGCTTCACGCTGCTGCAATCGACGGCGTTTGAGGACTTTCTCTACGATAACAACAGCGTCAGCGGCGTGATTGCCAGCCGCGGCGACCAGCGACTCCATATCCGCTGCAAAGTGGTGATTGGCGCGGATGGCCGTCACTCGCAGGTCCGGGCGCGAGCCAACCTCACCAGCCAGACTTTCGGCGTAGCGCGTGATGTCATCTGGTTCCGGCTGAGCAAACAGCCAGACGATCCGGTCTCAGGCATGGGCCACAAAGGACCGCGGCAAAACTTCATCGTGATTGACCGGGGTGACTACTGGCAGTGCGGCCTGACGATCCCGAAAGGCGAATTTGAGGCGCAGAAAGCGGCAGGGCTTAAGGCCTTCATTGCGCAGGTGGCCGCCGTCTCGCCGTTTGGCGCGCAGCGTCTGGACGAAATCAGCAGCTGGGAGCAGTTCAGGCTGCTGTCGATACGCATCGACCGGCTGGATAAATGGGCGAAACCGGGCGTGTTGTGTATCGGTGATGCTGCCCATGCGATGTCGCCGATTGGCGGGGTCGGGGTCAATCTGGCGATTCAGGATGCGGTAGCGACCGCCAACCTTCTCACGGCACCTTTGCTGGCCGGTGAGCTGAGCCTCGGCGATCTGGAAAAGGTTCAGCAGCGCCGTCAATTCCCGACGGTTGCCACGCAGTTCCTGCAAATCAAAATGAGCAGCAACAAAGCCAGACGAAAATCCACTCGCGGCAGCAAAATTCCGTCCATCATCCGCCGCCTTCCGTTTCTGCGTTTTGTCTTTGGCCGGCTGATTGGGCTGGGCTTCCGCCCCGAATCGCCGATGTTGCACAAGTAAAGGAAAGACGTAAATGATTTCGACAGCGATCAGATATCATGCGACACTGTTTCACGCTGAAATTAATGTCAGCCAGTGTCGCTACTTATCTGAAATTTGGGCGCTAATTAAGTCTTATTAAACTAAATTATTTTCAGTTTTTGCGCCTGTAGAGGGGAGATTTCAGTGCATAACGAACAAAATGGCAGTGACGAAAAACGTCTCAATGCGATTAAAGCACTTCTGACGCCTGATGAAGCCAGGGATGAAGTGCTGGAGAAGTTTGTTCATCTTGCCAGCCAGGTGTTAGGGATCTCGGGCAGTTTTATTTCGATTATTGACGACCACAATCAATATATTAAGGCGTCACGTAACTTCGATCTTAAGCAGTCGACCCGCGATGAATCCCTGTGCCGCCACGTCATTGATGGTGAGGGGCAGCTGGTGGTGGTTGATACGCTGCTGGATCCACGCTTTGCCGTGCACCCGTTTGTCGAAGGCGAACCGCATATTCGCTTTTATGCGGGTGTGTCTCTGGAGAATCTCGACGGTGCCGTACTGGGCACACTCTGCGTGACCGACACCCAGCCACACACTTTTTGCTCAGAAAAACTCGACACCCTGAAGTTGCTGGGCAGACTGGTCACGTCGTTTCTGGATGCCTGGAACCATGCTGGTTTCGCCGATGTGATTACCCATCTGCCCAATCGCCCACGGTTAATTCGTGATATCCAGCAGCTGTCGGTTACTGCGCCGCACAGCCGTTTCCGCCTGATTCTGATCGACTGCATCGATATTCCACGCGCTTATGAACTCTCCCGCACCGTCGGCATTGCGCCGATGGAAAAACTGCTGCGGCAGATGGCTGAGCAGGTAGCCGCCCGACTCAACCTGCCCGCCGGGGATACGCTTTATTCCTTTGCCCCCGGTCGTTTTGCGCTGATTCAGCCGTGGTCGGGCCGCTATACGGCACACAATATGATCGACGTGCTGCAGGGAATGAAAGCCGATCTGTCGGAAAACATTACCCTCGATCTGGATATCTTTACCGGCGAAACCGGGTTCGTGCCCGGCCAGATTAACGCCAATGAGATGGTCCGTCAGGCGGTCAGCGCGCTGCATGAAGCGATAGATGAAAACATCAGCGCGATGTCTTTTGATGAAAGTTACGACACCCGCCGTACCGACGACTTTATGATCATGAACGATCTGGCGCAGGCGCTGAAAAAGGATGAAGGCCTCTATCTGGCGTATCAGCCGAAAGTCTGCCTTAAAACCGGTAAAACTGTCGGGCTGGAAGCGCTGATTCGCTGGCATCATGCCGAACGTGGCGAGCTGTTCCCGTCTGAGTTTGTGCCTTTAGCCGGCAAAACCAATCTGATCTCCGACCTGACTAACTGGGTCATCGATCATCTTATCGAGCAACTCGCGCGCTGGAACCGCGAGTACAGCCTGATTCCGGTGTCGATTAACGTCAGTGAGCGGGACTTCTCTAAAGTGGAGTTTGCCGATTCGCTGCTGGCGAAACTGCAGGCGGCACAACTGCCAGCTTCGGTGATTGGCATTGAGTGTCTGGAAAATGAGCTGATCACCGAGAGCAACGTCGCTATCCGCGGTCTGGAAGCGCTGAAATCGCACGGGTTTGTTATTTCGCTCGACGATTTTGGTACCGGCTACAGTAACATCAGCTATCTGCAGGATATCCCGCTGGACGTGATCAAAATCGACATGTCGCTGATATCCCGTATGGCTGAAGATGACTCATCAAAAATCATCGTTAAACGGATTATTCAGATGCTGAAAGAGCTGAATTATACCGTGCTGGCGGAAGGGGTGGAGACCGAGGCGACGCTGTCATTACTGAAAGAGTACGGATGCGATCAAATTCAGGGCTACTTCTTCTCTAAACCGCTGCCTGCCAGCGACATCGAACACTGGCTCTATCAGAAACCGTTGTGATACTAAGCCCGCAGCAATCGCTGCGGGCTTAGCCGATCACTGCCCGTCGATAGCGTAACGCTCAACCGGTGTAATCTTTTTAATCAGCCGGGTATCAAACAAAAACTGCTCATAGGCCTGATAACGGGCACGGTCCAGCTTCGCCGGATCGGCAGCAAACAGCGGCAGCGAAGCCTGCCACGCCTGATGGTTCAGCGGCGTATTCAGTTCAGGATGCCGGGCGGCAAAAGTCTGCCAGCTGGCTTCAGGATGAGCCTGCAATTCCGCGTTGCCGCGTTTAAGCGCCCGCAGGAACTTTTTGATTTTCTCTGCGTGCGCTTCATCGCGGTTAGCGACAATAATCAGCTCGTCATAGGCCGGCACGCCATAATCCTCGACCTTAAACACCACCGGAACTTTACCCTGCAGCCTGATTTCCAGCGCTTCAATATTCCGATAGCCGCCAATTACCGCATCCACCTGGCCGGTCAGCAGGGCACTGGTCAGCTGGAAATTGACGTTAATCAGCTTTACCTCGCTGGCCTTCACCCCGTCATGCTGCAGCATCGCCTCCAGCGTGGCCTGCTCAATCCCGCTGACCGAATAGCCGATCCGTTTACCCTTTAAGTCTGCCGGTTTTTTTACCGTCTTATCCAGCGTAATCAGGGTATTCAGAGGCGTGTTTATCAGGGTGCCGACCCGCATCAGCGGTAATCCCTGGTCAGCAAAGAAATGCAGCTGCGGTTGATAGGTAATGGCTAAATCTGCCTGTTTCGCCGCCACCAGCCGTGGAGGTAGCGCCGGGTCGGACGGTGGAACCAGGGTGACATCCAGTCCTTCCGCTTTAAATGCGCCGATTTGCTGCGCCACCATAATCGGCGCATGGTCTGGGTTGATATACCAGTCGAGCATCAGCGTCAGTTTTTCTGCTGCATGAAGCGGGCTGGTGAGTGCGGCGCTGATGATCAGCGTCGACAGAACAGGTTTAAGCATCAGTTTTCTCGCAGGGTAGAGGTCATGAGGAACTCTCCGGCGCCCAGTCGATCAGGCGGCGAAGCAGGGCATCGACGGCCAGCCACAGCGCCAGCGTCATCAGCACCAGAATAAACAGCGCGGCAAAACAGATATCACTCTGCATCCGGGCGTTGGCGTTAAGCATTACGTAACCCAGACCTTCGGCCGAACCGACCCATTCGCCAATGATCGCGCCAATCGGTGCCACGGCCGCCGCCATTCGCAGACCAGAGCCGAGCGCCGGCAGGGCGGCCAGCAACCGGACATGACGCAGTTGCGATCCGCGCGAGGCACCCAGCGTGCGAGCCAGATCGAGATAACCCGGACTGACGCGGCGCAGGCCATCGTAAAATGCCGAGGTCACCGGGAAGAAAATCACCAGTACCGCCATCGCCACTTTGGCGCTCATGCCGAAGCCAAACCACAGTACTAACAGCGGTGCCAGCGCAAATACCGGGATCGCCTGACTGGTGAGCACCAGCGGCATCATCCAGCGCTGCAGACGCGACGAAAAAGTCATGCCGAGCGCCAGCAGGCAACCCAGCGCCACGCCAATCATCATACCGCTCAGAATTTCAGTGAAGGTAATCAGGCTGTGATAGCCGAGCCAGCTCTTACTGGTCCATAACGCCTGCGCGACCGCTGCTGGCGAAGGCAGCAAAAACGCCGGCACCGGCAGCAACGTCACCAGCCACCACAGCGCAATCAGGCCGCAGAACAGAGTGATACCACGCCACAGCGGGGCAAAGCGGCTGAGGTATTTCATAGCGCCACCTTAGCCAGCTGTTGCAGCAAAGCGGCCTGGCTGCGCATCACGCCAGCATCATCAGGCGCGCGCGGCGGCTGACCCGCTAATGGCGGGCAGGGTTCAATGCCTGAGCCGGTAAGCACCCGCATATGATGGCTGAGTCGGCAGGCTTCCGCCGCGTCGTGGGTAATCAGCAACACGGTATGCTGCGCCAGCACCCCGGCGGCGAGGGTCTGAATCTGGCTGCGGGTCAGCGCGTCGAGCGCGGAAAAGGGCTCGTCCATCAGGACGATCGGCTTTCGTGCATATAAGGTGCGCGCCAGCGCAGCCCGCTGCCGCATGCCGCCAGATAGCGTGGCGGGCCGCGCCGTTGCGTAGCGAGTCAGACCGACCCGTGCCAGCAGATGATGCGCCCAGTCGCTGTCCGGTTTTTCGCCATGCAGACGGCTGGCGAGGCAAACATTCTGCTCCACGTTCAGCCACGGATAGAGCAAATCCTGCTGGCCCATCCAGGCGATCCGACCGGCCAGCGGCAGGCCATCACTGCCGCTGATCTGCCCGGAAGTCGGCGGCGTCAGGCCAGCAATGACCCGCATCAGGCTACTTTTCCCGACGCCGCTGGCACCCAGCAGCGCAGTGCAGGCCGCCGCAGGGATCTCCAGGTTGAGTGAGTCGAATAGCCGATGCGATCCCAAATCCAGCCTGAGCTGACGGACAGAGATGCCCGGCGGTGATAACAGCGTTGAACGGCTCATTGGGATGACGTCAGTTGCGGGTCGAGGCCCATCTGCCAGAAGGCAGATTCCAGTCGGGTGGCGGTGGTAAATATCGTCGCCAGCTGATCGAATCGTTCAGCCCCGGCGCGCTGGTGGGCCAGGGTTTCAAACAGATTCAGCGCGGCGCTGACGCCGGCCAGATAATCGGCATCGCCGTAATTGCGGATCCAGTCGGCGTAAGGATTGTCTGCGAGCACCGTCGCGGGATGATGTAACAGCGTCAGGCCGATTTCAGCATAGCCGGCAACGCATGGCATTAACGCGGTCATCAATTCAAGTGCATCTCCGCTGTGGCCGACATCCAGCACGTAACGGGTGTAGTTGATTGTTTCAACGGCTTCGGCCTGGCGAGCCAGCGCAGCTTCGCTGATTCCCCACTGCTGGCAGTAAGCCACATGCAGCGGCAGTTCATTGACGATGGCGTTGAGAGAAGCCGTAGCCGCGCGCAGTGCTGCCGGGTCCTGCAGTTTACTGACCAGCAGTCCATAGGCGCGGGCAAAGTGCAGCAGAAACAGATAATCCTGGGTGAGGTAATGACGAAAAGCGGCGGGAGGCAACTGGCCCTGACCGAGTTGCTGCACAAAATCGTGCGACACGTAGGCGTGCCAGTGATCGCCAGCCTGTTGACGCAGGCGGCCATAAAAGCCGGTTTCGAAAAGTGCAAGTGACATAGGATCTCCATTAACGGTTCGTTAACATAAGGAGATCCGGGCATACGATGAAGAACAGGCAAAAACGCAGAAGATGGTGCAGAAACGCTGCCGACCCGTCCCTTCGCTGGCATGACCCAGATCAGGTTCAAAGGGTTCGGCTTGCGCCATCTCAGCCCATTACAGGACACCCCTCGGAGACGTTTGTTATACGATAATTGTTAGCTGAATACAACGGCAGGCCGCAGGCCAGCTCAACCAGCAGCCCGCTTGTTGCTGCGGGTCGGCTGACCAGAATAGCCTGTTCTGTCGATACAAGGTGACAGTGTCACTCCAGGTCTTCACCATTGCTGGCGATGACTTTTTTATACCACCAGAACGATTTTTTCCGGCTGCGCGCCAGCGTACCGTTGCCCAGATCGTCACGATCGACATAAACAAATCCGTAACGTTTACTCATTTCGCCGGTCGAGGCGGCAACCAGATCGATGCAGCCCCAACTGGTGTAACCCATCACCGGTACTCCGTCGGCAATCGCATCGCCCATCGCCCGGATATGTTCACGCAGATAGCTGATGCGGTAATCATCTTCAATCTCACCGGCATCATTGAAGGTATCGCGTGCGCCCAGACCATTTTCGACCAGAAACAGCGGCTTCTGGTAGCGGTCATACATCATATTCATGGTGATGCGTAAGCCAAGAGGGTCAATGCCCCAGCCCCATTCACTGCGCGTCAGATGCGGGTTGGTCAGTGATTTCACTACGTTGGCGGCGCTGCTGTTAAGCTCGTTCATCTCCGCCGACGCGCAACGCGAGGCGTAGTAGCTGAACGAAACAAAATCGACGCTGTTTTTCAGGATCTCCGCATCGCCGTCATCAATCTGCAGGCTGACTCCTTTTTCACGAAACAGGCGGGCCGCGTAGGCGGGATAGTACCCGCGCGCCTGCACATCAATGAAGAACAGGTTTTCCCGGTCTTTTTCCAGCGCCGCCCAGACATCTTCCGGTTTGCTTGACCACGGATAGAAGTTGCCGCCTGCCAGCATGCAACCGACCTGATTGGCCGGATTTATTTCATGGGCGATTCTGGTCACCAGCGCGCTTGCCACCAGCTCATGATGGGCTGCCTGATACTTAACCTGCTCATGATTTTCACCTTCTTCAAACACCAGCCCGGCGCCCGAGAACGGACTGTGCAGCAGAATATTGATCTCATTAAAGGTCAGCCAGTACTTCACCAGACCGTCAAACGCTTCAAAGCAGCTGCGAGCATAGCGGGCAAAAAAGTCGATCATCTTGCGGTTGCGCCACGAGCCATATTCAGTAACCAGATGCATCGGTACATCAAAGTGACAGAGCGTAACCAGCGGTTCGATATTGTATTTCCGGCACTCTTCAAACACCGCGCGGTAAAAAGCGATCCCCTGCGGATTAGGCGTCAGCTCATCCCCATTCGGATAGAGACGGCTCCACGCGATGGAGGTACGAAATACGCTGAATCCCATTTCCGCCATCAGTGCGATGTCTTCCGGATAGCGATGATAGAAATCAATTGCGTCGTGGCTGGGGTAAAACTCATCGTCACGCAGGGTGAAGCGCTGCTCCAGGCCTAACTTTACCGGCATCCGGTGCGGACCGTGGGGGATCATGTCAACGGTGGTTAAGCCCTTTCCGCCTTCACGATAGCCCCCCTCAGCCTGATTGGCGGCTAACGCGCCGCCCCATAAAAATCCTTGCGGGAATCTTGATTCAGACATGAAATCCTCTGTTTCGGGTCAGCATTGCCCGTTAGTTGGCGTTAATCGCGTTGGTTCGCTCGGTCACCGCAGCCGGTGCTGGTGCAGCCGCTGTGGCCGGCTCGGTTTCAGGAATGTCCTCGAAACCTAAAATCAGCGTCAGCACAAATGACAGCACGACCGACAGCACCATCACCGCCGCGACCCAGACGATAGTCATCGGATTAGCGGGATCAAAAAATTGTACGCTGGTAAACAGGCCGGGCGAGGCCATCGAATGGCTGGCCAGGCCGCCAATACCGGCTACTGCGCCACAGATAAAGCCGCTGATTAAACAGGCGATCAGCGGACGTTTCAGCCGGACCGCCACGCCATACAGCGCCGGTTCTGAAATGCCAGCGATAATCGCCGACGCCGCCGCGGCCAGCGCGGTCTGACGCAGTTCACGGTTTTTGGTTTTGAACGCCACCGCCAGCGACGAGCCACCCAGTGACAGGTTGGCACCGATTTCGGACGGCATCACCATTCCCTCTTTGCCAGTTTCAGCAATGGTCTGGATGATGGTCGGCGTAAACACCCGGTGCATTCCGGTCATCACCAGCAGCGGCCAGATGGCACCCATAATTGCCACCGACAGCCAGCCGAGATAGCCGTGAACGGTATACACCAGCGCCGAAATCCCGCTGCCGATCCAGATACCAATCGGCCCGATCAGGACGATGGCGATCGGTGCAGCAATCAGCACAATCAGCATCGGTTTAAGGAAGTTTTTTGTCACCGCCGGGGTGATGCGATCGACGCCGCGTTCAATGTGCGACAGGATCCAGGTCATCACCAGCGCCGGAATAACCGTGTAGGTATATTTCACCGCGGTGACCGGAATGAAGGCAAATTCTACCGGCTGGCCCTGCGCCGCTTTAGCCATCAGCTCGATGAAATTGGGGTGCACCAGCACCCCGGCAATGGCAATCGCCAGCGACATGTTGGTTTTAAATTTCAGCGCCGCCGACGCCGCCACCATCACCGGCAGGAAGAAGAACGCCCCGTCGCCAATCACATTCAGGATCACCAGGGTTGATGAGCCTTTTTCAAAGACTCCAGCCATGTCGAGGATCATCGCCAGCAGTTTGACCATCGATCCGCCGATAATGGCCGGAATTAACGGTGACATGGTGCCCACCAGCGCATCGAGAATCCCTGCGCCAATCCCTTTTAAGGTCAGCTTACGCTTCACCGGCGCAGAGGCACCGCCGCCAGGCGAACCCAGCTGCATTATCGCCTGATAAGCCTGTGACACATTGTTGCCAATAATCACCTGGCACTGGCTGTCGTTGTGCACCACGCCCATCACGCCATCAATGGCTTTTAATCGCACAAGATCGACCTGTGTCTGATCTTTAACCACAAAGCGCAGGCGAGTCATGCAGTGGGTGAGCGCGTCAATATTGGTGAGGCCACCTAACGCGTCGACGATAGCGCGTGAAACCTCGGCATAGTTTCTGGGCATGATGGATCTTCTCTGTAGGGTAATCGGTCAGTGTTATGTTTTATGCCCTGACTAAGCGGCGAATAGGAAACCGGTTTCACAAAATCATGAAGATCTTTATTGGATGCGACAAGCGCTAAAAACACTCAAATTTTGGTTTTGTGATGGATGTCACCACGCGAGTGGATGAAAAGCGGCGGCGTGCCGGTGAAAATATTTCCAATAATGAGAGGCTTAGGTAGACTGGAAACCGACGCAGTGAAGGAGCAGTGAAATGGCAACGATTCAGGAAGTAGCCGCGCGGGCAGGCGTTTCAAAAGCCACGGTGTCGCGGGTGTTGTCCGGCAACGGTTATGTCGGGCAGGAGAAGCGCGAACGGGTACTGCAGGCGATAGCCGAAACCGACTACCGGCCGAATCTGCTGGCGCGTAACCTGGCGACCAAATCCAGCCAGACGATTGGCCTGGTGATTACCAACACGCTCTACAGCGGCAGTTACTTCACTGAACTGATGGCCCACTCGGCGCGGATGATGGAGCAGCAGGGGCGTCAGCTTATTCTGGCCGACGGCAAGCATACTGCGGAGCAGGAGCGGGCGGCGATCCAGTTCCTGCTCGATCTGCGCTGTGACGGGATTATTATCTATCCGCGCTTTCTCTCTATCGATGCGCTTGATGCCATCATCTCCCAGCATCGCCAGCCGATCCTGGTGATCAATCGCCGCCTGCGCGTTAACGACAGCTACTGCATTTACATCGACCAGCACGCCACCAGCGCCGATGCTGTCAGCCAGTTGCTGGCCCGTGGACATCGTGAGATCGCCTTTATAACCGGATCGCTGGATTCACCGACCGGTATGGAACGCTTGTCGGGTTATCAGGCCGCGCTGAAAGATGCGAAGATTGCGCTTGATTCGCAGCGGATCGTGCAAGGGAAGTGGACAGCACAGAGCGGCATGGCGGCGGTCGATAGCCTGCTGGCGCGCAAGGTGGCGTTTACTGCGATTGTTGCCAGCAACGATGAGATGGCGATCGGTGCTATCAAGCGGCTGACCGAATGCGGTATTGCCGTTCCGCAGCAGGTGTCGGTGCTGGGTTTTGATGATATTCCGCTGGCACCCTACATCACGCCTTCGCTGTCGAGCATCAAACTGCCGGTCACCGAAATGATCAACGAAACCATTGGCCGGCTGGTCACCATGCTGGATGGCGGTGAGTGGCGACCGCGGCCGCCGTTTAACGGCAGCCTGATACTGCGTGATTCGGTTGCTGACGGCCCTGCGGCGTAGGGCTTAGCCCGTGCTGACCTGAATCACCTCAATCTGCTGCTCCTGCAGTTGCAACAGGATGGCGGCATCAAGCTGATCGTCGGTAATGACCTGACGGACCTGGTAACCCGGCGACAGCGGATAGGGCTGAATCTGACCAAATTTCGAGCTGTCGGTCAGTGCATAGCTTTCAACACCTTTTGCCAGCACCGCATCAACCACATCGCAGCGCAGCATATTGCGACCGGTAAAGCCGCTTTCCGGGTGCCAGCCATCGACCCCAACAAACGCCTTATGAAAATGCGTCTGCTGAATACAGTAACGGGTCAGCGGACCGACCATCGACTCACTGCTTTTTTGTAGCAGGCCGCCCAGCACTATCACTTCGCAGGTGGCATCGCGCAGTAACTGGGCGATGTAGTGACTGACGGTAATCAGGGTGATATCACTGCGGTCCGCCAGCGCGCGCGCCAGCAAAGCATTTGTACTGCCACCTTCAATAAACACCGACTCGCCCGCCTTCACCAGGCTGGCGGCACGATCGGCCAGCGCCTGTTTAATCGGGTAGCGGGTATTCATCCGGGTTCCCACATTGTCACTGTCGATCGCCAGCGCAGAGCCGTGGATCCGCCGCAATAAGCGATCGCGTTCCAGCAGGGTCAGATCCTGACGCACCGTGACTTCTGAGACGCCCGTTAGCTGCGCCAGTTCGCTGACAGCGATGGTGCCCCGGGTATTAACCAGTTGAATAATCTGATGATGACGTGGATTCATAAGCCCGCTTCGCAGAATAATAATCGCCGCAGTTTAACAGGGAAAGGACCGCGCCGGAGCCGACGCGGTGATAAATCAGGCTAAATCCAGCGCCCGGCGGCCATTCTGATTCAGATCGGCCAGCGTGAAGCGCTGCTGCCAGTTCGCTTCGTAATCTTCAGGTGGAAAATCAGCGGGCGAACGACCCTGTTCCAGCGCCTCGGCAACCTGCCGGGCATAAGCCCGATTCTTGTCGCACATCGGCGCGGCCGGGATGTACATCACATTGCCCCAGCCCCGTTGATTCTCAACCGGCGCCACCGCGTGAATCACATCGCAATGCCACCAGACGGAATCGCCCGCCTCTAAAGCGGGGATGGAACTGAGTCCGGCAATCAGGTGTGGGTGCCATTTCTCATTGATCGGCAAAACCCGACCTGGCTCTACGCCGCACAGCTCATCTTCCGGGACATCGGATAACAGCGGACGCAGCAGCACATAAGCCATCGCTTCTGGTACCGGCACCACATGCAGCAGACCCTGGCCCGGAATCATATCTGACAGGGCGGTCCAGCCCTGGAAGGTGCGGAACACCGAGCATTTGGTGGTATCTGGCACGTCATATTCATCCACTTCAGTACGATGCGCGGCATCCCACGGATCGTATGCAGCGAAATCACCGCTGAACAGTCTGGCAAAGACCTGCTGATAAGCGGGCAGCAGCCAGCGTTCAAGCGCGCCGGAATCAGTATGCGCACCCAGCCCTTTTGAGGTGGTGCCCGGCAGCCGGCGACGGATACGGTCGGGATAGATCACGCTGACATCCGGATCAAACCACTGCTGTCCCTGCGAATCGAAGGTCCACAGGCGATTGAGGAAGGATTGCGCCTGGATCATCGCATCACTCTGACGCGCCTGCATCTGCGCCTGCGACCAGTAAATCGGATAGATTTCTGGCCGGGATGCTTCCAGGCTGCCAAAAAAATTGTCGCCAGGACCGCGATACTGCTGGTCGAAGTGGTTCAGCTCGAGGTAATCGAGCATCGACTTATCCCACGCCAGAGCCTGCTCGCGGGCAAAATGCTGTTTGATGACCACGCAGCCACGTCGTTTGATCTGCGCCCGGGTTTCATCTGAAACCTCGCCTCTGGCCAGAGTCTGCATCTCCACCATGGGCCAGGCACTGCCTGTTCGCTGCTCATCAGCCTTAGCGTCGGCAATTGCCGCTTCAATTTTGTCACACACCTGGCGGAACAGCGCTTCCACATCACCAATCTGGCTGCGCAACTGCTGTTTCATCTGGCGAATCGCTGCTTTTACGTCAGCAGGCAGAGGGGTAGCCCGGGAATTAGCCTTCATCTCATGCTCCTTAACTTGTCAGGGTTGAGTTACGAGTGAAAATTATTTAACCTTCATTCGTAAATTACGGCTGAGATTAACATCCTTGTAACCATTAAAAACGTGCGCTGTAACACAAGTTCCAAACCGGAACGCTCTGAAAGCCGTTAACAAACTCACTATTAGCATTCTCAATAATCCACACAGCGAGTAAGCTTTATGAATCAATTCAATCAGCCGAAAGGATACGACGGCGCAGGTATAGGGGCAGGCAAGATGGCGGTTAAGATGATTGCGGTGGATATGGATGGCACCTTTCTGGATGACAACAAGCAGTACAATGTCCAGCGGTTCTCACGTCAGTATGCATTGCTGAAGCAGAAGGGGATCCGCTTTGTGGTCGCAAGCGGGAATCAGTATTACCAGTTGCAGCGCTATTTTCCCGACATTAAAGACGAAATTGCCTTTGTGGCGGAAAACGGGGCGTGGGTCTCTGACTGCAACGAAGAGATTTTTTGTGGCGAATTAGCCAAAGAAAAAGTCCATCAGATCCTCGATATCCTGGCGCACGAACCGGATATTGCAGTAGTGGTCTGCGGCCGTAACGGTGCCTATGTGCATTCATCCGCCTCGGATGAGGTGCTGGCGATGCTGGCGAATCATTATCACCGGCTGGAAAAGCGTGATGATTTATATGACATCGACGACACCATTTTCAAATTCTCCCTTAACCTGGCGCATGAAGATGTGGATGCGCTGCTGCAACGGCTGCACAACCAGCTGGGCGAACTGGAGAACATCATGCATCCGGTTTCGAGTGGCTTTGGTTTTATCGACCTGATTATTCCCGGCTGTCACAAGGCGCACGGCATTGCGCTGCTGCAGGAAAAATGGGGCATCAGCGATTGCGAAGTGCTGGCGATTGGTGACAGCGCTAACGACATTGAGATGTTGCGACAGGCCTGCTTCAGTTTTTCAATGGCGAATGCGGTTGATTCGGTGGCTGCCGTCGCACGCTATCAGACCCAGAGCAACAATGACGAAGGCGCGCTGAACGTCATTTCCCGGGTACTGGCTCGCGAATTCCCCTTCGACTGATTCTCATCAGTGCGAAGAATCAACGCGTGGCATCTGGTCGTGATTCTTTGCACTAACGGCAGGGTAGCGGCGATATCGTTACCCTGCGGTATCCTGACTTTCTCGCGCATGGCGCTCCATCTCATCCAGCGCTGCCTGATTTTCCAGTCCCCACTGATACATCTGTTCAATCGGTTCCGCGAACCGGCGACCCAGCGCAGTCAGGCTATATTCGACCTTTGGCGGTACCACCTGATACACCTGACGTGAAACCAGCCCTCGTTGCTCCAGTTCCCGCAGCGTCTGAATCAGCATCTTCTTCGAAATACCCTGCAGGCTGCGTTCCAGTTCACCCGTCCTGGCACGGTTTTCTGGCCAGTGATAAAGCGCGTGCAGCACCATGGTGCTCCATTTTACCGCAAACAATTCCAGCAGGCGGCGCGGCGGTGAATCGGCATAAAAGCAGAGTTTTCCATCAACCCAGACCGGCATAACCTTTCTCCATTAGCATGGTTACCAAAGGGTAACTACTACCAAAATGGTAACCTGGTGTCTATAGTGTGCCGCTTTCTTTAGCGCTATAAGCCACCAGGAGGCGACAGATGAAAATTAATGCACTGGTTGCATCACAGGCCAGCCAGCCGTTACGAGCAGGGCAGGTTGAGATTCGCGATTTACAGCCGAACGACGTCATGATTGAGGTACTTTACTGTGGCGTTTGTCACTCAGACCTGCACATGGCACGCAACGAATGGGGCGTCAGCCGCTATCCATTAGTTGCTGGCCATGAAATTGTCGGTCGGGTAGCCGCAGTGGGTGACAATGTGACACAGTTTGCGATGGGGCAGACTGTCGGGGTTGGTGTGATGGTTGACGCCTGCGGGCAATGTCATTTTTGTCAGCAGCAGGAAGAGCAGTATTGTGAGGCGGGCTTCACGCCGACATATAACGGCATCGATAAATATACCGGCGCGTCTACCTTTGGCGGTTATGCCGGACAGGTGATCGCTGACCAGAATTTTGTGGTTTCGGTGCCCGATAACCTGGCATTGAACGCGGTGGCTCCGTTACTTTGCGCCGGCGTTACCGTCTGGTCGCCGCTGCGTCATTTCAATGTCAAAGCCGGCGATCGGGTTGGCGTGGTCGGTCTGGGTGGGTTAGGGCATATGGCGGTTAAACTGGCCAGCGCGCTGGGCGCAGAGGTCACTTTATTTACCACTTCGCCTGAGAAAGGAGCTGATGCGCGTCGTCTTGGCGCCAGCCAGGTCGTCGTTTCACGTGATGCCGCGCAGATGGCAGAGTGCCAGACTTCACTGGATATCATTCTGGATTGTGTTGCGGCTCCGCACGATCTTGATCCGTATCTGGCGACGTTAAAAACCAATGGTCAGCTGGTGCTGGTCGGCATTCCCGATCAACCGCATCCCTCACCGAACGTCACACCGATGGTATTTCGTCGGCTTAGCATCAGCGGCACCTCGATTGGCAGCATTAAAGAGACGCAGGAGATGCTCGATTTCTGTGGCCAGCACAATATTACCGCTGAGGTTGAGATGATTACCGGCGAGGAGGTTGAAACCGCCTTCGCGCGTATGCTGACCAGCGATGTGAAATATCGCTTTGTGATTGATATGCAGAAAACCGGCTGGTAACGGCAATACGGTCTGCCTGTGGGCAGGCCGTAAGTTTTGGGTAGGCAGCTCGCATAGTGGGTCACAGACAATCACCACTGAAGGAAAGGGCAGATGATGGGTTTAAATGGTTAGTGCTCATAGTTACAACATACTTTTAGTCGATTCAGTAACTCAAACTTCAGCTACAGTGCTGACATCATTTCAGCAGTACAACAGGCCGCTCAATGTTATTTATTCAGCACATCAACTGCGGGCGAAATCATACCTGACTTGCCCGCTCCGCTGCTTACAGGTCCTGAGCGGTGGGCCGAAATATAATTTCGTTCACGCCGACATCTTCAGGCTCGTTTATCGCAAATGCGACCATTCGGGCAAAAGTCTCGGCGGGAATGCCGACTTTACCCACGTAGGCCTGATTTGCCGACTGGACGTCTTTGTCGCTGATATGGTCAAGCAGCTCTGTTGAAACAGCGCCCGGAGAGATGAGGGTTGCTCTGACGTTATACTCACTGGCTTCTTTACGTAATCCTTCAGTCAGCGCACGAACGGCATATTTAGTCGCCGAGTAAACTGCCGATGCCGGAAACACCAGATGGGCGGCGACAGAAGCGGTATTGATAATCTGACCCGATTTTTGCGCTTTCATATAAGGCAACGCGGCCGCAATGCCATGTAAAACACCGCGAAGGTTAACATCAATCATCTGATTCCATTCACTGACCTTAGCCTGATCAAGCGTAGATAGAGGCATTACACCGGCATTATTAATCAGCACATCAATACGGCCCCATTGCTTAACGGCGGCATCAACCAGAGCCTTAACATCTTCTTCAAGAGTGACGTCGGTGGCCATCGCTATCGCCGATCCGCCGAGCTCATTAATTTCATTCGCTACAGCATCGATGCGATCAGACCGACGGGCAGCCAGTACCACCCGAGCCCCTTTTTGCGCAAGGTGACGCGCGGCAGCTTCACCCATGCCACTTGACGCACCGGTGATAACGATAACTTTATCTTTAATATTGTCAGTCATGGAATTTCCTCTTCTGCAGATTAAACAGGGCACATTGGCTGGCGCAGTTTAAAGAGCAGGTGTTTTGCGCTGTCACTTCCTGGTTATAACCAGGTTTAGCGGCAATCACTTATTCTGCCCACTCCTTTAACCAGTAAGCGTAAGGCTCAGGTAAAACTGATTCCGGTGCAGTGAGTTTCAGTTCACGAGCGGCCTCAAAGACCCAATGAGGGTTACTTAGCAGTCGGCGGGCAAAAAATACCAGGTCTAGTTTTCCCTCCTGAATAAAATGGCTGGCCTGAGTAGCGCTGTTGATCATCCAGCTGGACGAAACGGCGATACCTGTTTCACTGCGTACCCGTTCTGCGTAAGGAACCATAAAGTCAGGTGCCCATGGAATTTGCTCATCGGGGGTGGAGAGCGCCAGACTGACGTCAATCAAATCAACGCCCGCCTCTTTCAACCAGCGAATCACTTCAAGAGATTCACCAAAATGGTTTTCTGCACAGGTATCAAACTCAACAACGCCCAGCCGGACAGTAAGCGGCAGAGCAACTGGCCAGACAGTTTTCACCGCTTCTACCACTTCCAGCATAAAGCGGGCGCGATTTTGCAGGGAGCCACCGTACTGATCCTGACGACGGTTAGTCTTCGCCGAAAGGAACGACTGCGCCAGGAAACCGTGTGCAAAATGTAATTCGAGCCACTCGAATCCGGCCGTTACAGCGCGAAGGGCAGCATCTCTGAAAGCATTTATCGTTTGGCGGATGTCAGCCAATGACATTTCATCAGGAATATAGTCACTGTCAGGCAGGTAAGGAATGGCACTGGCCGCAACCGGCGTCCAGGCCTGGGGATCCTGTCGATCCAGCGGCGCACCCCCTTGCCACGGCGGCGTACATCCCGCCTTTCTGCCCGCATGGCCAAGCTGTATCCCGGCAACCGCGCCCGCTTGCCTGATTGAAGTAGCAATAGCGGAAAACCCTTCGATTTGGTCATCATTCCACAGGCCCAGATCGCCCGGTGTGATACGTCCTTCCGGGGTAACGGCCGTCGCTTCCACAATCAGCAGGCCAACGCCGCCGCGGGCCAGCATTGCATAATGTGACCGGTGCCAGTCATTAACCAGACCTTTCTTAGCCTGATACTGACACATGGGCGATGCGACAATCCGGTTACGCAAAGTGATATCTTTAATATTGTAGCTTTCAATTAAATCAGCCATTTGTCCTCTCATTTATTAACAATGGGCAGATACTGATTATTCGCCTTTCAGACTCTGATGTGCTTGCCAGATCTGCTGAAATGTTTGCACGAAATGATTTCTGTGGCTTGAATAAAGCAAATGGGTTGCTGCGAGGCTGGGTTAGTCTTATCTTTGCTTACCTGTACTGCTGCAGCGAATAAAGGGCATTTACGTGGCACAAAACTCACTTTCACAACCAGTGTCTCTAGCTGACCTGATTAAGGGAATTGCCCAAAACGATGGCGATTTCTCAACTGCAATCGAAGGCCTCACCCTACATCGCCGCAGTAGTCCGACCTCGCCAGTGCATTGCATTTATCAGATGGGACTGGGAGTGGTGGTGCAGGGCTCAAAAACTATTATGCTGGCGGGTAAATCCACTCACTATGGTGCCGGTGAATCGTTGCTCACGACTATCGATCTGCCGGTGGTATCCCATGTCACTCAGGCAAGTCCTGAGCAACCGTTTCTCGGGCTGATGCTGACGCTCGATCCGCAGACAGTGGTTCAGACGGCTGCCTTGATGACACCAGGTAAACCTGTCAGAGACATCCCGTTTAATCCGCTTTCTGTTGATTCGCTCGACGAGGCGCTGACTGATGCGTTATGTCGTCTGATCAAACTCACTGATGAGCCAGCGTTGGCGGGCCAGCTGGCGCCTCTGATCCTGCAGGAGATTATTATTCGCTTATTAGCCAGTTATCATGGGCCGCAACTCCGTCATCTGGCCACGGCCGGATCGCCCGGGCAGCATATTTCAAGAGTTGTGGGCTGGCTTAAGCAGAATTTTGCCCGCCCCGTCTGTATTGATGAATTAGCGGCGAATGCCTACATGAGTCCTTCCACCTTTCGCCAGCATTTCCGGGCTGTTACCGGCTTGAGCCCACTACAGTACCAGAAGAAACTCCGCTTACAGGAAGCCCGGCAGCAGATGTTAAGTCACAATCTGGATGCCAGCAGCGCGGCGTTAAGCGTCGGTTATGAAAGTGCCTCACAGTTTAGCCGCGAATATAGCCGGGAGTTTGGAGAAGCACCGCAGCGTGATATCAAACGTCTGCGTTTACAGGGTGAGTAAGCTGTCGCGATCTAATCAGCCACCCTAAGGGCAAAAAAAAACTATCCGGCAAAGCTGCCGGATAGTCTGTAGTCAGTCAGCCTGAGCAGGCATTACTCTTCGGATTTGTGCTCTTTTTCCTTCTCCGCATCCGCTTTATCGGCTTCATCATTATCTGCAACGTGGCTGAACGGCTTAAGTAACTGGATATCCAGAATGACGTACACCATGGTACTGATAAACAGCGAGATCACACTGCCAAACACGCCGCTGGTGGTGAAGGTAAGATAGTTGTAGATCACCAGCCAGGTGAGGCAAATAAACAGCGCCAGTGAAATGGTCAGGTTAGCGACAGAATAGTTACTGGTGCCTGCGCCCTGGGTGTGCGTCACTTTAAACAGGTTGCCGATGGAATATTTTTCCAGCACCAGAATAGTTTTTTCCCAGTTACGCTGCTTACGGGCGCTGGCGCGGGTCAGAAATACAAACAGAATCGATATAAAGAAGCCGGAGAAGGCGATCAATACCGGAATCGCCTCAAGGGCATATTCAATACTTTTATGACCACTGCTGCTGCTGAGATCCAGGGTTAACGAGGCACCCAGCGCGGCATAGAGAAAGATAAACAGTAACAGAAAGGTCAGGCTACGCTTCCAGTCACCTTCGGCTTCGATGTTTTTTTGTTGGATGGCTAACTGCAGCGACTGCTGGATTTGCCCGGCCTGCGGCGAATCAGCGTCCAGAGTCTGGCAGGGCGCAGCAAAGAAGTCGTTCATGAACCGCTCATCTTCTTTGTGGATAGAGATTTTCATCGGATACCTGTATCAGAAAGGATGTCCGGTTATTCTAATCAGCCTCGCCTGAAATAACAGAAACTTTATGACGAAACCCTTTCGCCGATTTTTATCTATCAAGCCAGGCCAGCAGAGCAGGTGGATGTCCACTGATTATCAGCTCGCAGGCCGATCGTTGCTACTGCCCGCGATGCGGTTCAGCAGCCCGGCTGAGCGGAGGCGTAACCCTTATTCCGCCGACAAACTGCGTAATTTGAACTGCTTTATAGCATCATTAATGTTGTTGGTGTCGAGAGTGGCAATGCATTGATTACCATTGAACACCTCGTAATGGGCGTTATGTAACTGAAACAGCAAATCTTTGCCGCGAAAATGGATGCGTTTCTGCTTTACGCCTATCCCATGCCGTCGCAATAAAGCCTGCGACAGTCGGTCGGTCTCTTGTGCCATAGCCTCAGCTCCCCGGCAGTACGTGGTCACTGCTATTAAACCTGATAAAGATGAGTTTTATATTAAGAGATGTCCTTATTTTTAACAGGGGCAAAGCGCGAATTTTCGGTGAGAATCGTGCTGATGTTAACGATGTCAGCAGCTATTACCTGACTTATGCCGGATTAATGCTAAACAGCCCACTGAAGCGGCCGCGGATGCGGTACACTTGCCCGGTGAATTCACCACTGGACACGATGCTATGAACGACAAGAAGATGATCTCGATTGATCAGTTCAACGCTGATGAACGACTGGCTGTAGAGGAAACGTTCAACGGGCTGGTGCAGAAGTATCGCCAACGGACCGGCAAAGAGCCTGATAGTAAAAAAGAGAAAGAATTCAATACGGAAGCGCGACAGCTCATCATGTCAAACAAGCTTGAGAAAGAGAGAGCACAGGCAGAAAAGGAAAAGAAAAAACCCCTGCGCCGCAAGAAACCTTCTTCGCTGGCGGCGAGTGAAGTGGGTGATTTCAACTGGGCAGCCTCAGTGGTTAAAGGCCGCAGATAGCCACTCTCTGCGTTATCAGGTCAGAACGAGCCTGAGGTATTACCCTCAGGCTGCAGGTTCAGATTGGCGCATAGTCGCCAGTGCCCTCGGGCCACGGCGTCAACAAATCAAATCCCTCCTCGGTCACCGCCACGGTATGCTCCCACTGCGCTGATAAAGACCGATCTTTGGTCACCACCGTCCAGCCATCCGATAGCACGCTGGTGCCCGCTTTACCGGCATTAATCATCGGCTCGATGGTAAATATCATCCCGGCTTTAAGCGGCATCCCTTCTCCCGGCGTACCGTAATGCAGCACCTGCGGATCGGTATGATAGATTTCGCCCACGCCGTGACCGCAATATTCACGCACCACCGAGAAGCCAGCCGATTCCGCCACACGCTGAATCGCCGCACCGATGTCGCCCAGCGTTGCGCCCGGACGAACCGTTTTAATGCCGGCCACCATCGACTGATAGGTGATATCAACCAGGCGTTTAGCGCGTACTGACGGCGTACCGACGAAATACATCCGGCTGGTATCGCCGTACCAGCCATCTTTGATGATCGCCACATCGATATTCACGATATCGCCATCTTTCAACTTCTTGCTGGCAGGGATACCGTGGCAAACCACGTGGTTAACCGAGGTACAGGTGGTACGGGTATAACCGTGATAGCCGATATTGGCCGGAATCACCTTCAGCTCATTCACAATGAAATCGTGGCAGATATCATCAAGCTCTTCGGTAGTGATACCGGGCCGAACGTGCGGGGTAATCATCGCCAGCACCTGTGCGGCGGCGTGTCCGGCCGCGCGTGCCTTTTCGATCTCTTCGGCAGTATGAATTTTAACGGTGTTCATGACACATCTCCTTGTGAAGTGAGACTTTCTTTATGAAGTAAATGTCGGATATCAGAACTGCCTTCCAGTTCTAATCGAATCAGCATCTGTGCAAGCTGCTGTTGAGTGAGTTGCGGATAGAACTCCGCCAGCATCCCCAGCTTTAGCCAGTGCTCTGCCTGTGCATTGATCGATCGACTCATCGCCTGGCTGGCAATGCGCAGATTTTCATGCATCAGGTCGGAAATTTTAACGATGCCCATGTAAGCCCTATATGAAACGTATATGTTTTATATATAGCTTAATGAGAACGATATGATTTGCAAGGAGACTTTCTCACCGATGTGAAAAGGTATGAAATTTGTCCGAACATCACCGACATGACTTATATCAGCTGATATTCATCTGCGCATGAATCGGGATACTTTTTGGACATCGAAATGTTTCTGATTTCATAGAAGGTCAGCGGGTTCGCCTCCTCACTTAAACCGTACTGCGCCTAAACCCGTTTAAATGCCGGCGTCAGTTTTTCCGGACGCACAGGGCCGGGATAACGCCCGTGACGGTGGATAGCTGAATAAAGGGGGCGCTGAGAAAGGTAGTCCTGGCGACAGATTCCGATGACGTCACTCAGCGTCATAGCGATTAGAATATCATCATCTCATCGATGCGTTTGGTGAGGCTATTTGCCACTGTTTCAGCAGGCAAAAGTAGACTGGTTCCGAACATTCGGTGATTCTGGCGTGTCGAGGTGTCAATACAGGGGCCATTATGACCTGAGACGACCCCGCTAAACACTTCAGGGCCATTCTGGTTTAATTCTTATTGTTTCACCTTTTACTCTGTGACGCCTGAATCAGTAATGGTTTTTTTTATGGCGCATGACGATATGACAATGCCCATCATTCCGTGTGCATAAAAATACATTTTAATAAACGTTGTCAGGAAGTTATGTCAGGCGCGGAAAAAAATCCTATAAAATCCGTTCGTTTCCTGAAATTTTCATATGCTCTGTCATAATGGCTGTTACATTCAGAAATGGTCCAGCAGAGAGGTTATATGTCTCAACTAAAAATAACAGAGCAGACTCAGCGAAGTAAAATCAATCCTCCGGTGTTTTACAGCTCCGCCATACTGATATTTATTATCGTTGCTTTTGCCGCAATTTTTCCTGAACAAGCTGACAAGCAGCTCAGCGCGCTGCAAAGCGGCATCTTCGCCAATGCCAGTTGGTTTTATATACTGACTGTTGCCCTGATACTCATGAGCGTCGCCTATCTGGGCATGTCGCGGTTTGGTGACATCAAGCTGGGCCCCGACCATTCTGAACCCGATTTCAGCTATGTCTCGTGGTTTGCCATGCTGTTTTCAGCGGGTATGGGCATAGGGCTGATGTTCTTTGGCGTGGCGGAGCCGGTAATGCACTACATGGCACCGCCGTCAGGCACACCGGAGAGTGTTGAGGCCGCTAAGGAAGCTCTGCGCATTACCTTCTTTCACTGGGGGCTGCATGCCTGGTCAATCTACGCCATCGTTGCATTGATACTGGCCTTCTTCAGTTATCGCCACGGCCTGCCGCTGACGCTGCGCTCAGCACTCTATCCGATTATTGGCGAAAAAATTTATGGGCCGATAGGGCATGCCGTGGATGTTTTTGCCGTTATCGGTACCGTGCTCGGTGTAGCAACCTCGCTGGGTTATGGTGTCCTGCAGGTCAATGCCGGACTCAACCATCTCTTCGGAATTCCGGTTAACCAAACCATACAGGTGATACTGATTGTTGTTATTACCGGCCTCGCCACCTTGTCAGTGGTATCGGGACTGGATAAAGGGATCCGTATCCTTTCAGAAATTAATCTGACGCTGGCGGTGCTGTTGCTGGTTCTGGTTGGTGCGATGGGGCCAACGGTTCTGCTGCTGAAATCGTTTGTTGAGAATACCGGCGGTTACCTTTCAGAAATAGTAAACAAGACCTTTAATCTGTATGCCTATGAGCCTAAATCCAGCAAGTGGCTGGGAGGCTGGACCCTGTTTTACTGGGGTTGGTGGCTGGCCTGGTCGCCCTTCGTCGGGATGTTTATTGCCCGCGTTTCGCGTGGACGAACCATCCGTGAGTTCGTTACCGGTGTATTGTTTGTGCCAGCCGGTTTCACATTGCTGTGGATGACGTTTTTCGGTAACAGCGCTATCTGGCTGATCATGAGGAAAGGCGCTCGCGACCTGGCAGAGACCGTACAGTCCGATCAGACCCTCGCATTGTTTAACTTTCTTGAGCACTTCCCCTTCAGCTCAGTTCTGTCGTTTATTGCTATGGCCATGGTTGTCGTCTTTTTCGTGACGTCAGCTGATTCCGGCGCGATGGTGGTTGATACCTTAGCGTCAGGAGGCACCGATAATACGCCGGTCTGGCAGCGTATTTTCTGGGCATCGATGATGGGTGTTGTTGCCATCGTGCTGTTACTGGCAGGCGGCATGAAAGCGCTGCAAACGGTCACCATCGCCAGTGCGTTGCCCTTTGCGATTATTCTTCTGGCGTCGATTTACGGGCTTTTTAAAGCGTTGCGAATTGATTATTACAAACGTGAGAGTAAGCAGATCACCACCATAGCCTCACCGGCTTCACGAAATCCTATTTCCTGGCAACGCCGGTTGAGGAACATTGCCTATTTTCCCAAGCGTTCAAACGTAAAACGATTTATGAATGAAGTTATTCAGCCTGCCATGCATATGGTCAGCGGCGAACTGCTCAAGCAAGGCACCGTTTCTCATCTCAATGATAGTGCAGACGACCGGGTACATTTTGAAGTGGATTTGGGAAATGAACTCAACTTTGTTTATGAAGTTCGCCTCCGCTCGTATATCCAGCCAACTTTTGCTCTTGCTGCATTAGGCGATGAGAAAAAAGAAGAGCATCGCTATTACCGTGCAGAGGTATACCTGAAGGAAGGCGGGCAGGATTACGATGTGATGAGCTGGACGCAGGAGCAGATTATCAACGATATTCTGGATCAGTACGAAAAACACCTGCATTTCCTGCATCTGGTACGTTAATTATCGGGGCCTGGCTCACTGCGTCAGGCCCCGATTATGATGCATAATGTGTCGATTCAGCCCAGGCTTCTTTGCCCGGGCTTTTTTATGGTCAGATGTCTCGTCTCTGTATCCTGCTCAATCCCCCGTTTCACATTTCAACGCTGCGCGCAGGCGCGATAGGACGGAAGGGGTTGATCCGTAATGATGAAAAAGCGCTTCCAGCCGGAAGCGCCTGTCACAATCAGAAGGACATGGTCAGGCCAGCATAATAAGCCCGGCCTGGCTCATTATAGGTTGAGGCACCTTCGGCTTCACGGTAGATACGCTTATCCAGCAGGTTGTTAATACCGGCATTGGCGCGCAGATTTTTAGTGATGTCGTAATTGAGATTCAGCCCAAAGACGGAATAGGCACCGACTTCACGCGTCGACATCGGCGAACTTGCTTCGGTTCGTGACTCTGCATTTTCGCGCGGTTTCTGGCGGCCATACATCGTCCAGTTCAGGTTGGTTGAAAAGTCCTGAGTCACCTGCCAGTCGAGCATAGTATTAATGGTGTATTCCGGGATGATCGACAGCGGATTACCGGTCTTCTTATCCTTCGACTCAATCATATAAGTCGCGTTGGTACGCCATTCCAGCGTGTCGCGCACCAGCGGAATGGTCATATTACCTTCCAGCCCCTCGACCACGGCTTTACCACCGTTGGACCATTGCAGAATATTGTTGCCGTTAGAGGCAAAACCAATACGCTCGGTACCGGCGACGATCTTGTTCTTATAATCGTTGCGGAACCAGGTAAGCCCTGCGATATAACCGTTCTGGCTATACTCAATGCCCAGCTCTTTATTTACGCTGACTTCCGGATCAAGATTTTCATTACCGAGCAAATAGCAGCTGCCGGTCGTCACCCCAACCGGGCAACCGTTACCGCGGGTAGCCAGTAAATAGCCTTCAGTTGACTGGTAGAGGTTAGGGGCTTTAAACGCTCGCGCAATACCGGCTTTTAGCGTGAAGTTATCGCCTAATCCCTGTGAAATATTGAGTGATGGGCTCCAGTTTGCACCGAAACTATCATGATAATCAAAACGCAGACCGGGGATCACTTCTGTGCTGTCAGTAGCCGCAATGTTGTCTTCAAAATAGAGCGAACTCAGGGTAGCGCTGTTTTTACTGTTGCGCGCACCTGGGTTGCCGCTCATATCGCCAATGGTCACATTCGGCGCGCTGGTGCCATTCATTGAGTTGGGATCGTTCAGTTCATCGCGGTTCCACTCAGCCCCCAGCGTGACGGTCTGTTCCCGCACCAGCTCCAGCGGGAAACTGACTTCACCACCGGCCCGGTAACTCTCGAAGCGACTGGTTGAAAAGGTGTTGTTGTTAATTCGTCCTTCACCGCTGCCGGCGGTCCCTTCGTTCAGGCGGGTATTGTTGGTTTTTTCATAATTGAAGGTCAGCTTCGACTGTCCCCAGTCCCAGATACCGTTGTGGGCGATGCCGTAGGTCTGACGGTAGAGGCGGTTGGTTTCTGATCCATCCAGTGATTCAATCAGGGCATTGCCGGCACCGTTGCTGTATTGGGTATCGCCAGCGTAGATATTCCCCTGACGACTGTAACCGTAGCTGAAATCAATCACCTGTAACGGAGTCAGTTTCCACGACAGCACGCCGTTAATATCTTTGTTGCGCACCCCTTCGCGGCCAGCCGCAGCGGAACCGTTCTGCGACTGGTTAATATCGAATGCATCACTGTCGGTTTTGTTAATGTTGCCATATAACCGCATGGTCAGCGCGTCACCGGCCAGCGGGCCACTGAGGTTAAAGTTAGCGCGGCGGGTAGCACCTTCTTTGTCATCTTCCGGCTGATTGGTGAACAGCGACAGTGAACCGTGCCAGTCATTGGTCGGACGCTTAGTAATAATATTGACCACGCCGCCCGCAGCGCCAGAGCCGTAGCGGGCAGCCGCCGGACCGCGGATCACTTCGATACGTTCAACCATTTCGGCCGGAACCCAGTTAGAGTCGCCACGGGAATCGCGCTCGCCACGCCAGCTGTAACGTACTGAATTTCGCGAGGTAGTGGGTACGCCATCAATCAGGATCAGGGTATTTTCTGGCCCCATGCCGCGAATGTCGATCTGACGATTATTACCGCGTACCCCGTTAGCGCTGTTACCGGTCAGGTTAACGCCCGGCATTTTGCGAATGATGTCGGAAAGGTCATTGACCGGCGGATTTTTTTCAATATCCTGCGCGGAAATCACCGAAACGCCCGGCTGTTGCTTTAACTCCTGTTCAGCAGTGACCAGCATCGTTTGGTCATCAGCCAGCTTTTCTGTCTCAGCCTCGTTGGCGGCGGAGGCGGAGGTACTCAATATTCCCGCCAGCAGCAGCGCAATAGGGCGCTTCCGGACATGCATAGTTACATTCACTTAGAAAATCTCCCTGAATCGTTAAGGTATGTAAGCAAATGCGTATGATAATGAGAATAGTTATCATTGTATATGCGATCTGCGTAACTTTACATTCCTTCACATTAGGCCGTTTAATGTACGTTGCGGGTTGCTGACAGGCAGATGACTGAGCAGAGCAGGTCGTCAGTTCCTTTTGTTCAGGAGGGAATGGCACTAAAGATCGTCGCGAAACACAGGCGGCGAAAGCTGCCGGAAAACAACAGAGATCGGTGGGCTGGCTGCAACAGACAAGCCTCTGCGTCAGTCGGGCAGCAAAGCGATCCGGCGGTGAACGCTGGCGGTTTCATTCAGTCAGCGCCGCGGTAGTCCTTTTCGCACCGGGTTATTTAGGTAATATCACGCGTCCCCACATTTTCACGACAGTTCACCAGGAACAGAATGGATAATTACAATCAGCTACTGGCTTTCATCTGGGCCTATGAATATGGCAACTTCTCTGCTGCCGCACGGGCTAAGGGATTAACGCCTTCCGCGATGAGTAAACTGATTGGTCGGCTGGAGGCCAGACTGCAGGTCAGGCTGTTCGTTCGCGGAACGCGCGCGTTAAAGCTGACGGAAGAAGGGCATGTCTATCTCAAAAGCGCCCGTGCGGTGGTGGATGCGATGGCCGAAGCTGATTCACTGGCCGAAGATATGCCTAATCAGATCAGCGGGCAGCTAAAGATACGGACCATGACCACCTTTGCTCGCTACCAGATTCTGCCCTGGCTGCCTGCTTTTATTGCGGCTTATCCCGCGCTGAAAGTGGATATTGAAACCGGGCCGCTCTATCAGGATCAGTTCGACAAAGGTCTGGACCTGGCCATCTATGGTGGCGTGCTGGCCAGCTCATCACGTATTGCCCGTCGTATCGGCGAAAGCCAGTGGATTACCTGTGCTTCACCGGCATACCTCAGCCGGTACGGCATCCCGTCCCATCCGCGTGATCTGATTGAACATCGCTGTTTTCATTTCAACTTTGAAAGCCACTGGAACCAGTGGGTTTATGCTGAAGACGGTCAGAGCCGGATTTACCCGGTAACGCCGGTGGCTTCTCTGTCGCAGGGTGATTTACTGCGCGATCTGGCTATTCAGGGCGAGGGCATTGTCCGGCTGGCTGATTTTCATATCCACCGCGATATCAAGCAGGGAAAACTGGTGCCGCTATTGACCGATTTCCAGTCGCCGATCAGAGAGCCGCTCTATCTGATCTACGCCAAAAGGCAGCATCTCAGCCCACGCATCCGCTGTTTTATCGACTTCATGGAACAGCAACTTGCCCTGCATCCGTGGCACATTGAGACCACCGCCGGTTAACCTTCGCGCTCCTCTTCAAAGACCACTGTGAATCCTGGTCACAGTGGGTTTGCCTGCGGATCGAATCCCATCCAGAAGGGGCTGTGATAACGTTCTGTCGACGTTTCACGACTTTCCTGGATAGCAAAACTGATGATCCCGACGACAAAATCCTCACAGGCAGGACTGGCCCTGGCGCTGGCCTTTTTTTCAGGCATGCTCAGCAGCAGTCTGCCAACGCCGCTGTATCCGGTTTATGTCAGCTTATACCGGTTCAGCGCCTCACAGATCATGGCAGTATTTGGCGTTTACGCCGCCGGTGTTCTGCTCGCACTGCTGTTTACCGCGAAAGTTAACGTCCGGCCGGAAGCTTATACCCGACCTGTTTATACTGGACTGGGATGCGTATTGATTTCATCACTGCTGATGATGTTTGCCGATAATATTACGCTGCTGCTGATTGCCCGATTAATAACGGGTTTAGGTTCAGGTATATTAATGGCCTATATTAACCGCTCGCTGATAAAAATATTCGCAACGGAGGTCAGTAATCATGCTGCGCTGATTGCCTCCGCCGCCTTAATTCTGGGTCAGGCCATCGGCCCGTTTATTACCGGCAATATCGTACAGCATAATTTTTACAGTTTAAAAGCGCCGTTCATTATTTTACTGGTGCTGGTTTTACTCTCCCTTTTCGCCATCTGGCGTTGCCGTGAATGGGTGAATAAACCAATCCAGCCGGTTGCTGAGCCGCAGCAAAACCTGACGCTCCACCGCCATCGTCCGCTCACTCTCAGAGATGTTTACCTCTGCTGCATGGCGATCTTTCTTTCGTGGGCAATGGCATCAACCCTGATGTCACAGGGTCCGACGCTGGCCCACAACGGGTATGCGATCGGCAGCGTGCAGATCGTCAGTTATTGCCTGTCGCTATTCCTGCTTACGGCGGGCATCACCCAGTGGCTGATGAGAAAAAGGCACCATTACTCTTCACTAAAAATCGGGGTGAGCACTCAACTGGCGGCGATATTACTCGCCCTGGTCAGCGTGCAGCTTATCAGTCCCGCCCTGGTTCTGGTTGCAGTGATTGCAGAAGGCTTTGCTTATGGGGCGATACTGGTCGGTGCGGCAACCATTGTGAATCAGGTTGCCCGCCAGAAACAGCGGACACACCTTATCAACCTGCTGTATATCACCGGCTATGTGGGTAACTGGCTGCCCTTTGCGCTGAGCATTATGATGGATCACTATCCGCTGCTAAGAGCCCTGAGCGATTACTTAATAGTCTGTAGCCTGCTAGCATTTTGTATTGCTTTAGCCGCGCAGGTTTCAGCGCGAAAATTATATCAATCACCGATGGTTTGACTGGCCGATACCGTGAAAGTGATAACCACAATCTCCGATAAGAGAATGATAAAATAATTGCTGCTAAGCCATTTAATAATGATTAACACCCTATAAGACAACAGGTGTTATCGTGCTAATAACACCTGCCATAAGCCTGTTGAAAAAGATTATATGTTGATATTGCCGTGCGCATCGGCGAGCCACGAGATGATGCACCTATTCTGACCCGAACCATTGCCACCCAGAAAATTGTCACTTGTGCCTCACCGGAATATCTCAGCTCGCGGGGGGAACCTGAGACGCCGCAGGCGTTAAACGAGCATGACACCCTCTTTCTGCTGAGCGCGGAAAAAAGGCGTAGCTGGCGGTTTGGAACGCCGCAGGGCACTTTTATCTATGAGGGAGCCGGCCGATAAATCTCGATAGTTCTGAAGCAATAAGAGCCCCGGCGTTATCATATTGTGCATTTGCCAACCTATCTGATCGGTGAGGCCCTCCGCAAAGGAAGACGGGTCCCCATTCTTCAGCACTATCCCTTTACTGCCGAACCGATTCGCCTTATCTATCCCAGTAAACGCCATTTATCACCGCGGATACGCGCTTTTATCGATTTGCTGGTTGAGCGCTGGCAGCACCAATTACCCTGGGAGTAGCGGGTTCCGTGGTCACATTTAACGGCAATTTTTGTTAAAACAGCGACCGGGATAAAACCCCGCCAGAAGTCGCAGATTTCACCAGAACGCGTCACTGTGACTCCAGACTTATTAGGTCTGGAGTCACACAACAATACACGTTAGAATTTGCCGCCTTGCAGCGCAGAAGAGAACAGGTAAAGGATCATTGTGACGGTAGCAGAATTACGTTCGCCCCATGTTGGCCGCCATGTGTTGATCTGGCTGGACCAGGTCAGAGCAGCCTCTTTGGGTGAGCTGGATAACTTTGGCGATGAAGGCTCGGTCGAGCAGGTGATGAAAGTCTGGGTCAAATTATCGTTGCTGGTCAGTCGGCGCCGCCCCGAAATTGCCGTGTCATCGCTGCTGAAACATGTCCTGCCGAATATCGGATCGCAGCCGCTTAAATCGATCAACCGTTTACGGCTCAACCGCCTGTATAACATTTTGATTGCCGACGGTAAGAAAGAAGAGGCGCGGCGGGTATTTGCCCTGACTAAACAGTTCCTCGCCTGGGCTGAGATGCAGGGCTATCTGGATCATTCTCCGATCGCCTCAATGAAAAAACGTGATGTCGCCGGACGCGCGACGCCGCCCCGCAGTCGCCAGCTGAGCGATGCTGAAATCTGGGTGTTCTGGCACGGACTGGATAACTGGGCTTTGTCTGACCAGGCGCGCTGGGCGCTGCGCTTGTGCCTGGTCAGCGCACGACGGCCCGATGAAATTGTACAGGCGCAAAAAGCGGAATTTGATCTGTCACTCGGCCTGTGGAAGCAGGGCACCCGCAACAAATCACAGCGGGAACATATCCTGCCGATTTCGCCACTGATGCGTCAGTGCATCGATGCGCTGATGCGCGCCGCCGATGCTGACTCACCCTGGCTGGTACCGGCACCGCGCGATCCGCAGTTACCCCTGTCAAAAGGTGCGCTGAATCAGGCATTACGTCGCATGATCCGCGCCCCGCGTGGGCTGGGACTCGACGCCTTTACCCCGCGCGATTTACGCCGCACCGCGCGTTCCAAACTTTCCGCGCTGGATACCCCGAACGACGTCGCCAGAAAAATCATGAACCACGCGCTGGAAGGGATAGATAAGGTGTATGACACGCACGATTATCTGACGCAAATGCGCAGCGCAATGGATGCTTATTCGGCGGCGGTAGAACAGATCATCGGTTGCGAAAGTTACCTGGCGTTACGCCATCGCTTCGACGGCGAAACGCTGATTCTGAATGAAAGTTCAATTATGGCCATGTCAGCCTAATCGTTCTTGCCTTATTTTCAGAAATGGTAGCGTAGCCAGGCGAAATAGACGTTGCCATTATTGTGCGTGCCGGGAATATAGGTCATTTGAAAGTCGAGCTTACCGTATCCGACAGACGCCAGCGGCAATATTGCCGGTAGCGGAATATATTGCCAGTTATGCCTGGCGGTAACACCAGCGGTATATCCGGCCCCCCAGTGGAATTTTTCATCCGATAATGGCCGCCAGGTCGCTAGCCAGCCATAACCACCAAAGGGTTCCCACTGATTAAAAGAATCCCTGAAGGTCATAACATAGAGGCCATGCCAGTTACCTTTTTGGTCATAACGGGATATCCCTCCGCCGGCACCCCACGGCCTTTCATTATACTTATCAATGTGTTCACGATCGTAGGTTGCCCGGTTATGCCAGGTAATCGCCGGCAGATAAAAGTCGATGCCGTCTGGCTGCTGCCATGTGGTGGCGACGTTGTTACTGAAATTCTCCCAACCGGCACTGACACTGTGCGCAACAGAAGCCGCACCCGCCGGGAGAGCACTGCAAACGATAATAATAGCTGACAGAGTGCGCAAATTTTTATTCATGCGCATAAATAAAGTCCCATTTAAAGCCAGGCTCATGGCGGTTAATGCCAAATGTAATGGCGGGGATTCTGTCATTCAAACAGACAACTTCAGTTAAATGAAAAGTTATTGGCGACGGGTTTTCGCTCCGGTTTGATAATGAATGTTTCTGTTACCAACCCCGACGGATAATTTACACACCCATCATCAGCCAATACCACCGATCTCTGATCCAGCCAGCGTTACTCGCCGACACTCACCAAGTCCTGAATAAATTCGCATCATTTGCTAACAAATTCTTGCAATGATAATCGCAATGCGTATATTTCTCATTTGTTTTAAATAAACATCACACCCGCGCCCAGGCGCTCAGGGAAGGGTTTTGGTTCCTCAAACCATCAGCAGGGCAGAGATGCCAGCAGGAAGCATGGTCGTGAACAGTGGCAGCATAAAAATCATAATAATTTGAGGAATAAACGATGTCTTTTGATGTTCAGCACGCCAGGGAAACGGGCGTGTCAGCCCCGCTGCGCTACTCTCTGCTTGCCGCCATGATTGCCACCTCGCTGGCGCATAATGTCGCCAGTGCCGCAGAAACGTCTCCGCCGGCCGCCAGCGATAACCAGACCATGACCGTCAGCGCATCAGCACCGGCAGAGGGCGTGGAAGCGTCGTCTCCGGCTAGCGATTACAGCGTTCCGGTGACCCGCGCGGGCACAAAAATGCTCGGTACGGTGCGTGATGTGCCGCAGTCGGTCAGCATTGTCAGCAAGCAACGAATGGAAGATCAGCAACTTCAGTCGCTGAATGATGTGCTCTCTAACACCACCGGCATTCGCGGGATCAGTGGTGACATGGACCGCACCAACTACTATTCGCGCGGCTTCATGATCGACAACTACATGGTTGACGGCATCCCGACCGCATTCGCCGCCCGCTGGAACCTGGGTGACGCCCAGACCGACATGGCGCTGTACCAACGGGTAGAAGTGGTGCGCGGCGCAACCGGCCTGCTGACCGGGCCAGGCAACCCCTCCGCTGCGATCAACATGGTGCGTAAGCACGCCGACAGCAAAGAATTCGGCGGCACCGTCTCCGCCAGTTACGGCAGCTGGAACAAGCAGCGTTACGTGGCCGATCTCTCTGCGCCGCTGAGCGATTCGGGCAACGTGCGTGGCCGACTGATTGCCGGCTGGCAGGATAACAACAGTTTCATTGAGCGCTACGGTGCGAAAAAGCAGTTTGTCTATGGCGTGGTTGATGCCGATCTGACCGATTCGGCCACGCTATCGGTCGGCTATGAGTTCAGCCAGGTGAATACAGACTCCACCATGTGGGGCGGTGCGCCACGCTGGTATACCGACGGCAGTCAGATTCACAGCCGTCGCGGCTACAACACCGCGCCGGACTGGGCCTACAACGATAAAGAGAACCGTAAACTGTTTGTGAATCTGAAACAGGACTTTGATAACGGCTGGAATATCACGCTGAACGGCGCGCACAACGAGATGCGACTTGACAGTAAACAGCTCTATCTGGATGGATTCTTTGATAAGAATACCGGCGTCGGATACTCCTCCTACGCCAATTATCCGGTGGTCGGCGGCACCGGCTACAACACCGGCAAACGTAAGGTGGATGCGGTTGATGCCTTCGCCAGCGGTCCCTATGAACTGTTTGGCCGCCAGCATGAACTGATGGTCGGCGTGAACTACAGCCGTCAGGACAACAAATACTTCAGCACCTTCGAAAACATCTCTTCCGAATCGCTGGGTAATTTTAATGATTTCAACGGTCAGTATCCGGAATCCGACTGGACGCCACGTTTGCCTGCCAGCGATACCCAACTGGTTCGCCAGAAATCAACCTACATGGCGACCCGCCTCTCTCTCGCCGATCCATTGCATTTGATCGTTGGTGCCCGTTACACCAACTGGAATCGCGAAAC
The DNA here is from genome assembly GCF_050432985.1 of Pantoea sp. AN62. Taxonomy (NCBI): domain Bacteria; kingdom Pseudomonadati; phylum Pseudomonadota; class Gammaproteobacteria; order Enterobacterales; family Erwiniaceae; genus Pantoea; species Pantoea sp. AN62. The sequence goes on along the minus strand of NZ_JBNPYB010000002.1, from coordinate 123,579 downwards.
CCCGACCGGTGAGATGGAGAAGAATAACACCACGCCTTACGGCGGGCTGATCTTTGATTTCGCTGAAAACTGGTCCGCTTATGCCAGCTACACCTCGGTGTTCCAGCCGCAGGATTATCGCGACGTCAATGGCGCATATCTGGCCCCGGTGATCGGTAAAAACTACGAAGCGGGCCTGAAATCTGACTGGATGAACAGCCGTTTTACCACCTCACTGTCGGTGTTCCGTACCGAACTGGATAACGTCGGCGAAGCCACGACCCAGACGGTAAAAGGCTCGGGTGATGTGGCCTACATTGGCCGTAAAGGCGTGGTCAGCCGCGGCGTAGAGTTTGAAGTCAACGGCGCACTGACCGATTACTGGCAGATGACTTTCGGCGGCACGCGTTACATTGCGGAAAACCGCGACGGCAGCACCTTTAATCCGCAACTGCCGCAGACCAGCTTCAACCTGTTCACCAGTTATCGCCTGCCTGCGCTGCAACAGCTGACGCTGGGCGGCGGAGTAAACTGGCAGACCCACGTCTGGAACGACGTCGGTGCACCGGAAGGCAACGGCACCTGGCGCGCCCGTCAGGGGAGCTATGCGCTGGTTGACTTGTTTGCCCGCTATCAGGTCAGTAAAAACCTGACGCTGCAGGGCAATCTGAATAACCTGTTCGATAAAGAGTACGACACTAACGTCGCCAGCTCGGTGGTTTATGGCGAGCCGCGCAACGTCTCGGTTACCGCCAGCTACACCTTCTGATCATCGCTGGTCATCAACGATAAAACGCCTCAGCAGAGGCGTTTTTTTTGCGATGTTCCGCTGGCTGCCGCCCTCAGGTAAAGCGTAAGGCCAGATTAAAACCCTGTCCCGATTCAACCAGAATCGCCTCCGACTGTTGTTCGAAGCTGACGTCGCCGGCCAGCAGCGCGGTTTTGACTTTGGTCAGATCGTCGGTAACAAAGCCCAGCGCCACCATCCGCGCACTGCCATCATAATCTTCCGGCAGCGGCCCAAAGCGCTGCTGCGCATAGTCTGCCGAGGCAAAACGCACCGTGGCAGCACCGGCGCGTAACACAAAAGCGCCTTCCGGACAGGCGATAATTTTTCCGCTACCAAACAGGTGGCTGTAGACCTGCGCCGACAGGGCCGGGTCCTGCGCCACAATCACGAACTCACTGATATTGCGCACACCGTTCGGATGCGCCTGCCACGCCGGTTGCCACACCGCTTCCGGCGTCAGATGCTGACAAAAAAAACTGCGGCCGTTGGGGATTAAAGATGGACGCAGTCGCACGGTGCGAAAACGCGCTTCAGTCACCGCGCCATCGGGCAGGGTAACCGGCCGGTGAAAGCTGGCGGGGGGATCGCCATCCAGATCCTGCCGCTGCAGATGCTGATATTCACTATCGGCCTCGCTGCTCTTCCACACCAGCCCGCTCAGCCCGAGTGGCGCTTGCCACAGATCGGCACGGCGGGCGGCCTTGCCCGGCTCATAGCCTAATAACTCCAGATAGTTTTCGCCAAAAACAGCCAGATGGTTACTGGACCCCAGCGAGTGATGACCCCGTTCGGTCAGCTGGAACCCGAGGCGACGAAACAGCGCGCTGGCCGCATCCAGCTGATCGGCGACATTGATCACAGCGTGATCGAGAATCGGTTGTGGGACAGGGACAGACATAAGCAGATTCCTTCTTTTGGTCATTGTGCCGCCACAATCTGCAACGCGCGTGGCGCCAGGCGGGTGAAGTAGTTCACCGCAGGCTCGATCAGCGCTTCATCAGGATCGAAACCCGCATGATGCAATCCATACGTGCTGGCGCTTCCGATACTGACAAATGCCCCAGGCACCTGTTGCAGATAGAAAGCAAAATCTTCGCCGCCCATCTGCGGGGTGGCGGCGCGCTCGGCCAGATAGCCCGTTTCCTGCGCCAGTTCCAGTGCCACATCTACCCAGGCTGGCGTATTGATCAGTGCCGGTGGGCCTTCCGTCCATTCCAGTTCGGCGGTGGCACCAAAGCCGGCGGCGATGCCCTGAATTAATGCGCTAATCCGCTGCGGGATCTGCGCCCGAATCTCGCTGTTATGGGTTCGCACCGTGCCTTCCAGCTCGACGCTTTCTGGCAGCACATTCCAGGTGTTGCCGGCGGTAAAGCGCGTCACGCTCAGCACTACCGTCTCGAGCGAACTGAATACCCGGCTCGGCAGCGTCTGCAAAGCGGTCACAATGTGGCTGGCAATCACAATAGAATCGATGCCTTCCTGCGGCCGCGCGGCGTGTGCGCCTTTGCCCTTAACCCGGATGACAAAGCGATCAACGTTAGCGTAGAACGCGCCCGGGCGGGTCCGCAGCGTTCCCAACGGCAGATCAGGCGCATTGTGCAGGCCAAAGATGGCCTGCACGCCCTCCAGCGCACCGGCATCGATCAGCTGTCGTGCGCCGGTAAAGGTCTCTTCCGCCGGCTGAAACAGGATCCGCACCCGGCCAGGCAGCGTGGCTTCACGCTGTTTCAGTTGCAGGGCAACACCCATCATCACCGCCGTATGCAGATCGTGACCGCAGGCGTGCATCACGCCCGGTTGCTGTGAGCGCCACGGCCGGTCAGTAATTTCATCAATCGGCAGCGCATCGATATCGGCACGCAGTGCGATCAGCGCCGGTCCGTCGCCCATCTCCGCCACCACGCCGGTTTTCAGTCCCAGCGGCAGCAGGCGGATGCCCGCCTGTTCCAGCCAGCGGGTAATGCGTTCGGTGGTAGCGAATTCGTGACTGGATAATTCCGGATGCTGATGCAATTCGCGACGCCACTGCACCAGTTGTTCAGTTGAAAACGATGTCATGGTTATCCCTGTTGTTGCGGCAGAAAAGGTTCACCCAGCGTCAGCATCAGGCGGTTCGCCCAGGCAAAAAAGGCACTGGACTGGATCAGATCGAGCAGGGCAAGCGTGTCCAGCCCCTGATCACGCACCGCATCGATATGCTGTTGCGTCAGCCGCGCCGGTGTGACCGATAGCGCCGCCGCGAAAGCGATCAGTGCCTGCCAGCGCGGGCTTTGACCGTGGGACAACACCGCACCCGGCGCCACGTTCAGCAGTTTCTGAATCGCATCATCCTGCTTCGCTAACTGACTGGCTTTGCGCGCATGGACCGACGCGCAATAGATACAGCCGTTAACCTTACTTACTACCGTTGCCGCCAGTTCCCGTTCAGCACGTGGCAGACCGCCCGCGGTGTAGAAAATGCCTTTATCGGTCAGGGTGCGCTGTTCCAGCAGCGGCAGGTTACGCGCCAGCAGACGGAAATAATCGGAGTCGCTATGACCAAATTTAGCCAGCGTAGCCTGTTCATCCGCACTGAACTCCGCCAGCGGTTTCGCCGCCAGCCAGGGTTCCCAGCCCAGTTCACGCTGGGTAAAGGCGGTAACGGCCGTCTTGCCGCTGGCGGTGTGCGGCGCATCGTGCCAGTGACCAGCCACCACCGGCGGCGCGTCAGCCTGTGCCACATCGCCCTGTAATACACGCAGACCGGCCAGCAACCGGCTCTGGAAACTGATAAAAGCCACCAGCTGCGCCAGCGTGACAATGCCGCGTGGGCTCCAGCCCGCCTGCTGCAATTCGGCAATGTGTGCCGGTGCCGCGCTGACCGGTTCGAAGGTCAGGCGTCGGGCAAACGCTTCGGCGGCCCGATCGCGCTCAGAGACGCCGCCCGGCTGCGACGATCGCAGGTGTAAATAGTGTGCCTGCAGGCCCGGCTGGTCATGCCACTCCGCCAGCTGCGCGGCCAATGCCAGCCGTTCAGGCAGCGGAAAATCATCCTCCTGCTGGCCGAACAGCACCGCATAACTGCCCTGGGTATGCTGGGTGGCGGCGTGGCGGACCTGGCGCGCTTGTGCCAGGTCAGAATCGGGGGCGATATCGGCCAGTGCGTTTAGCAGATCGTCAGCTTGAGTCATAACGTGCTCCTGTTAGCGAGGTTCGCCAGCCGCACGAAGCGCTGGCGCAAGATGTTCGGCAATCAGTTCGATCGAGCGCAGCGTGTCAGCATGCGACGGCTCAACGGAGTGCACCTGAAAAGAGATATCGGTGACGCGCAATAGCGTGCTGTCCTGTGCCAGCGAGCGCTGAACCGTCGCGACATCCCCGACGTGGGCATCAAACTGCGCCAGCAGATCGTCGAAGCGTTCGCCGCGCAATTGATGTCCGCCCGCGCGATACTGTTGCGCCTGCTGGCGAATGCCCGGCTCGGCCACCTGGCGTGCATACGCCGTTGAGTCCGCGACAAAAGCGGTGCGGGAGGCGAGAATGCGGGGCGTCACGCCCGCCGGTAGCGCAGCCAGATAGGCATCAATCAGTGGGTTTTGCAGCGCATCAAGCGGTAACGCCGGTTGGTCGGCCGGGCGCGGCTGGGTGCGGGACAGCATCAGACCGTGTCCGCCCTGTGCCGCGCGTACCGCACCTTCCACGGAGAATGTGGCGATCCAGACGCGATCGGCCAGTTGTGTCGCTGCCGGATAGAGATGGTTATCAGGATGGCCGAGCGAATCGCCACGCCAGGCGCTGAGCAGGGTATGCAGATGCTCTGCAAACGCCACGCCTCGCGCTTCAAAACGCTGACCAAATGAGTGAAACGACGACGGCGTACCGCCCGATCCCAGCCCGATTTCCAGCCGGCCATCCGCCAGCTGATCCAGCACCGCAGCGTCTTCGGCGACCCGCAGCGCATTCTCCATCGGCAGGGTGATAATGGCGGTACCGAGCCGGATATGGCGGGTGAGCGCTGCAACGTGCGCCAGAAACAGCAGCGGTGACGGCAGCCCGCCTTCATCCTGATGAAAATGGTGCTGCGCCACCCAGGCGTTATCAAAACCACATCGCTCCGCGTGCTGAATCTGTTCAGTTGCCAGCCGGTAACGCTGCTTCGCAGGCACCTTATCCAGCAGGCGGGTAAAAAAGCCGAGGCGACGGGTCATGCTGACTCCTTAGTCTTCAGGGGAAGCGTGTTCAATGGAATAAGAGGAGGAATGGCGTCGATTAATTCACGGGTGTAGGGATGGCGTGGGGATGAAAATAGCGTGACAACGTCACCTTGCTCTGCCACCTGTCCCGCTTTTAACACCGTTACGCTGTCGGCAATCTGCCGCACCGTGGCTAAATCGTGGGTAATAAACAGATAGGTCAGCCCCAGATCCGCCTGTAACTGCTGCAACAGGTCGAGGATTTGCGCCTGTACCGTGACGTCGAGCGCCGAGGTCGCTTCATCCAGCACCAGTATCTGCGGTTCGGCGATCAGCGCGCGCGCCAGCGCTACCCGCTGACGCTGGCCACCGGAGAGCTGATGCGGCCGACGCGACAACAGGCTCAGCGGCAGCGCCACTCTGTCGGTCACCGCTTCGACCCGCTGCCGACGCACTTCGCGGCTCAGGCGCCCAAAGTTACGTAACGGCTCTTCAATGATCTCAAACAGCGTCTGACGCGGATCGAGCGAGGCAAACGGATTCTGATAAACAAACTGGATTTTGCGTCGCAGCTGACGCAGTGCTTCACCGCGCAGTCCGTTGACAATATCGCCGTCCAGCGTCACCGTACCGCTGTCCGCCGTTTCAAATCCCATGACGATGCGCGCCAGCGTGGTTTTCCCCGATCCGGATTCCCCGACCAGCGCATGCGTGGTGCCGCGTGCCACCTGAAAACTGACCTGATCCAGCGCCTGTAACCGCTGTTGTTTACCAAGGGAAAAACTCTTTGCGATAGCGGTGACCTGAATCGCCGGGGCGGAAAAATGCGCGCGCTGACTCTGAGGGCGGGTACGCCGTTGCGGGGTGGCGTCCTGCAGCAACTGACGGGTATAGGGATGTGCCGGCGCGCTGATCAGACGGGCCGCCGGGGCGGATTCCTGAATTTCACCGTGGCGGAATACCATAATGCGGTCAGCCCGCTGGGCCGCCAGCGCCAGGTCATGCGTTACAAACAACACGGCGGTTCCCGACTCACGCCGCAGTTGATCCAGCAGGTCAAGAATGCGCTTTTGCACCGTTACATCCAGCGCGCTGGTTGGCTCATCAGCGATAATCAACGCCGGTTGCAGGGCAAGCGCAATGGCGATCAATACCCGCTGCTTCATCCCGCCCGACAGCTGATGTGGATACTGGTGAACGCGCTGTTCCGGATGGCTAAGCCCGACGCGGGTCAGCAACTCAATCACCCGCTGCTGACGCTGGGCGGTGGAACTTGCCCGGTGCAGGCGCAGAATTTCTGATACCTGCTCACCGATGGTTTTCACCGGATTAAGGGAATTGCCGGGGTCCTGAGGCACCAGACTAATCTGCGCACCGCGCAGCGAATCGAAACGCTTCTGCGACCACTGACTGATATCGACGCCGTTGAGTCGGATTTCCCCGCGATCGCGGCGGCCGTTATCCGCCATCAGCCCGATAATTGCCTGCGCCGTGGTGGTTTTACCCGATCCGGATTCACCCACCAGCGCCACCATCTCACCGGCGTTAAGCGTAAAACTGACATTGTGCACCACCGGTTGCCACAGATTGCCGCTGCGATAACTCAGGGTAAGTTGATCGACAGCGAGTAACGGTTGCCTGCTCATCGCTGGCCTCCTGACAGTTGCTGACTGATACGGTTAGCGGCGAGCACGACAGCCACCACCACCACGCCAGGAAAAGTGGTCAGCCACCAGGCGGTGGCCAGATAATTACGGCCTTCGGCGATCAGTAATCCCCATTCCGGGATCGGCGGCGGCGTGCCGTAGCCAAGAAAACTCAGGGTTGAGAGCGCCAGAATGGCCTGCCCAAACTGCAGTGCGGCATAGGCGATGACCGGGCTGAGCGCATTCGGCAGAATGTGACGCCACAGCACGGTGAAAAAGCGGCCGCCGCTGCCATAGGCCGCTTCGACATAGTCACTGTGACGGATGCGCACCACTTCAGCGCGCGCCAGCCGGGCGAAGCTGGCGATCGAGGCGGTGCCCACCGCCAGCGCCGCGTTCACCGTGCCGAAACCGAGCAGAATCAACAGGCTCAGCGAGAGTAACAGCGCCGGAATTGAGAGCAGCACATCGACCAGCCGCATCAGTACCGATTCGGTTTTGCCGCCTGTCGCACCGGCGATCAGGCCGAGCGCGGTGCCGATAACCAGCCCAATCGCCACCGCAATAAACGCCGCTGACAGCGAGTGTGACGCGCCGTAAACGATGCGGGCAAACAGGTCGCGTCCCAGCTGATCGGTGCCCAGCCAGTGACCGGCCTGCGGCGCCAGACGCTGGGCGCCGGCCACGCCTTCAACCGGGCTGGCGTCTGTAAACAGGCCAGGAAACAGCGCCGCCAGCAGTGCCAGCAGCATCACCAGCGCCGCCAGCCATAAGCCGGGCTGCACGCTGACTGCACCTCTCTTCGCCCGTGCCGGGCGTCGCGCCGCGGCATAATCAACCAGACTCATGGTGTGCCTCTCAACAGTTGTAAGCGCGGATCAAGCAGCGGCATCAGCAAATCCACCACCAGGTTAATCACCACAAAGCCCAGCGCTGAAATCACCACCACCGCCTGCAGCACCGCCACGTCCTGATTATTAACCGCCTGCTGCGTGAGCTGGCCAAGGCCGCCCAGACCAAACACCGTCTCGGTAATCAGCGCACCGGCGATCAGTTCGCCCAGCAGTAAACCGGCCACCGTCAGCACCGGCAGCAGGGCGTTACGCAGCACGTGTCGCCACAGCACGTAGCCTTCGCTGGCACCTTTGGCTCTGACTACCGCCACAAACGGACGGGTTGAGACCTCATCAATACTGCGCAACAGAATCTGCGCCAGCGGCGCGGAGATCGGGATCGCCACGGTGATAATCGGCAGAATCAGTCCCTGCCACGGCGAGGGATTGATCACCGGTATCCAGCGCAGCTGAAATGAGAACAGCTGTATTAAGGCGATCCCCAGCCAGAAGGTCGGGACCGAGATAAACAGCGCCGGCAGCGATTGCAGCAGATTACGCAGGCCGCGCAGCGCCGGATGGCGGGAGAGCGCCGCCAGCGCAAACGCCAGCAGCGTCGCCAGTAAAAATCCGCACAACGCCAGACGCAGGGTACCCGGCAGATTAGCGACCAGCAGCTGGCTGACCGGCACGCCCGCCTGAACCGAATAGCCAAAGTCACCGTGCAGCATGGCGGCCAGCGTATGCAGATATTGCTGCCACAGCGGATTGTCCGCGCCATAAGCCTGACGCATCTCAGCAATCTGCTGCGGGCTGAGACCGAGATCCGGATTCTGGAACTTAATCAGTACCGCATCGCCCGGCAGCACCTGCAACAGGAAAAATGACAGGGTAAAAGCGGCCCACAGGACCAGCAGTCCCAGTCCTGCCCGATGCAACAAGTAGTGGCGCATCATCAACTCCGGTTTAATGTTTTTCCAGCCATGCGCCATAAAGCGCCGGACGGCCTACCGCTTCAAACTTCACCCCTTTCAGCCAGGGTGCACCGGCATAAACCTGGGGCTCTTCGAAGATAGGAATGACGTAAGCCTGATCGAGCAGATAACGCTGCACATCAACGGTCAGCTGGAGTCGTTTGGCCGGATCGACCTCGGCTGAGATCGCCACCAGCAGCTGATTAAGCCGGTCGTCACGGAAGTTTTTGACTTTGTCGCTGGAGCCGCCTTTCTGCAGCAGGTTGTCGCGGTTAGCCGGATAGAAGCTGCTCTTAATCACGTCAGGATCGGCACGGCCAACTTCGGTGACGTTAAGCGGGGTTTTAAGCGGATCGAGATTATCCAGTGTTTTACTGCCGGCATCACCGGCCTTCACCGTCAGCGCGACACCCACCTGACGCCACTGCTGCGCCACCAGTTGCAGCACCTCTTTGTTCTGCGGCTGGGGTAAGGATTCATACACGGTGAGCGCCAGCCGCTGACCCGCTTTCTGACGAATGCCGTCGGCACCCGGCTGCCAGCCTGCCTGATCCAGCAATGCCCTGGCTTTCGCCAGATCGAACGTCAGTTTGTCAGCCAGATTGACGTAACCCGCCGCGCTTTTCGCTACCACCGAGGTGGCCTGCGGATAGTTGGCTGAGAACAGCGTATCCACCACCTGCTTCGCGTTGGTGGCGTGCAATAACGCCTGACGAACCCGGATATCGCTGACCAGCGGATTATCCGGGCGGAAGCTCAGGCTATCGTTGACGCCACGGGTCGGTGCGGCATAGATCGGGAAATTCTGTTCGCTAGCCTGTTTCTCATCATAGGCCTGAACCTGGCGGATAAAATCGGCCTGACCGGCCAGCAGCGCACCAATGCGCACGCTATCTTCCGGCGTGACCAGCACTTTAATGCCGTCCAGATTAGCCGGACCCTGCTGCTGACCGTTTACGGGTCCCCAGCGGTAATCCTTACGCGCCACCAGGTCGACTTCGCGCCCCAGCTTTTCATCGCTGACCACAAAGGGTCCCGAGCCGATAATATGGCGGGCATCGCCCAGCTGATCGAAGCTGCGCGCCAGCGTGCTGAGTGAAACCAGCCCGGAGCCGATAGTTGCAGTGCCCTGCAGGAACCCCGGAGACGGCTGTTTAAAATAGAACTTCACTGTCAGCGGATCGATGACTTCGCTGTGATCGTAATTATTGATCACCTCAGACACCGGCAGGCGCAGGGCTTTGTTACCCAGCCCGTAGGTATCGAAGTTTTTCGCCACCGCATTGGCATCCAGCGGCGTGCCATCGGAGAAGGTGACGCCGGGACGGAGTTTAAAGGTGTACTGGGTTTTATCGGCGTTGGTGGTCCAGCTCTCGGCAATCCAGGGTTCCACCTGCAGGGTTTCCGGGTTCTGCCAGGTTAACTTGTCGGTGATCTGATTCAGAATACCGCCATTCGGATAAAATCCGCCGGCAGGAGGATAGAGATTCGTATGTGCCTGCTGCTCCAGATAAATCAGCGTGCCGCCTTTGACCGGTGCGGCCACGGCATTAAAGGCAAAACTCCCGGCGAGTAAACTCAAAACCAGCGCCGGCGAACGCGGCGCACGGTGAAAAAACGTCTTCATAATGAATTCCTTTGTTATCAATTGTCTCAGCAGACGGAATCATCATCGAATGACGCAACACGCAGATAAACTAATGAATTGGTCAAAGCTTATCTGAAAAAAATCAATGCCCGGACAGGATGGCGTGTTCCGCCTTTATCCACTCGCCCGCTCCAATAATCTTCTGCACCGCACAACAACACCGCTGTTAAACCTCAACGCCGATAGCGGGCGTTAATAAAAAACAACGGGATATTCCCGCCGCCTTTACGGCAGCAGCCTTTTTAACCGCTGTTTTATTTAGCGATAAAGTGATCCGTGATTTGAAGTTCGCTTGTTGACTGCTTAAGACACTTTTCTGCAATCCATTGCCGATAATTTCGCTTTATGCCTGCAATAGCCGATTCATCAATATCTGAACAATTGATCAATAATCATAAGTATCTGTTTTTAATATTATTTATAATCCATTCACTTTCTCTTTTCGCACTGATATGAATAAACTAAAAATAGATAAAACAATATGATGTTTTACCAAATATAAGCCTCGCTCCACACTGGCCAGCAACCGGAATAATAAGGATCAGGTGAATGGCATATCGATTAAGTCTGTTAGACAAAGCGCCCGTCGTTGAGGGGGAATCGCCAGGCGCAGCATTGCAGCGCACCCTGCAACTGGCGCAGTTGGCTGAACAGTGGGGCTATCACCGCTTCTGGCTGGCGGAACACCACAACACCGCGCAGCTGGCCAGCCCGTCACCGGAACTGTTGATCGCGTGGATTATTGCCCAGACCCGGCATATCCGCGTGGGTTCGGGCGGGGTGATGCTCCAGCATTACAGTCCTTATAAGGTGGCGGAAAACTTCAATCTGCTGGCGTCACTGGCACCGGGCCGTATCGATTTAGGTATCGGCAAGGCGCCAGGCGGATTACCACTTTCTACCCGTGCGCTTCAGCTGGGTGTACAGCCGTCAGAGAAGGGCAGCTTTGCCGAACAGCTGCAGCTGCTGGATAGCTGGCTGAAACCCGACAGCCACAGCGGCGCTGATGACGATGAACGTTTGCAGGCGACGCCGCTGCCGTCACGGCCGGTGAACCGTTTTCTGCTGGGTGCCAGTGAAGAGAGCGCCCGACTGGCCGCCAGTCTCGGCTGGCAGCTGGTGTTCGCGGCGCATCTGAACGGTGACCGTCAGTTGCTGGAGCAGGTGCTCGGCACCTATTCCCGCCTCAGCAACGGTCAGCGCGCGCTGGTGGCCGTGCAGGTGGTGGTGGCCGATTCGCCCGCGGGTGCCGATCTGCTGGTGGCTAACCTCCGTCACTACCACGTAGCGGTGAAAAATGGTCCCGGCGTCAATGTTGCCAGCCTCGAACAGGCCGAACGGTATGTGCGCCAGGGGGGTTATCGTGATTACCTGATTGAGCCGCGTACGCCGTCGCTGCTGAAAGGCACCGCCGCGCAGGTTCATGCCCAGCTGGATGCGCTGCACCATAACTTTGGTATCGATGAGTTCATTATTGATACGCCGATCAGCGAACCGGTTGCACGTCACCATTCGCTGGCCCTGCTGGCAACGCATCATCTGGTCGCAGCCTGATCGCCCTTCAGCGGAGAATCATCATGAAGCCGAATGCATCACAACTGATTGAATGGCGGCGCGAGCTGCACACCTGGCCGGAGCTGTCGGGTCAGGAGTTTGCGACCACGGCACGGCTGCGCCACTGGCTGCAGGAGGCCGGCATCCGGCTGCTTGATTACCCGCTTGAAACCGGCGTGGTGGCGGAAATTGGACAGGGTGAAACGGTGATCGCCCTGCGTACTGATATTGATGCACTGCCGATTCACGAGGCGAGTGGCGTACGGTTTCATTCCCGTCATCCTGGCGTCATGCATGCCTGCGGCCACGATCTGCACAGCGCCGTGATGTTAGGCGCGGCGGTACAGCTTCGGGCAATTGAGCCACAACTGGCGGGGCGGGTGCGCATTCTGTTTCAGCCCGCCGAAGAGATCGCACGGGGCGCCCGTCAGTTTATTGACGCTGGCGTACTGGATCAGGTGCAGGCCATCTTTGGCATGCACAATGAACCGACGCTGCCGGTCGGCACATTCGCAACCCGCGGCGGCGCGTTCTACGCCAACGCCGACAAATTTATTATCCGCGTGACCGGCAAAGGCGCGCATGCTGCCCACCCGGAACAGGGTGTCGACAGTATCGTGGTCGCCAGCCAGATCATTCAGGCATTACAGGGACTCACCAGCCGCAGTTTCAGCGCGTTCGACAGTCTGGTACTGAGCATTACCCGGATTGATGGCGGCAAAACATGGAATGTCCTGCCTGGTGGCGTTGAGTTCGGCGGCACCGCCCGTACCCACGATCGCCAGCTGCGGGCCGAACTGGAACAGCGGGTGCGCACGCTGGTGGAAAACTTTGCCCAGGCGAGTGGTGCAGACGCGACGCTGAGCTGGCATCCGGGTCCGCCGGTGCTGGTCAATGATGATGACTGGGCGCACTTCAGCAGTGAGGTGGCGCAACAGCTCGGGTACCGGGTGCAGCCAGCCGGACTGCATCTGCTGGGTGAGGACTTTGCCTTCTATCTGCAACAGGTGCCTGGCGTGTTCGTCAGTATCGGCAGTGCCAGCGATTATGGCCTGCACCACGCCAGTTTCAATCCGGATGAAGCCCTGATCGCCCCTGCGGCAGACTACTTCGCTCAACTGGCCCAACAGGCGCTGCAACAGCTCAATGCGCGATGTCGGGAAGCCATTCTGACCTGATTTCACTATCTGCTGTCATTCCCTTGCGGCTGTCGTGACGACCGCCGTTCAGGCAGCGCTATGACTAAAAAAGAGAGAGCATCATGAGCACAAGACAACTTCGGCTGGGTACTATTCTGCACGGCGCGTCCGGGAACATGTCTGCCTGGCGTCATCCGGCGGCCCAGGCCGATGCCAGCATCAGCTTTGATTACGCCAGAAAGATCGCCCGCAAAGCGGAGCAGGGCAAGCTCGACTTTCTGTTTGTCGCCGATGGTTTATACATCAACGAAAAGTCGATTCCGCACTTTCTCAACCGCTTTGAACCGCTGACGCTGCTGTCGGCGCTGGCGGGCGTCACCGAGCATCTCGGGCTGGTTGGCACGGTTTCAACCTCCTACAGTGAACCCTTTACCGTGGCGCGCCAGTTTGCCAGCCTCGATCATCTCAGCGGTGGCCGCGCCGGCTGGAACGTGGTGACTTCGCCGCTGGAAGGCTCGGCTAAAAACTTCTCGCGTCAGCAGCATCCGGAGCACGCCTTACGCTATCGCATCGCCGATGAGTATCTGCAGGTGGTGAAAGGCCTGTGGGATTCGTGGGAGCAGGATGCCTTTGTGCGCGACAAGCAGAGCGGCCAGTTTTTCGATCCGGCTAAGCTGCATACCCTGAATCATCACGGTGATTTCTTCCAGGTTCAGGGCCCGCTTAACATCTCGCGCACGCCGCAGGGCCGTCCGATTATCTTCCAGGCCGGGGCGTCAGAGGACGGCAAAAAGCTGGCCGCCCGCCATGCCGATGCCATCTTCACCCACCAGCCAACCCGCGAAGAGGCGCAGGCCTTTTACCGTGATGTTAAACAGCAGCTGGTGGCGAACGGCCGTCAGCCAGAGGATCTCCACATCTTCCAGGGCGTGAGCGTGATTGTCGGTGACGACGCCGACGACGTGGAGCGTCAGTACCAGACTACCGCCGCGCTGGTGTCGATTAACGATGCGCTCAACTACCTTGGCCGCTTCTTCGACCATCACGACTTCTCACAGTATCCGCTCGATCAGCCCTTTCCTGATATCGGTGACATCGGGCAGAACAGTTTCCGCAGCACCACCGATGAGATCAAACGCAAAGCGCGTGAACAGGGACACACCCTGCGTCAGGCAGCACTGGAGGCGGCAACGCCGCGTCCCCTGTTCCACGGTACGCCGGAAGAGGTGGCAGATGGTCTGCAGCTTTGGTTCGAAACCGACGCCACCGATGGCTTCATTATCAACGGCGGCACCCCGGATACCTTCGAACGGTTTGTTGACCGCGTAGTGCCGATTTTGCAGGCGCGCGGCCTGACCCGTCGCGACTATCCCGGTAACACCCTGCGCGACAGTTTTGACCTGACGCTGCCGGTCAATCAGTTCACTTCACAATAAGAGCCTGTGCTATGCAAAAAAATAAAAGACTCATCGCCCTGATTATTCTGGCAGCCAGCGGCAGCGCCCTGGCGGACGGCACCAGCGTGGCGTACAACGGCCAGCGGGTCAGCCTCGACGCCAATAAAACGCCGATCCACAGTAGCAAGAACCCACAAGCGGTGGCGCAGTTGCCGGCCGGTCATCGCTTTGCGGTGCCAGGTTCATTTACCGTGGCGGTGGCGGCACAGAACTCTCCGCCGCTGACGGTCTTCTCCGACGACAATAAAACCCTGCTCGGCAGCGAAGTCGATATCGCCCGTCTGGTGGCCGACAGCCTCGGCCTGAAGCTCAATGTGGTGCCGACCTCATGGGAAGACTGGCCGCTGGGTGTCGCCTCCGGCAAATATGATGCGGCGATCTCTAACATCACCGTCACCAAAGAACGTAAAGAGAAGTTCGATTTCGCCACCTATCGCAAAGACTCTCTCGGCTTTTACGTCAAAACCAACAGCCCAATCACCTCGCTGACCAAAGCGGAGGATATTGCCGGACTGCGCATCATCGTCGGTTCCGGCACCAATCAGGAAGCGATCCTGCTGGCGTGGGATAAACAGAATCAGGCGAAAGGCCTGAAGCCGTTTACGCCGATTTATACCAAAGATGATGCCGCCCAGACGCTGGCACTGCAGGCCGGACGGGCCGACGCCTATTTTGGCCCCAACGTAATTGGCGCATGGAAAGCGGCGCTTAACGGCAAAACCCGGCTGGTCGGCAGCGTCGATGGTGGCTGGCCGAAAGCAGCCCACATCGCAGTGACGGTGAAAAAGGGCAGCGGCCTGGCTGAACCGATCAGCACCGCGCTGAACGGCGTAATGAAAAACGGCGACTACCAGCAGGTGCTGAACCGCTGGGGCGAAGGGGTGGAGCGGATCGATCGTTCCGAAATTAACCCGGCCGGACTGGGCGATTAAGGAGCAGACGATGAGTGAAGCCATATTCCGTGAAGTTTCGCCCGAGGCGGCGGAACTGCAACCGATTCTGACCGGCCTGTTTGGCGAATATGCCGCCCGCTACGGCGACTATTTTGCCCGCCAAAAGGAGCAGGAGCTGACCGAGTGGTATCTGCCGCCGCAGGGATTATTCATCGTGCTGGAGCGTGACGGCGAGATCATCGCGATGGGTGCCTATAAGCCTTATGACCCGCAGACGGCGGAACTGAAACGCATCTGGACCCGCAGCGATCTGCGGCGTCAGGGGCTGGCGCTGGTGGTGTTACAGGAGCTGGAGCGGCGTGCGCTGCGGGCGGGGTATCAGCGGCTGTTTCTCACCACCGGTTTCCGCCAGCCAGAGGCGGTGCGGCTTTACACCGGCCATGGCTATCAGCCGCAGTTTGATCTGAGCGGGGATCTGGAACGCTATGGTCAGCCGCCGCACGATGGCCGGCTGCGTTTTATAAAAGTGATTGGCGTGCAGGACGTCGCACAGGCGAGTTAAGGAGGGACGATGAGCAAGCATCAACATCTGCAGGTGGTGCCGGCGCGTTATCCGGCCCGTACCGTTGGGGCGATCGTCGCCCTGTTTATTCTGGCGGGCGTGATCCAGTCGGTCGCCTTTAATCCGCGCTGGGAATGGGGCGTATTTGCCCGCTGGTTCTTCGATCCGGTGATCCTGCATGGTCTGGGTCAGACCCTGTTGCTGACGCTGCTGGGGACGGTGTTCAGCCTGATATTTGGCGGGCTGCTGGCCCTGGCGCGCCTCTCCTCCTCGTGGCTGCTGAGCAGTCTGGCGTGGGGTTATATCTGGCTGTTCCGTTCGCTGCCGCTGATTGTGGTGCTGATCATTCTGTACAACTTCTCTTATCTCTACGACACCCTGTCGATTGGTATCCCGTTTACCACTCTGTCGTGGGGCGCGTTTCAGACCATTAATGTGCTGGGCCAGTTTCCGGCAGCGGTCATTGGCTTAACGCTGGTGCAGGCGGCCTACAGCGCGGAGATCATTCGCGGCGGGATTCTGGGGGTCGATCACGGCCAGGTCGAAGCGGCCTCCGCGCTGGGACTGTCGGCAACCCGCCGCACCTTCCGCATCATTCTGCCGCAGGCGTTACGCGCCATCATTCCCACTGCCTTTAACGAAATCATCAGCCTGGCGAAGGGCACCGCGATGGTGTACGTGCTGGCGATGCCAGAACTGTTTTACACCATCCAGATGATCTACAACCGCAACCAGGAAGTGATCCCGCTGCTGATGGTCGGCGCCGCCTGGTATCTGATTATCACCACCGTGCTGTCGGTGATTCAGCACAGCGTTGAACGCTGGCTGGCCCGCAGTGTGACCCGCGAACCGCAGCCGTCGCGCTGGCGGCAGTGGCGCAACCGCGTCACGCCTCTCAATCCAACCGAGGAGATCAGCCATGTCCGAAGCCATTGATTACCGCACATCACACACCACCGGTGCCATCAGCATTACCGGCGTCAGTAAAAGTTTTGGCAAACACAAAGCGCTGGATGCGGTTTCACTGTCACTGGATCCGGGATCGGTGACGGTGATCCTCGGCCCCTCCGGCTCCGGCAAGTCGACCCTGTTGCGCACCATCAATCATCTGGAGCGGGTGGATGAAGGGTTTATCCAGATTGACGGCGACTACATCGGCTATCAGCAGCGCGGCGATAAGCTCTACGAACTGAAAGAGCAGGCGATTCTGCGTCAGCGCATTAACGTCGGCTATGTGTTTCAGAATTTCAATCTGTTCCCGCACCTCAGCGTGCTGGACAATCTGATTGAAGCGCCGATTGCCCATCGACAGCTCACCAAAGCGGCAGCGATTCAGCGTGCCGGTGAGCTGCTGGATATTGTCGGTCTGCGGCATAAAGCTGACGCCTGGCCGCGTCATCTGTCAGGCGGCCAGCAACAGCGTATCGCCATTGCCCGGGCGCTGATGCTAAATCCACGGGTGATGCTGTTTGACGAACCAACTTCGGCGCTTGATCCGGAACTGGTCGGCGAGGTGCTCGACGTGATCAAAAAACTGGCGCGCTCCGGCACCACGCTGGTGATCGTTACCCACGAGATTGGCTTTGCACGTGAAGTGGCGGATAACGTGGTGTTTATGGTCGATGGCAGGATCGTAGAGCAGGGCAGCACCAGCCAGGTACTGAATAATCCGCGCCATGAGCGAACCCGGCGCTTCCTGGCGCGCGTGCTGTGAGGGTGACGATGAAGCTGAGCCCTCTGTCATTGCTGCTGCTGTCGCTGCTGTCGCCGCTGGCCACTTCCGCCGCTGAACAACGTGACACCCGGCAAAATGAAACGCCGATTCATGCGCCCGCCAATCCGGCAGCGATCGCAAAAATTCCGGCAAACTTTACTTTTATTGAGCCAGGCACCCTGACGGTGGCGACTTCCGCCACCAACTCGCCGCCGCTGTCACTGCTGGCGTCGGATAATGTCTCGCGGATCGGCAGCGATCCCGATATTGCCCGGCTGCTGGCCGACAGTCTGGGATTAAAACTGAAGCTGGTGCCGGCATCGTGGGAGGACTGGCCGCTGGGGATCACCGCAGGCCGCTACGATGTGGCGATGTTTAACATCGCCGTGACCGAAGAGCGCAAAAAGAAGTTCGATTTCGCCACCTATCGCGCCGATAACCACGCTTTCTCGGTGAAAAGTGACAGTAAAATCAGCGCGATCAATGCGCCCGCCGATATCGCCGGTAAACGCATCATCGTGGCGTCCGGCACCAATCAGGAGCGAATCCTGCTGAGCTGGGATCGGCAAAACCAGGCCAAAGGGTTGCCAGCAGTCACGCCGATCTATCTGACCGATGACGCCTCGGCCACGCTTTCCCTGCTGTCGGGACGTGCCGATGCGATGTTCGGGCCGCACTCGATGGCAGCGTGGAAGGCGGCGTCACGCGGACAAACAAAACTGGTTGGCAGCGGGCCGTTTCGCGCCTGGGTCGCGGTCACCACCAAAAAGGGCAACGGTCTGGCACCCGCACTGCAGGCGGCCATTGATGGCACCATCAGCGGCGGTCAGTATCAGCAGGTTCTGACGCGCTGGGGCGAACAGGATGAAGCCATCGCGCACTCCACGGTAAATCCCCCCGGCATTCAGTACTGAACCTTCTCTGGCGCTTCGGCGCCGTTTATTCTGCCTGCCTCGCTCCTCCGGCTGAACGGCCATCACGGCGACGGACCACAGAATTGCGCTACACTCTCCAGCGTTAGTGTTCTATCCTGCCCGCCTGTCGATTCAGCGCGCGGCGGAGCAATTAACCTGGAAGCCCCATGAAAATCAGATTCCTTTCTGCCAATGAGCAAAAGCTGGCGGAGGTGCGCAAAATCCTCGAACCTATCGGGGTCGAAGTATTGCCCATCTCCCGTCGTATCGAAGAAATTCAGACTGAAAACGAACTCGATCTGGTGCGCGATAAGCTGACCAAGGCCTTTTCACTGATTGGACGACCGCTGTTCGTTGAGCATACCGGACTCTATCTGGATGGCCTGAATGGCCTGCCAGCCGGGTTGACCCGCATCTTCTGGAACCGGCTGGATGCGGAGCGTTTTACCGCCCTGGTGCAGGGGCTCGATAGCCAGGCCGTGACGGCTAAGACCGTGCTGGGTTACTGCGATGGTCGCAAAATGTATCAGTTTTCCGGCGAACTGCGCGGTACCATCGCCGCCGAACCGGCCGGCACACGCGGCTTTCAGTGGGATTGTGTCTTTATCCCGGAAGGTTACGATCAGACATTTGCCGAAATGGGTGAACTCAAGAATGAGATTTCGATGCGGCGCATCGCGCTCGATCGCTTCGCCACTTTTTTGAAAACGGCTCGGGGAGTCGCATGAAACCTGAACTTAAACGTGCTTATGATTCCGGTAAGCTGATTCTGTTTGCCGGCGCGGGTATCTCACGCAATCTTGGTTTGCCGGAGTGGCATGAGCTGATTGCCCATCTCGCCAATGAGCTGGGTTACGATCCAAAAATCTTTAACACCTATGGCACCCATCTGTCGCTGGCGGAATATTACAAACAGAAGAAAGGATCGCTCGGCCCGCTGCGCAGCTGGATGGATCGCGAATGGCACCGCCCGGATATTGATGTCCGGACCTCAGAAATCCACACCATGATCACCCAGGGCAACTTTTCCCGCATCTATACCACCAATTACGATCGCTGGCTGGAAGCGGCACACGATGCGCATGGCGTCCCGTATTACAAAGTGGCTAACGCCGCCGATCTGGTGTCGCTGACCGAAGATAAACGCCACATTATCAAGCTGCACGGCGATTTCGATGATGACACCTCTATCGTGCTGGATGAAAGCAGCTACTTTGAACGGCTCTATTTCGATTCGCCGCTCGACATAAAACTGACCCACGACGTGATGGGCAATTCGGTGCTGTTTGTCGGCTACAGCATCAGCGATTTTAATATCCGGCTGCTGTTTTACCGCCTGACTAAAATGTGGGGCCGCACCGGGCTGGCGACGGCGCGTCCGAAATCGTATCTGTTTACCAACCGCAATAATCCAGTGGCAAAAGAGGTACTTGGACAGTGGGGGATTGAGATGATCGTCTCGGAAGAGGATGACCCGCGTAAAGCGCTGGCCGATTTTCTTGAGGCGCTGCTGGTCTAGCCAGCAACGCGCCTTCCCCGACAGAGTGGTTAAAGTTTGTGCCCGGTTAAGGTTATGCCGGGGATAACCGATAAACTCTATTCTCTGCTGGAAAAGCATCATCGTCGTGATATACTGTATGTATACACAGTATCTGAGGGGCAAAAACATGGCTGTCGAAACAAAATTTGTAGTAGTCAGAAAGGGTGAAGAGAAGATGACGTTTGCCAATAAAAAAGAGGCCGATGCCTACGACAAAATGCTCGATATGGCCGAAGCCTTCACCGACTGGCTGTTACAGCATCAACCCGCGCTGGATGAGACGCAGGCGGAAACCCTGGGCCTGCTGATTGCCGAGCAGAAAGATGCCGTGCAACATATTCTGCGCACCAGCAAACTGCCTGAGCCGGTTGCTGCTGATGCCCGTCAGCCTGAGACGGCATCAGACAGCGCCGATGACAAGGCTGAAGAGACTGGCAGTAAAAAAGTCCGCGCGGTAAAAGCAGCCTGACCCCGTTAACGCCGGAAGCGATCCTTCCGGCGTTATTGTTTTGACTGTGTCTGGCACCGATCTTCACCTTATGCCGCTTTGCGCACCTCCTTGTTAAAACGCCTTGCCTGAAAGGCCGTCTCGTCAAACCACTCTGCTTTGAAAATCCTTTCCGCTGAAAGATCTGCGCGTTTATGTCGCGTTCGCCGTAATGACGGCCCTTAAGGCGTCTCGCGGTTTACCTGTAGCGGGTTATATTTTTGATCTCGCCTTGCTGCAAATCACACCAGTAAGAACGATCTGTATCACGTTTCTTTTCGTAAGCTATTGAGGCTGCGATTGAAACTGATACAGTACCGCCACTGGATTGTTACTGCTTCGGCAGGCAAAACCTGATTTTCCGGCTTCTGCCGGAGGTCAGGTTTTTTTGTTTCTGGGGTTCCAATGAAAATCGCCAAAATTCTTAATAATAATGTGGTGGTTGTTCAGGATAAACACGGCGGCGAACAGGTCGTTATGGGGCGCGGTCTGGCCTTCCAGAGACGCGTCGGCGACACGCTTGATAAGGCGCGCATTGAGAAGATTTTCGCGCTGCAAAGCGACGAACTGATGCATCGGCTGGGGGATCTGTTAAGCCAAATTCCGCTGGAGGTGATGACCACCTGCGATCGCATCATCCAGCTTGCCGCCCAGCGGCTGGGGACCTTGCAGGAGAGCCTGTATATCACCCTCACCGACCACTGCCATTTTGCGATTGAACGGCAACATAAAGGCCTGACCATTAAAAATGTGCTGCTGTGGGAGATTAAACGGCTCTACCCGAAAGAATTTGAACTGGGGCAGGAAGCGCGGGCCATTATCGCTCAGCGCCTGAACGTCCAGCTGCCGGAGGATGAAGCGGGCTTCATCGCCCTGCATCTGGTAACGGCGCAGCTCAACAGCGAAATGCCGGAGGTTATGCACGTAACCCGGGTGCTGCAGGAAATCCTGCAGCTGGTGAAGTATCAGTTACAGATTGAATATGATGAAGAGTCGCTGAGCTACCAGCGCTTTGTGACTCATCTGAAGTTTTTTGCCCAGCGAATGCTGACGCGTACCGTGGTGCCGGATGACGATCTCTCCCTCCATCGGGCAGTAAAAGATAACTACGCCAACGCCTGGAAATGTGCCGAAAAGCTGGCGCAGCACCTGCAAAAAAGCTATCAGCGCGAGCTGACTGCGGAAGAAATTATGTTCCTCACCATTCATATCGAACGGGTGAGAAAAGAAGCACGCTAGACGCTATTACTGGATTTTTCTGCAACTGGATTTTTACTTCAACAGGATTGTTACTGCATAACGCAGGCAAAACCTGAGCGCGGCCTGAACACACAGGCTGCTCTCGGGTTTTTTTTTATTTTTTACTCAGTCATCCGGCGCCCGCGGGCCACGGCTATAAGGAAATCGAGATGGAATATCACGCGTTGGCGAAAGATATTCTCGGCCACGTCGGTGGCAAAGAGAATATCGTCAGTCTGGTACATTGCGCCACACGGCTTCGCTTCAAGCTGAAGGATCACGGCAAAGCCGATGCCCGCAGCCTGAAGGAGAATCCAGGCGTGATCATGGTGGTCGAAAGCGGCGGTCAGTTTCAGGTGGTGATTGGCAATCACGTCCACGATGTCTGGCAGGCCGTCAGCAAAGCGGCCGGACTGGCGGAAGACGCACCCAGCATCAATGACGGGAAGGGCGACAAGATCAACCTGTTCAACCGCCTGATTGATATCGTATCAGGCATTTTTACTCCGTTTATCGGTATCCTGGCCGCCTCCGGTATTCTCAAGGGCTTTCTGGCGCTGGCGGTGGTCTGCAACTGGCTGTCCCCCGACAGCGGCACCTATAAGATCCTGTTCGCCGCCAGTGATGCGCTGTTCTTTTTCTTCCCGCTGGTGCTGGGCTATACCGCCGGGAAAAAATTTGGCGGCAACCCGTTTATCACCATGAGCATTGGTGGAGCACTCACCCATCCGACTATGATTGCGGCTTTTGAGGCCAGCCAGCAGGCGGGGGCGGTGACCGAGGCTTTTTTTGGCATTCCGATAACCTGGATTAACTACAGCTCCTCTGTGATCCCGATTATTCTTGCCGCCTGGCTGAGCTGCTGGCTGGAAAAACAGAGCAGCCGCTTTCTGCCTTCCTCCGTGAAAAACTTTTTTGCCCCGCTGATCTGCATAGCGATCACCGTTCCTCTGACCTTCCTGCTGATTGGACCGCTGGCAACCGGGATGAGCCAGTTGCTGGCGAATGGCTATCAGTGGATTTACCAGCAGGCTCCGTGGCTGGCAGGCGCGGCGATGGGCGCACTATGGCAGGTCTGCGTAATTTTCGGTTTGCACTGGGGACTGGTGCCCTTGATGATCAACAACCTGGCGGTGCTGGGTCACGACACCATGGCACCGATCCTGTTGCCTGCGGTAATGGGACAGGTAGGTGCCACGCTCGGTGTCTTGCTTCGTACCCGTGACGCGCGCCAGAAAGTGCTGGCGGGCTCTTCGGTCACCGCCGGGATTTTCGGCATCACCGAGCCGGCTGTCTATGGCGTTAACCTGCCACTACGTCGCCCGTTCTACTTTGGCTGCGTCGCCGGAGCGATCGGCGGTGCCATTGTCGGGTTCAGTGATACCCACGTTTATTCCTTCGGCTTTGCCAATATCTTTACTATTGCCCAGATGATCCCGCCGGGTGGCGTCGACAGTACGCTATGGGGCGGCATTATCGGCACGCTGGTGGCGCTGGTGCTGAGTTTCACAATGACGCTGCTGGCGGGAATGCCGGGTGCGCGCCGTCTGTCAGAGGCCGCGTTGCCCGCTACCCTCAGTGCCAATGAGGTGCTCTCACCGATGACCGGTAGCGTACTGGCACTCGACCAATTGCCTGATGCCACTTTTGCCAGCGGCCTGCTCGGTCAGGGTACCGCCATTATTCCCTCAGGAAATCAGGTTATTGCGCCGTTTTCCGGCATGGTTGCCTCCTTGTTCCAGACCCGACACGCGATTGGCTTGCTGAGCGACAGCGGAATCGAGGTATTGATTCACGTCGGGATCGATACCGTCAAACTCGACGGCAAACCCTTCACCGCCCATGTAAACGTCGGCGACAAAGTGCAGCCGGGTGACCTGCTGCTGACCTTTGACCGTCAGGCCATTATTGACGCCGGATACGATCTGGCGACCCCGATCATTATCAGTAACAGCGATGCGTATCAGCAGGTGGTGACCGTTGCGGCCAGCACCGTGGTTGCCGGTGCGCCATTGCTCAGCGTAAGGCACGACTAAAAGGAGCACGTGATGAAGAGTTTCCCGAGTACATTTTTATGGGGCGGCGCACTGGCCGCAAACCAGGTCGAAGGCGCTTATCGCGAAGAGGGTAAAGGGCTATCCACCTCTGACGTCCAGCCGCAGGGCATATTTGGTCCTATCGTCGAGCGTGCGCCCGGCAGCAGTAGCATTAAGGATATCGCCATCG
This sequence comes from Pantoea sp. AN62, assembly GCF_050432985.1. NCBI lineage: Bacteria > Pseudomonadati > Pseudomonadota > Gammaproteobacteria > Enterobacterales > Erwiniaceae > Pantoea > Pantoea sp. AN62. The sequence continues at coordinate 99,812 of NZ_JBNPYB010000002.1, read as the reverse complement.
ATTTCTACCATCGCTACCCGGAAGATATCAAACTGTTCGCCGAAATGGGCTTCAGCTGTCTGCGCGTCTCTATCGCATGGACGCGCATCTTCCCGAACGGTGACGATCCGCAGCCGAATGAGGCCGGGCTGGCCTTTTACGACCGGCTATTTGATGAACTGGCGGCGCACCGCATCACGCCATTGGTGACGTTGTCACACTATGAAATGCCGTGGTCACTGGTAAAACAGTACGGCGGCTGGGGCAACCGTCAGGTGATTGATTTCTTTGAACGTTATGCCCGCACCGTTTTTGCGCGCTATCAGCATAAAGTGAAGCGCTGGCTGACCTTCAACGAAATTAATATGTCGCTGCACGCGCCAATGACCGGCGTCGGACTGCCGGACGGCAGCAGCAAAAGCGAAGTCTACCAGGCCATTCACCACCAGCTGGTGGCCAGCGCGCTGGCGGTCAACGCCTGTCATGAGATCATTCCTGACGCTCAAATCGGCAACATGCTGCTCGGCGGGCTGATGTATCCGCTGACCTGCAAGCCCGATGATGTGTTCAAAACGCTGCAGGAAAACCGCAGCTGGCAGTTCTTTGGCGACGTACAGTGCCGCGGCAGTTATCCGGGCTATATGCTGCGTTTCTTCCGCGATAATGGCATCCGACTGGATATCACCGATGCCGATCGCCAGGCGCTGAAATCGACCGTCGATTTTATCTCGTTCAGCTATTACATGACCGGCTGCGTAACCGCCGACGAAGCACATAGCCAGCGCGCACGAAGTAACATCCTGAGCATGGTGCCGAACCCGCATCTTGCCAGTTCGGAATGGGGCTGGCAGATTGACCCGGTCGGGCTGCGTACGCTGTTAAACGTGCTGTGGGACCGCTATCAAAAACCGCTGTTTATCGTTGAAAACGGCCTTGGCGCAAAGGATGAGCCAGATGCAGCAGGCATGGTGCAGGATGACTATCGCATCAGCTATCTTAACGACCATCTGGTGCAGGTCCGCGAGGCGATCGACGACGGCGTTGAGGTGCTGGGCTATACCAGCTGGGGACCGATCGATTTGGTCAGCGCGTCGAAAGCTGAACTCTCTAAGCGCTACGGCTTCATTTATGTCGATCGGGATGACAGCGGGAACGGCTCGCTGGCGCGCAGCCGCAAGAAGAGTTTTTACTGGTACAAAGAGGTGATTAGCACCAACGGGGCGTCGCTGAAACAGTAATTGCAGCAATGCGCCATCGCGGCGAAGACCTTTTCGCCGCGATGCATCTCGCCGCCGCGCTACTCATGCGCAACACCAGGCATTTCATCCCATTTTCTCCGGCTGTTTATCCGGGCGTTGGTTGACGATCTGCTGACGTGATGTTCGTTTGCCAGGATGTCCGCTGATCCTCAGCGTTCTTCTTCTGCGGCTCTGACCTGATAGCGCGTACTGCGTCCGCCGCCTTCCAGCCGGTAAAGACAGCCTTTCTCCAGCAGATCGGCTAAATGACGTGTCGCCGTCGCCTTACTCACTTTCGCCACCTTCTGATACTGACTGGCGCTGATCCCCTGTTCAAAACCCTGTTCGCCGCCGTCTAACAACCGGTTCAGTACTTTTACCTGCTCTTTGCTCAGGGCCAGTCCCTGATGCCGGAGCCAGAAGCGTGCTTTTGCCTGGGTGCGGGCAACGGTGTTAATCGCCTGCTGCAGACTCTCATCCAGAATATCGAGAAACCACACCAGCCAGTCGGTAATATCCAGCCCGCCTTTCTGCGTCTGTTCCAGGATGCGGTAGTAATCCGCGCGGTGGGCCAGAATGGCAGGTGACATCGCGTACAAACGGATGCTCTGACTGTCAGCCTGCGCCAGTGCCAGATCGGTTAAAGCGCGGGTGATACGGCCATTACCGTCATCAAAAGGGTGCAGGGTAACAAACCAGAGATGGCAGATTGCGGCGCGCAGCAACGGGTCCAGCATCACATCCTGTTCGCTGCGGTTGAACCACGCAATAAACGCTGTCAGCTGCGGTTCCAGTCCGCTGCGCGGCGGTGCTTCAAAATGCACCGTCGGACGATCGATGCGTCCGGATATGACCTGCATCGGCTCGCTGCCGCGCAGGGTGCCAACACTCAGACGCTGCACTGACCATTCATCGGCCGGAAATAACCAGCAATGCCATTGGTAAAGACGCGCCAGCGTGAGCGGCTGGCTGCGGTTGTTAATGGCATCCAGCATCATCGCCGCCAGTCCCTCCGATCGATCCGAAACCGGATAAGGCTGTTGTTCGGTCACGCCTAAGCGGCGCGCCAGAGATGAACGCACCGATTGTACGTTTACCCGTTCTTCTTCAATCGCCGAGGAGGAGAGGATATTGCTGAGCAGAGTGTCAAGCGTTTGCGCCTGATCGCCGGGGTGCAGGCTGGCACGGCCCAGCAGTAAACCGCGCTGCTGCTGCAGATGGCGCAAACGGGGTAACAGTGCGGCCTGCTGCCAGTGAAATTGCGGCCAGTCGGCCTGTTGCCATATCCAGTCAGTCGTCATATCCGGCTCATCATCAGGGTAATGAGCCGAATAAGTCTGCTTATTCGGCTCACATAATGAGTCGATTGTAACGAAGATTTGGCTCACAGACCACTTTGTCAGCCACGAGACACAAAAGAAAACAGGACCCGAAGGTCCTGTCTGTTTAGCGGGAGAATTGCAAAAAGGTGTCTGAGTAGTAGTGAACAATCCAGGCGACATACGCTAACCAGATGATCATACCGCCTGCTAAGCCAATTTTACCGGTCATTGATTTTTCTCCACCGTGATGAGGGAACAACAACGTCTGTTTACATAAACTGACATTAGTGACGGCTGCCGGTATTGTTTTAGATCAAATTAAACAGATTCATTGCTGTCGCCATAACCCCTTTGCGATCAACTTCCCGCTTTTATCATCCGGTCTGACCCGCACACTCCAGCCGGTTGCGTAATTAAAGTTCAAAAAAACGGCGCCGATAGATGATGTCAGGAGCACCAGAACCACAGGGAGGTCGCGAAAAGGTAAATTCCAGGGGAATCAACATGGCCAGTCAGTTAAAAGATAAAAAGAAAATGAGTACCCGAGCGCAGATGCTCATTACCGGCGGCTTGACCATTATGCTGGGATTTACCGTGACGATCGGTGTCCTTAGCTGGCAGTCAGGCAAAGAGCAGAAGGCGCTGGCAGAGAAGTATCTGCAGCAGATTGCCCAAAGCCGCGGCTTACAGGTGCAACAGGAGCTGAGTCATGCGCGTGACGTGGCCAGCCATCTGGGACAAAGCCTGATCGCTTTACCCCATGCCGGTATTACCGACCGCAAAGTGGTCGATAAGATCATGGAATATTCACTGCGGGCCAATCCCGACTATCTGTCGATGTCTGTGATCTTTGAACCGAACGCCTTCGATGGTCGCGATGCCGAATTCGTGAACCAGCCGGGCCAGGCTCCACAGGGGCGTTACGCCTGGTTTGTTGACCGCGATCAGGCGGGTCAATTCGCCATGCATCCTCTGCTCTCAATCCTGACGCCAGGTCAGGGTGATTACTATCAAATCCCGCAGCAATCGAAGAAAGATACCCTGATCGAGCCTTACAGCTATGCCTATAACGGCGTGCCGACCTTACTGACCTCGGTCGCGGCGGCAATAATCGAACAGGGCACGCTGAAGGCGATTGTCACCTCCGATATTTCACTCGCGTCATTACAGCAGAAGGTGAATCAAATCAAACCCTGGCAGGGAAGCGGCTATGCGCTGCTGCTCTCCAATGGTGGAAAGGTGGTGTCATCGCCGGTCAAAGATGAGGCCGGTAAGCCGTGGAAAGGGGAAACCGATCATTTCACTTCGGGCGTGGTGCAGCATTTTGATTCAGTGCTGGGAGAAGAGGCGTTGATGACCTGGCAACCGGTGATTATTGGCGACAGCGATAAACCCTGGTACCTCGGGGTGGTGGCGCCGGTGAGTCAGGTGATGGCCGCCGCTAACCGTCAGCTGAGCTGGGCGATTGGCCTGATGATCGTCAGCATTCTGCTGGTCGGAACGGTGCTGGGCCTGCTGTTCAGCCGTAAAGTATTACGTCCGATTGGTGGCGAACCGATTGAGGCGGCTAAAATCGCGCTGGCGGTAGCGGATGGCAAACTCGACAATGCCATCGTTATCAAAGCCGGCGACCGCAGCAGCCTGTTCTTCGCGCTGGAAACCATGCAAAGTCAGCTGCGACAAATCGTCGGCCAGATTAAAGATGCCAGCGAATCGGTGCGTCAGGGCGCGGGAGAAATTGCCAGCGGCAACCTCAACCTGGCATCCCGTACCGAGCAGCAGGCGGCCGCGCTGGAGCAGACCGCCGCCAGTATGGAGCAGATCAGCGCCACCATCCGCCTGAATGCGGATAATGCGCAGCAGGCAACCAGCCTGACGGAAAATGCCACCCACATCGCCAGCCGTGGCGCCACGCTGGTGGGCCAGGTGGTCCAGACCATGGCGCAGATCGATGACAGTTCGAAGAAGATCGGCGACATCACCACCATGATCAACAGCATCGCCTTCCAGACCAATATTCTGGCGCTCAACGCTGCGGTGGAAGCGGCACGCGCTGGCGAGCAGGGCCGTGGCTTTGCGGTGGTGGCATCTGAAGTGCGTAATCTGGCGCAGCGCAGCGCCAGTGCGGTCAAGGAGATCGCGGCACTGATCGAGGAGTCAAGCGTACGGGTTGAAAGCGGCGTCAGGCTGGTGAACGATGCCGGTAAGACCATGCAGGAGATGACGCAGGCGGTTAATTCGGTGCAGGGCATTATCGGGGAGATCGTTTCCGCCTCGGATGAGCAGGCGCGCGGCATTACCCAGGTGACGATTGCCGTTAACGAAATGGATGGCACCACCCAGCAGAACGCCGCGCTGGTGCAGCAGATGTCGGCCGCGGCCAGCTCACTGGAAGACCAGGCGCAACAGCTGGCGCAAACGGTCGAGCAGTTCCATCTGGCTTAACGTAATCCGCTGATGATAAAGAAAACCCGCCGTTGGCGGGTTTTTTATTGATTACTGTTCGGTCAGGCGCTCACCGCTGTGCGCATCGAACAGATGCATCTTGTCCGGATTGACGGTGACCGGCAATGTCCCGCCCGGCGTCGCCTCGCTGCGCCCGCTCTGTTGCATATGCAGGGCGAAACCCTGCCAGTTCAGATGCAGCAGCGTCGACTCGCCGGTAATCTCAACGATACTGACATCGGCTGGCTGACCACCCGCATCGCTGATTAAATCGTGAGGCCGCACGCCGAGCGTCACCGGCTGGTCCGGCTGCTCACCCGCCGCACGGTGCCAGCGGGGTGGTAACGGCAGCCACTGTTGACCACACAGCACGCCCGGCACGCCATCACGCGGCTGAAACTGCGCATCCAGCAGATTCATCGGCGGCGAACCGATAAAGCGTGCCACAAAGGTATTCACCGGACGATCGTAGATCGCCAGCGGTGCGCCCTGTTGCACGATAACGCCATCCTTCATCACTACAATCTGATCCGCCAGCGTCATCGCCTCGACCTGATCGTGCGTAACATACACCATGGTGGTTTTAAAACGCTGGTGCAGCGATTTGATCTCGGCACGCAGCTCCATGCGTAACTGCGCATCAAGGTTAGACAGCGGTTCATCGAACAGAAACACCTGCGGATTACGCACCATCGCGCGTCCCATCGCCACACGCTGCCGCTGGCCGCCCGATAGCGCCCGTGGATAACGTTGCAACAGCTGTCCGATGCCGAGGATGCCGGCAATGCGGGCGATCTTGCTTTTCTGCTCCTCGCGCGCCACCTTTTTAACCTGCATATGGAAGGCCAGATTCTCTGCTACCGTCAGGTGCGGATAGAGCGCATAGCTCTGGAATACCATGGCGATATCGCGGTCAGCGGGATCGAGGTCGTTGATGCGTTTTTTATCGAGCATGATCGCCCCGTCAGAGACGCTATCCAGCCCCGCCAGCAAACGCAATAAGGTTGATTTACCGCAGCCGGAGGGACCAACCAGCACGGTAAAACTGCCGTCGGGGATGGTGAGATCCAGCGGGTGCAGCACGCTCTGCTTACCGTAGCGCTTAGCCACCTGTACAAGTTCAACACTGGCCATAATTAGCGCACCTCATGTGAAAGTTGGAGTTGTTGCCAGTCGGGATAACGGCGCGGTGAACTGCTGATCGCCAGAGAGGCGACATCTATGCCCCAGCGCAGCGCGGTCTGCGTTGGCTGGCGGTAAAGCAGCGCGGCAAGAAAACCGGCGTTGAAACTGTCTCCGGCGCCGATGGTATCAACCACCGTCACCGGTTGCGCCGCCACGTGCAGCGTCCCGGTGGCAGACCACAACCGCGCGCCGTCCGCACCGCTTTTCACCACACAGCCACCGCGACCACTGAGCCGGGCCGCCAGCTGAACCGCGCTTTGCTCCACGGATGCGCCGTTGGCTAAGCCGAGCGTTTCAACTTCGTTCAGCAGCAGCCAGTCGCAATCGGCTAACCAGCGATGAACCTGCTGGCGAAGCTCATCATGCCAGCCGGTGGGGGGCCAGCCGGTATCGACCGCCACAGCAAAACCCCGTTGCTGTAGCGCCGCCAGCAGCGCCGGATACGCCTGATAGAGTTCCAGGCAGAGAAAGGTGCCGCACAGCAGAACGATATCGCCCGGTACGGCCTGCGCGGGCAGCTGGTTCAGCACATCCGCAGCGGTCATTTGCGTGATATGGCCAAAGTTGCTGATAAACGAACGTTCGTTGTCAGGATGGGTGACGCCCACCGTCAGCGAGGTTTCACAGCGATAGCGTGGCCAGTGCGCCGCACTGTGCGGGAAATGACTGGCGAGCCAGTGGCTGAATCCGTCATCGCCCTGATTGGCGATAGCGCGGTGCGGCACCTGCATCGCCTCCAGCGCCAGCGCACAGTTACCGGCTGAGCCGCCCGGACGCAGTTCGCTGTGTTGCAGCATCACTTCGGTACCACGCTGTGGCCAGTCGCTCAGCGTGCCCATAATCAAATCCACATTGATATTGCCCACCACGTAAAGCGTGGATGAAGTCGTGTTTAGCATCGTTATCCCTTACTTCCCCCACTGGCCAGACCGCTAACCAGCGTCTTCTGCAGCCAGATGGCAATAAACAGTGGCGGCACCGAGGCCAGAATGCCGATAGCGGCGATCAGCCCGTCATCGGTGGCCCGTCCGGCCGTAAAGCCGGCAATGGCAACCGGTAGCGTCTGGGCCGAAATATTGCTGGTAAACAGCAGCGCATAGAAAAACTCATCCCACGCCAGCAGCCAGCCAAACAGCGCGGCCGCGCCCAGAACCGGCTTCGCCAGCGGCAGGGTAATGCGCAGCAGCACCTGCCAGAAGCGCAGACCATCGAGGCGGGCGGCCTGCTCGATATCACGTGGCAGCGAATCGAACTGGTTCTTCAGCATCCAGGTGAGAAACGGCAGGATCAGCGAGCAGTAGACCATCACCAGGCCAGGCCGGGTATTCAGCAGATCCAGTTGCTGGAGCAGGAAGTAGAGCGGCAGCACGAAAGCCACCGGCGGCACCATGTAGATGGCCAGCGCGCCAAACAGCCAGCCGTCGCGACCGGCGTAACGGGAGAAGCTGAAGGCCGCCGGAATAGCCAGTAGCAGGGAGATGGCGGTTGCTACGCTGGCGACCAGCAGGCTGTTGCCCAGCGCATGCAGAAAGATGTTGCCCGGCTGATTCGGTGCCAGCGACACCAATCCGTGATAGCGGCTAAAATCCCACTGCCGGGGCAGCCACTCGAGCGGGACGCGCGACAGATCGCTGGCAGAACTGACGCTCATCAGGAACAGCCAGCCCATCGGGGCCAGAATAGTGATCGCCACCAGCAGCGCCGCGCCATAGCGCAACACCCGCCGCAGTTTAGTTTTCATAAGCAGAACTCCGACGGCGCTGACGCCATAACATCAACAGATAGAGGGTGATCAGCAGGGCGCACATCAGGGTCATCAGCATCGCATAGGCCGCACCGCTGCCGGCTCGCAGATAACTAAAGGATTCCTGATAAACGAAGAAGCTCAGGGTCTTGGTGCTGTCTACCGGCCCGCCGCGCGTCATTACGTAGATAATGTCGAAGATCTTAAAGGCATCAATGGTGCGCAGGACCAGCGCCACCCCAAGCGGGGCGACGATCGCCGGGAAGGTGATCGCCCGGAAGCGGCGCCAGGCGGAAGCCCCATCCAGTCTGGCAGCTTCAAACAGATCCTCCGGAATCGATTGCAGCGCAGCCAGCACCAGCAGCGTCACCAGCGGATAGTTCTTCCAGATATCCGCGAACATTACCGCATTGAGCGCGGCATCCGGTGAGCCCAGCCAGCTGCGGTAACCGTCGATAATACCCAGCTGGCTGAGCAGGGCGTTGATGCTGCCATAGTCCGGGTTGAAGTTAAGCCGCCACATCATCGCGTTGACGATGGTTGGCAGCGCCCACGGCAGAATCACCAGCACCCGCAGGATATTGCGTCCGGCAAACTTCTGGTTAAGCAGCAACGCCACCAGCACGCCAATCACGCCTTCAAAGGTCACCGAGACGAGGGTGAAATAAAGCGTACGGCCAATCGATGCCCGAAAGTCGGGATCGCTCAGCGCGTAAACGTAGTTTTCCAGTCCGATCCAGCCTGGCGTTTCCCCGCTGCCAATCAGCGCAGCATCAGTAAAACTCAGCCAGATGGTGCGCAACAAAGGCCAGGCGGTAAGCAGCAGCATCACCAGCAGCATGGGTGCCAGCAGCACCCATGCCTGACGCTGTTCGCGTTGACGCAAACTCAGCATCATGACTCCTTAACGCAGACGCGCAGCGCTTTTATCCACCGCCGCCATCGCATCCTGGGCCGTGGTTTTACCCAGTAACACCTGCTGCAACTGCTGCTGAAGCTGGTTCGAGAGACGCGAATAGTCGGCCGTTTCCGGACGTGACAGCATCACGTTTAGTGACTTATCAGCCGCAGCGATCAGGCTCTCCTGATCTTTTTTCACCGCCGGGTCCTGATAAGACGATTTCCAGATTGGCAGGCTGAGGCGGGCGTACTGATTCTGTACCGGCTGTGAGGTCATATACTGAATGTACTGCCATGCCTGCTCCGGATGGGTGCTGCCTTTGGCGATACCCAGACCCATTGAGCCGTTTACGCCGCCCGCCTGGCCCGGCGCATCACCTGGCGCTGGCATGATGCCAACGTCGCCCGCCACCTTACTCTGCTTAGGGTCGTTGGCCATGTTGTACATATAGGTCCAGTTGAGCGCGAACGCTGCATCACCGTTGGAGAAGGATTTACGCACATCTTCTTCCAGATACTCGCGTGAAGCCGGATTACTCAGTCCGTCGTCGAGTGAACTTTTCATCAGGTTTAACGCTTTAAGCGAGGCCGGACTGGAGAAGTTGAGCTTACCGTTTTGATAGAACTGGCCGCCAAAGCCCGACACCAGTGTGGTGTAGTCACACACCAGCGCTTCGGCCTGCGACCAGCTCCAGACCAGCGGATAGTTAACGATTTTTTTCTGCTTGATGATTTTTGCGTCGTCCAGCACCTGCTGCCAGGTCTGTGGCGGGGTGGTGATGCCCGCTTTGCTCAGCATCGCCTTGTTGTAGTAGAGATATTTAGTATCCAGAATCCACGGCATTCCCAGGGTTTTGCCCTTATAGATCACCGTGTTCATCGCGCCCGGGAAAACTTTATCTTTCTCTTCCGGCGTGATGCGGGCGCTCACATCCTGCAGCAGATCGAAACGGGTAAACTCAGCCGGCCAGATGGCATCGAACAGCACCACATCGTAACCATTGCCACCGGCACCGCGCGCCGCAACAATCTTGTCGTGCAGCGCTTCATACGGCACAAACTCCAGATTGACGCTGACATCCGGATGCTGCTTTTGAAAATTCTGCGTCATGGCGCGAATATCATTTTCGCTGTAGGCCGCCTGAGTCATAAACAGGGCATTGATCTGGCTGGCCGCTACCGCACTGCCGGCGCTGAGCATCAGCAGGGCGGCAACGCCCGCTTTGAGTTGAGGGGTAAAACGCTGTGACATGATCTTCTCCACTATGCAGCAACAGGATGTCGATTAATTAAATCAATTTGATTGATTTAATCAGGGGCGTAATCTGGGGCAGTTATTGCACTGGCCTGGAAAGTAATAAGCAAACGGCGTGCCACAAAAATCGCAGCGGATGAAACAATGCCGTAACAACGCTGAAACTCAGACTGCGCTTTTACGCTAAAACTGCCTATCCTGTTCGCCCGGATTTGTGTGCAGGATCAAAGATATTATTTGCCCGCGCCGCCACAGGGACTAATACTGTCGGTCCCGCTGTAATGGAAAACAACATGACAACCTCGGGCACTAACCTTGAACATGCGCGGGCGCACAATCGACGCGTGGTGATTGAAGCCATTCGTCTGCATGGCGAACTGACGCGCGCAGAACTGGCCCGCATGACGGCGCTGACGCCGCAGACGGTCTCTAACATTGTGGCGGAACTGGAGCAGGCGGAACTGCTGACCAGTCGCCAGCCGCGCCGTAGCGGACGCGGTCAGCCGTCGATTCCGGTAACGCTGAATCCCACCAGCGCCTGGTCGATTGGCATTCATCTCGATCATCAGACGCTGCTGCTGGTGCTGGTCGATCTCAGCGGCGAAGTGCACCTGCGCCGCCTCGTTATGGTGCAAAAGCCCCAGCCCGCTGCCACTCTGGCGCGCATTGCTGGTGTGCTGGATGAGATGCGTACCTTTCTTGGTGCGCAGTGGAGTAAAGTTCTCGGCATTGGGGTGGTGATGCCGGGGCCGTTTGGCGTAGAGGGCATTTCCTCGGTGGGTCCCACCACCCTGAACGGCTGGGAGCAGGTTGATATCGAAGCCGAACTCAGAGCCCTCAGCGGATTGCCGGTCACGCTGGAGAACGATGCCACGGTAGCCGCCATCGGCGAACGCTTTCACGGCGTTGCTCGCCAGCTCAACTCATTTATCTATCTCTACATTGGCACCGGTCTCGGCGCGGGGATCTTTACCGATGGCCACATCTATACCGGCCACGCCCACAATGCCGGCGAGATAGGGCACATAGTGGTTGAACCAGGCGGACGCGACTGTTACTGCGGTAACCAGGGCTGCCTTGAACGCTACGTCTCGCTCCAGGCCGCCTACGAATTTTGCGGACTCGACCCGATGCGCGCGCTGCCGGAAGATCTGTTGCAGATTGAACCCGCACGGTTTGCGGCGTGGATTGACAGCGTGTTGATCCCGTTGCGCCAGGCGATCAATATTCTGGAATCGGTGTTTGATGCTGAAGCGGTGATTATTGGCGGGATGATGCCAGCGCCGTTACTGGAACAGATCGTGCACCGTTTACCGCCGCTTTATCAGTCGGTGCGTGGGCGCTATCTCAATGCGATGCGTCTGAAGACAGGAATGACCGGGAGTGATACCGCTGCGCTTGGCGCTGCCGCATTACCGATCTTTGACGAGTTTAATCCTCAGTTTCAGGTGCTGATGAAGCAGGCGTGAAAACGGGCGCTGCCGGTAACGGCAGCGCCAGCCAGATTAGCCAGGATAGATACCGCGATCTTTACGCGCCATCAGAATGCGCTCACACGCCACGATGTACGCTGCGGTGCGCAGTGAACAATCTTTCTCTTTGGCTTTCTCCCAGACGTGGACCATCGCATCGGTCATGATCTTGTCTGAACGACGGTTGATCTCATCTTCGCTCCAGAAGAAGCTCGCCATGTCCTGCACCCACTCGAAGTAGCTGACGGTTACGCCGCCGGCGTTACAGACCACATCCGGCACCACGATAATGCCGCGCGTCGCCAGCATATCGTCAGCATCGGGATAGGTCGGACCGTTAGCGCCTTCCAGCACGATTTTGCAGCTCAGGATTTCGGCTCGTTCGCGGGTAATCTGACCTTCCAGCGCCGCCGGGATCAGGATGTCCATTTCCGTGGTCCAGAACGCCTCTTTATCGATGGTCTGTGCGCCCGGATAGCCGGCAATCTGCTTATGGGCGATCTGCCATTCAGTCAGCGCAGCCATGTCGATGCCGTCGGCATTGAACAGTGTCGCGGTATGGTCCTGAATCACCACCACTCGTGCGCCAGCCTCATTAAACAGGCGGGCGGCTTCGCTGCCGACGTTACCAAAGCCCTGCACCGCAACGCGGGCGCCTTCAATATCAATACCGGCACGACGCGCCACTTCACGGCCGGTGATAAACACCCCGCGACCAGTGGCTTTTTCACGACCCAGCGAACCACCGAGGTGAATCGGCTTACCGGTGACAACGCCGGTAATCGTAGTGCCGTGGTTCATAGAGTAGGTATCCATCATCCACGCCATCACTTTGCTGTTAGTGCCGACGTCTGGCGCAGGAATATCTTTTTGCGGTCCGATGATGATGCCGATCTCGCTGGTATAACGGCGGGTCAGTCGCTCAAGTTCACCGTCGGACAGTTTGAAAGGATCAACGCGGATGCCGCCCTTAGCACCACCATACGGCAGGTTGACTGCGGCACACTTGATGGTCATCCAGGCGGAAAGCGCCATCACCTCATTGAGATCAACATCCGGATGGTAGCGAATGCCGCCTTTGCCCGGACCGCGTGAAAGGTTGTGCTGTACGCGATAGCCTTCGAAATGGCGGATTGAGCCATCGTCCATTTGCAGAGGAATATCGACAATCAACGCACGTTTTGGATGACGCAGTGTATCTATCCAACGTGAAAGATCGCCTAAATAGGGCGCAACCCGGTCGATTTGTTGTAAGTAGGTGGACCAGGCAGATGTACTGCTTTCAGACGCATAAGATAACTTATCCATAAAAAACCTTTCTTAATGAAGTTATTTATTGTGTGGAGCCGTGGAGACAGAGCGCAAATCACTGCGCCGCTATAATCTAACACTCCTGAAACAAATAAGATGGTGATGTCAGCACCGCAGCAGCGCTGATTGCGCCTTTTTGGCGCATCCGCAGTGAATAATTATCCGCATTCGCTCACCATCATAGGCGAATAATCATGCGCATAGAGCGCATAGTGGCTGCATAGAAAGGGAAATATCGCCATTTTTCAGATCTTTGAAGGCGTTCAAAAAGTTAAATAATTGATCGCAGCCATATTGACTTTACTGCACCAATTAAGTGCATGAGAATAAGTAACCAAAGGATGAGATTAAGTAATGGGTTGCGGCGGGATAGCGCAGGCTAATCAGGCAATTAGCGTTGGCAGCCGTTCAGCGGAAAAGTAACGTGAAGTAAAAGGGGAAAGGGGTGGACCAGCCGGTGCGGCTGGTCCACGTGAGATTATTGCTGCAGCGCCTGTTCCGCTTCCTGCAGTTCCTGACGGGCTTCAGCCAGTTTCTGCTGACGTTTTTCAATTTTACTGGCGCTACGTCCTTCAGCCTGTGCTTTTGCCAGTTCCTGTTGCCGCTCCTGCACCTTTTGCTTTTTCTCAGCGACTTTCTCCTGCCGCTGCTGCAACAGACCGCTGTCGGTACAGTGGGCCTTTACTTCGCTCAGTGCTTTTTCAAGACCGGCAATCTGATGGGTATTATTATGCTGGCGAGCATAGGAGAGCTGGGTTTCAATCTCCTGCTTTTTCGCGGCACAACCGGTCAGGTCATCGGACGCCTGAGCAACGCTAAAGGTGGCAGGCAGCATAAATAAGCTAAGGATAAGCAAGGTTTTTTTCATTATCGTCTCGTCAATGAGTCTGTGTGGTGTCATCAGTATACGCAGCCATCTTAAGAGATTCTTAACCGAAAAAAATATGTGCCTGGGGCGGAAAACAGGGAGGGATTCGGAGAAAATGCTGCCTGCAGTCAGGCAGCCGAGGAGGTTTTGTTCCGGAGAGTCGCAACATAGTGCAGATTACGATCGGGACCGCTAAGCATCACCGGCTCACCTGCCTGGCGCTGCTGTTCAAAATGGTCCTGCATTGTCTGGCTGATGCCCGCGCCACACCACATCACATGATGCTGATGTAAATCGGTTTTCACCGCTGGCTCACCGCTGGTGTGCGAAGCAACATCAACGTTGAAGCCCATCGCCGACAGCCGAATCGCTTCCAGCCAGATTTCGGTTTCATCGCGCACGCTGACCGCTTCGAGAAATAGCGGGATGGTGCTTTCACTGCGTGATGACGCGCGCATCACCTTGTCAGCCTGCTGTTGCACCGACTGCTGGAAACGTCCCAGCCGACGTACCGCACCCTGACGGCGATCGGCACGCAGCCAGTCGCTGAGCGGGCGTAACAGATTAAAGATAAAATCATCACCGCTGTAGTCGCTGGACATTTTGTGCATCTGGCGCGACAACGACAACGGGGTACCAAATTCGAGTTGCCACAGCATATCGCCTTTGCGTGCTGTCCAGCCCGCGGTGGAGATGGCTGATGCGCTCGCCTGTCCCTGTTTAATTTCCTGTAGCGTCGCGCCGGTTGCGGTTAAGGCAACCAGACTGCGGACTTCGCTTAACTGCGCGTCGCTCCATTGATCCTGACGTATCTGCGGTGATAGCAGGCCCTGTTTCATCCAGCTTTTCAGATTCGCCGGATGGGTGCCCGTCATTGCGCAGACTGTTTCAGTAGTATGAGAATACATATCGTGCCCTCTGATGAGGGGAAGGCCGCCGGGATTAACCGGGGATGAACAGCCACTATGAACCTCATAACGACAAATTGATAGGGGGCGATCTGCGTTCAAACAGCAGCATAGCTGCCGTGACGCTGCGCTTATCCGTGGAGTAAAATCGGTTAATTACTGGCTGATCAGGTGGTTATATGATCAGGTATCAGGCGAATGAAAAGCTGTGTATTTATTCAGTAAAATTTATTTACGCTAAAAGAGCATGAATAAGCCGCTATTCAGCCGGTTTTTAAGAGCATACCGACCCGCCAACCCGTTACTTCCGGCAGGCAAACCGCTAAAATAGGCGGCTCAAATGACCAGGAGAAAGACTGCCAAATGCCTTATCGTTTTACACTCGCCGCCGTGACGGCTGCCGTTGTACTCACCGGTTGTGCCCGCCACGCCGCTAACGATGCTCCCAGTGAATTTGCTGCTGGCCCGACGCAGATCGATGTTTCACACATCAAAACCCGTGCAGACGATGGGTCCAACGTTTTTCTGACGGTGGACGGTAAAGATGCCGGCCCGTTACCCAATGGCGAAAGCATGCTGTTGCACGTTCCGGCAGGCAAACATCAGGTTGGTGGCTACGTCCCAACGCTGTTCGGTCTCGGTCGGGTCACCATTGCCCCAATTGAAGTGACAACGTCACCTGATGACGTCAAAAAAGTGGCTTATACGGTCACCCGTAATAAAGCGTCATTTGTCGAAAATCCTGACGAACAGGGTTAAGCGCACCAGTGATGACAGTAATCACCCAGCGGTAAGCCTCGCTGGGTGCATTCAGTCGGGGTAGTCCCGAAACTACAGGCCAAGCTCGCTGAGTGAAGGATGGTCATCAGGACGGCGGCCCTGCGGCCAGTGAAACAGTCGCTGGCTTTCAGTGATTGGCAGGTCATTAATACTGGCGTGACGCTGCATCATTAAGCCGTTGTCGTCGAAAGCCCAGTTTTCATTGCCGTAAGATCGATACCACTGCTGACTGGCATCATGCCATTCATAGGCGAACCGCACCGCAATGCGGTTGTGGTGAAAACTCCACAGCTCTTTAATCAACCGGTATTGCTGCTCCCGCAGCCATTTCTGCTGCAGAAAGGCGATAATCTCCGCGCGACCGGTAATAAAGGTGTCTCGATTGCGCCACTGACTGTCGATGGTATAAGCCAGCGAAACCCGATCAGCATCCCGACTATTCCAGGCATCCTCTGCCAGACGGACCTTTTCGCTAGCCTGTTCGGCGAGGGTAAACGGTGGCAAGGGCGGGCGAGGCTTCTCCATCATATTCTCCTTACTCAGGCTCCGGCAGCCAGAGCCGACGCGGCTGCACCTATTAAAGCACAGCGACTCTCGGTTGATTCTAACCGGCAGGCTGACTGAGAGTGGCATCACCCTCAGCCGCAGTATTTAGAAAATCAGAGTGCGATCGCATGGATCTGGCTGACAGCACGCGCCGCTTCTTTGCCTTTCTTCACGAAATGTTCAGTGTAGAAGTCAATAAACTCCGGTGCTGGCTGGAAGTTATGCGGCGTTAACGACACCGAGAAGATCGGCACGTTGGTGGTCAGCTGGGCCTGCATCAGACCGCTGACAACCGCCTGCGCGACAAAATCATGGCGATAGATTCCGCCATCGACAACCAGTGCGGCACAGACCACGGCGTCAAACTTGCCGGTCTGAGCCAGACGTTGCGCCAGCAGCGGCATTTCAAAAGCGCCCGGAACATCCCATGTTTTGATCTCATATGGCGTACCGCGACTTTCCAGTTCCTGTTCGAATCCGCTCAGGGCCTGAGAAACGATTTCGCTATGCCAGTTTGCTTTGATAAAGGCGACTTTCAACGGCTGCATGACTTACTCCAGTTAAAGTGACATCGGCAGGCTGACGGCTGAGATAAAGCGCCTGTGCCCCGAATCAATATGTTTTGCCCGGATGGCCGCGCGAGTCAATCGATCGGCGGCGATCCGGCAGTCAGTAGATTGGCGCGCCCTGAAACGCTATTCAGGATAGGTCTCATTGTCCTGAATAAGTCAGTAAGCAGGGCGTTCAGCCGCGGCGAAAGGTGGATTCGACCGCCACTACTATACTGTAATGTAAAGAATCTGTGTCCGTCTTTATCGATCATGCTGTGTTTAAAGCTGAAACGCGCGGGGCGATGCTGGCAACATCGCGTTGCATAAACAGCCACAGTGTCCTCATCGCCAGACAGCGACAGCATCCTCACTGCTATCCGCTTCATCCGTATGGCTGCATCGTTAAACCACACCCCAGCGAAACCGCTATCTCCCCGGTAAAAATTCCTCTGCAACCGCCGTTTTGCGTAACGGGTTCCGGTTAGGCAATTGTTCAAATAAAATACTGGATATTTGAACAGGTGTTTGTATAATAAATCTACTGCCCGCTGGGTATTGGTAGAGTTAGTGAGGGGTTAACCCATGATGATTTCGACTGAAAGCCTCAAATCACTGGAACAATCGGTCACAATGAGCAGCCGTGAACTGGCTCAGATGACCGGCATCACGCATGGAGAAGTTAAGCGGTTAATTAAAAGTCTGGAGACCGCCCAGCGCCTGTCGCAACCGATAATCGTCAATGATTATGAGCGGGAAGGGGAAGTGCGCCAGGAGTACCGCCTGAATAAACGTGATTCGCTGCTGGCCGTGGCGCGCCTGTCACCGGGCTTTACCGCTGAAGTGCTGGATCGCTGGCAGGATCGCGAAAGAACCACTCATCTGCCCGATTTCACCAATCCGGCGGAAGCTGCACGCGCCTGGGCTGAGCAGTTTGAACAGCGCCAGGCCGCTGAGCAGCAGCTGGCGCTTTCTGCCCCAAAAGCGGCTTTCTTTGACAGCTTTATTGAGGTTGAAGATTCGCTGGGTTTTCGCCAGCTGTGCAAAATGCTGAAGGTCAAAGAGCCTGAATTCCGTCAGTTCCTGCTGGAACGCAACATTATGTATCGTGCAAAAGGGACGCTGACACCACAGCATTACCACCTGCAGGCCGGTTATTTCACGCTGCATTCCGGTGTGGGTGAAAACCAGCACGCCTTCTCCCAGGCACGTTTTACCTCAAAAGGGGTGAAATGGATCGCCAGCCTGTGGGCCGGTCATGTTTCAGCGCAGCCTAAGGGCGCCGCCGCCTGACCGCTGCTTTGCTGAAATAATGCCAGATGCAGCCGGAAATCATTAAGGGTATGCCTCAACGCCGGGCATAAAAAAGGCCGCAACACTGTGCGGCCTTTTTACGTTTTGGCGTAAAGTTAATTACCAGCCTTTAATGGCATCGCCTTTATAAACTTCTTCTGCCTTGGCCGCTACTTCAGGTGATTGCAGTGCCGATTTCAGCTTCTGAATTTTATCACTGTCTTTATTATCTTCGCGTGAAACCAGCGCGTTGACATAAGGAGAGGCCGCACTTTCCATAAATAAGCCGTCACGGTGCGCTGATAATCCAGCCTGCGCCGAGAAATTGGTATTAATGATCGAAAGGGTAACGTTAGGATCATCCAGCGTACGGGTCAGCTGCGGCGTATCAACTTCAACCAGTTTCAGATTCTTTGGATTCTCAGTAATATCCAGTGAGGTCGGTAAATAGCCGACACCATCTTTAAGCTTAATCAGGCCCTGTGCCTGCAGCAGTAACAGGCTGCGTCCGAGGGTGGTCGCTTCGTTAGAGATGGTGATCGTTGCGCCATCCTGAAGCTCGCTGATATTTTTGATTTTGTGCGAGTAGGCCGCAATCGGGAAGACAAAGGTCTTACCGACCACAGCAAATTTGTAGCCACGTTCTTTAGATTGATCTTCCAGATAAGGCAGACTCTGGAAGGCATTAGCATCGACTTCTTTATTATTCAGCGCTTCATTAGGTAACACGTAGTCGTTGAAGTTAAGCACTTCCACATCCAGCTTATATTTCTCTTTCGCTACCTGCTGTACCACCTGCCAGATCGCTTCATCCGGCCCGGTATT
Source organism: Pantoea sp. AN62 (assembly GCF_050432985.1). NCBI lineage: Bacteria > Pseudomonadati > Pseudomonadota > Gammaproteobacteria > Enterobacterales > Erwiniaceae > Pantoea > Pantoea sp. AN62. The sequence goes on along the minus strand of NZ_JBNPYB010000002.1, from coordinate 81,193 downwards.
AATCGCCACTTTTACTTTGTTGTCGTCATCCTGGTTACAGGCGGATAATAATAAAACAGAACTGGCGAGTAACGCCGTGAACAGACCTTTCATTATCAAATATCCCTTAGGTTGTAGATGGCATCAAAGATAATACAGAATTGTTATGATGCGTACTGGCTGACGGATATATCTTATAACCACAAACACCAATATTGTTCATAAATTAAGCACAACAAAACCGACGCTGCCGTTTTGATGAAAGTATCACTGTCGAGGAGCTGTGCAATATTCTTCCTGCCACGGCAATGGCGCGCTGCACAAGGCCGATTGCGCCGGAGCGGCGAATTTCTTCTATGCTTATCCCGCTAAGCAGGCCAGATCGTTCTGCTCACAGTTGAATTATTAACAGGGATTTACCATGTCAAAACAGGATAACAACGCTTCCGGGGTTAACGCAGTCGAAGTAATGCGCAGCAGTCAGGCCTGGAACGGTGAGGAAATAGAATGCTACCCGGCGGGCCAGCCCGAACTGACCGTGATGCGGCTGTCACTGCCTGCCAACACCTCATTAACCTGGCATACCCATCCGATGCCCAATGCGGCGTTTGTGCTGTCCGGTACCTTAATTGTTGAAGATAAACAGAGTGGCGAACAACAAACTTTTAAGGCCGGAGAAGCGCTGAATGAAACGGTTAACAGCGCACATCGGGGTTTTACCCTCGACCAGCCAGCTGAACTGGTGATCACCTACGCCGGGGTGAAAGGGCAGCAACTGACTGAGCCGCTGCCAGGTGAACCGGAAGAGTTTTAAGACTTAAACAGCAGGCGCTGCGGCTAACCACCAAATCCGGCCTGACGCAATACGGCTTTTGCCTGTGCCGACGCTAAAAATTGCGCCAGCCGCTCCGCCTCGGGCGTGATGACTGCACAACCATAGGCGACGCGCGGGTTATACGCTGCCGGGATATCGATCACTGTCAGCCCGGCAACCTGGCGCAGGGCGGTCCGGTAGCTGGAATATCCAATAAACAGATCCGCCTGGCCCTCGATAAGCAGCCATTCCGCCGCCAGCCTGCCAGCCGGCACCGGTACAGAATCAGGTCCACCGACCAATGGCATTGCACGCTGACGTACCGCCACGCCAGCCGGACTCATCCGGCTAAAAAGCGCCTGAGTATAGTCACCTGAAGGATCGCTTACCGGCGTTGACGTTGCCAGCCGCAGTTCATGGCGGGTGAGCAGGGTGAACCAGTCGTCACCGGTTTGCAGCACGTCGTTACGCACCGTCAGGCACAGCGTATTGCTGGCAAACGGGCTTACCGACAGCGCTCGTCCGTCATCCAGCAATCGCTGCGGATGCGCCATATTGGCGGAGGCAAACAGGTCACAGGATTCTCCCGCTTCGATGCGTTCGCGCAACAGTCCGGCAGGGCCAAATACGCTGTCGACAGCATGCGGAAAGTGGGCCATCAGCGCGGGCCATACGCTTTTCAGGCTACCAGCCGCCAGCACGCGCATCAGTCATTACCCTGCCAGGAGGTGCGGTAGAATCGCTGATACCAGTCGTTCGCCAGTTTGCGCATATCCACGTCCTGAAACTTCGCCGGGTAGAGTTTTTTCGCCATCCACAGTTCACCAATACCCATCGCTTCCGGCATCGGATAGCCCCAGGCTTTCGCGTAATCTGGCATCAGATAGACCCGATGGTTTTTCACCGCCGAAATGGTCTGCCACTGCGGGGAATGCTGGATTTCAGCGACCACCGACGGATAACGATCCTGGACAAAAATCACCTCAGGATCCCAGGCGATCACCTGTTCCATTGAGACGGTTTTGAATCCGGTCACAGTTGCCGCCGCCACGTTGACTGCGCCCGCATGCGCCATCATCAGACCGGTATATTTACCTGAGCCGTAGGTGGTCAGCTGCGGGTTTGCCATATATGCGCGAACGCGTTGGTTGGCCGGAATTGCTTTCAGCCGGTCACTGACCATTTTACGGCCCCGATCGGTGGCTTCAATCAGTGCTTTCGCTTCCGCCGGTTTATTGACGATCTCTCCGATAAGGGTGATTCCTTCGCGTAATCCGCTATCGTAGGCGGTTTCTTCATCGGCCAGAGTCGGATTGAGTTTTGCTTTTTCGCCCGTCCGATCGTGGCGCAGGGAGATGGCCACCACCGGCATGCCCAGCGCGCTGATGCTGTCGATCATCTCCTGAGGCGCGTAATTGGTCACAAACACCACCTGTGGATGGAGCGCCACCAGTTTTTCAGGGTCGACATGGGTGAGATCACCCAGCGCCGCTTTCTGGCTCAGCGTCGGTGCCAGACGGGCATAGCTGTCGCCAAGCTGCTGCTTCCAGTTCGCCATCACGCCAACGATTTTGTCGGTGGCATTCATTTGCACCAGCAGATTCAGCGTCTGATGCTGAAGTACGACTACGCGATCGACGCGATCGGGAATCGTGACCTGACGACCAAGCTGATCGATAATTTGTCGCGATGCCTGCGAGATGAGCGGAAGAACTATCAGTGAACCTGCAATCAGTAACTGTAAAACGCGCTTAATCATAATGTCCCCGGATTTTCGATATGCAAAAGATTATACAGCGCTAGCGGCAAAAGGTCCTGATGCAAATCAGCATATTCTGGCGGCGGGACGGAAAAACAGGATAAAATGAAAAGCCTTATCAGGTGCGCATAATCTATCTTATGTTAAATTAACACTCTCACACAGAGAGTCAGACTCTCGCACCTAACCCCTGCTGCTCTTTGCTTTATTGCTCCGCCACATCAGAGCGGTCACCGCGCGTGGTTGGATGAGAAATGACGATAAACTCAACTGCGCTATCGGACTCATTTCGCGCCTGATGCTTTGCCGCAGGAGGAATTTCAATCCCCTGCCGTGCGGCAATCTGATGCTTCTCACCTTCAAGCTCCATGGTGAGCACGCCGTCGAGTACAAAGAAAAACTGGCGTGAGAGCGAATGAAAATGACGTTTTTCCTGCGTATCGGCCGGCATTTTTTCATGAATAATCAGCATATCCTGACGCTTCAGCAGATACCATCCATCGCAGGCATCGCCCCAGTGATAGTGCTCTGCATTCTCTTTTGAAATCATTGCGCCCTCGAATTCCGCTATAAAAGAACCTGCTATTATCTGCTCAACGCGGCAGCCCGCGCTGGCTGATGAATACTGCAGATTATCAGTAGAAAAAAATCCCGCAACGGCAACTGACGTTAGCGGGATTTTTATCTTACCGGTTACTCTTTGGCTATTGGCGTCGCAATTTCATCAATTTTGGTCTCGCCCTGAATAGTTTTGATCCGTTGCTCAACGTCTTTTACCTGCTCACTGTTATGCAGCAAGGTATAGGTCAGATCAAATGCGGTGCTGGCACCAGGTTGCAATTGCTTAACACGTTTTTGTTCACGTTCAATGGTAACCGGATAGGCGTAACTGGTGCCGGGTTCAATACCGGTCACATAGCCTTGCTTCAGCGTATCACTATTTTTCCACAGCGACAGCACCGGTAACTGGCGGGTATCAAACTGAATCGACGCGCCGTTGTTACCCGCTTTATTCACCACCGCAGCGACCGACTGATGATGATCATCAGCCAGCGGTTTGACGTTAAACACCATCTCGTCGAAATCTTTGGTTGGCCCCTGATAGGTTTGCCAGGTTTTCAGGCCGGCTTTAGCATAGTCATTAAACGGACTGATGCTGGACATCGGCGCGAGGAAACGCGCACCTTCTTCCAGAATCGGTGTGCCAAAGTTACTGTGGTAAATGATCTGATAATCGTGCGGGTAGTCACCGTGGTTGGTTAATACGTCATGCAGGCTGAAACTATTGCTGCCCGGCACGTAGCGCAGTTCGGTCTGGGTCTGCAAATCGGCTTTTTTGAAGGTGCTTTCCTTAATTAAGCCGCGAATGCGGATTTCATGCGGCGCCGCGTCTGCCACCTCCACTTCCAGCTGTGAAACCGGGGTATTACCGGCTTTACCATGCAGCGTATAGATTTTACCGTCGGCGGTAACCGGGTGGCCGGTCCATTCATAACCGCAGCGCACCATCATCTCATTGAAACCTTCCAGCCAGCCCAGGCCGTTACGGCTCTCCAGATTAATAAACGCCGGGTTTACCACCTCTTTCACTGGTGAATCCCAGCCCATCCGGCTGCCAAAGCCTTCGACACGTAATAAATTCATGCCGCGGGTCGGACTCAGGGTAATGGTCAGGCCATCCTGACTGCGGATCACCAGAATTTTACTGCCTTCCTGCTTACCACCATGCAGCACCTTCTGCTCAATGCTGAACGGTTTGCCTGACAATTTCAGCTCACTGCTGGAAATCTGCCAGTTTCCTTTATCCGTGCCCTGTTCAGCACTCGTCAGCACCCAGCTTTTCGCTGTAGCAGAGCCCGAAACCAGAACCGCCAGTACCGTTAACGCCAGTTTAATTTTCATTATTCATCCCTTTTGCTGAATCGGTTTACCTTGATTTAAGGCAAATCTAGGGATTTAACGCCTGAAGAAACGTGACACGCCTCACCTGCTGAAAAAAGCGCGGATATTTGCTTCATTAATGCGCGTTAAATCACAAAAGCATGGGATCAAATGTCGGGTTACATCCGGATACGTGAACCTGAAAGCCGTTAGCTTTATTCGATTCAGCGCCGAATACGCTCTGCACCATTATTCGATTGCGATGCGGTTTATTACGTCAGCGATATTCAATTTTCTTTGCGGCTTTTGGTCGCCTGATAGAAAAAGAGAAAAATAATTATCCTGGCGCGCAACTTTTTCGCCAGACCAGCGAACCTGTTAATAAGGTCATCAGGCGACACCGCCTGCCTGTTAACGGAGAGAGAATGATGCCAATGCAAAAATCCCTGAAAACCCTGGCTGTCGCCACCCTGATGGCGCTGAGCGTGCCGGTCAGTTCTGCCTTCGCCGCTCTGCAGGTCGGTGAAAAAGCGCCTGATTTTAAGCTGGAAGCCGCGCTGGCGGGTAAAGCCACTACCTTCTCATTGCAGCAGGCGTTGCAGAAAGGTCCGGTGGTGCTCTACTTCTTCCCGGCGGCCTTCAGTGCTGGCTGCACGCTGGAAGCGCACGACTTTGCTGAAGCAACCGATGAATTTAAAAAACAGGGTGCGACAGTGATTGGCGTAACCGCAGGCAATACCGATCAGATTGCCAAATTCTCACAGCTGGAATGCCGCGATAAATTCACCGTTGCAGCCGATCCTGGCGCAAAAGTGGCGGCCGAATATAAAAGCACCATGGAGATGAAGGGCCAGAAGCTTTCTGACCGTACCTCTTACGTCATTGCGCCTGATGGCAAAATTCTGCTCAGTTACACTGACAAAAATCCGGATGCTCATATTGAGAAAGCGATGGACGCAGTTAAAAAATATCGTCAGGCCAATCCGGCTTAATTTCACCCTCTGAGTAGGTTCATCATGCTGACAGCCATCGCGGCCGCCTTTCTGGGCGGCATTATTCTCAACTTAATGCCCTGCGTGTTTCCGGTTATCTCACTGAAAGCGCTGAGCCTGATCCGCCATCACGACAAACCTGCCCATGCCCGAATGGAAGGGCTGGCGTTTCTGCTCGGCGTGGTAGTTACCATGGTTGCACTGAGCGCCGTGCTGCTGCTGGCGCGTGCCGGTGGTGCCTCGGTGGGTTGGGGATTCCAGTTACAGTCACCGCTGGTGATCGCTGTGTTGATACTGGTGATGCTCGGGTCAGCACTGAACCTGCTCGGTCTGTTTGAGGTCGGGCTGTCGGTTCAGCGGGTTGGTGGCGTAGGAAGTGACCGTGGCGGCCTGATGGGATCGGCACTGACCGGTGCGCTGGCGATTATTGTCGCCACGCCGTGCAGTGCGCCCTTTATGGCCAGCGCCGTTGGTTATGCTCTGACCCAGCCGCCGCTGGTCAGCCTGGTGATTTTTATCGCGCTGGCGCTGGGTTTTGCTGCGCCCTTTACCCTGATCTCGTTTTTCCCGCTGCTGGCCCGGATCTTACCGGCCCCCGGCGCCTGGATGATCACCCTTAAACAGGGTCTGGCTTTTCCAATGCTGGGCGCAGTTGGCTGGTTAATATGGGTGCTGGAACGTCAGGCGGGATCGGCGGCGCTGGCAGCGATTCTGGCCTGCTGTCTGTTATTCAGTTTTGCTGCTTGGCTGTATGGCATGGCGCAGAAACGCCGTATGATGGGTCGGCGTCACTGGGCGCTGCACCTCGCGACCGTCTTTTTCCTGGCGTTAGTGGTTCCGCCACTACTTAACCTGAACAGCTTCGCCGCAGCACCACAAACTGAAGAAGCCTCGCAGGCCGCCGCAGCCGTAGCCTGGTCACCGCAGAATGTCGACGCCATTAAAGGTCAGGGCAAACCGATTCTGGTTAACTTTACCGCGTCGTGGTGTATTACCTGTCAGGTCAACGATCGTACCTCGCTGTCGACGCAGGCGGTTAAAGCAGCGATGGCACGCACCAGTACCATTTACATGGTGGCGGACTCAACCAAATATAATCCTGATGTCGAACAGGCGCTGAGTGACTTTGGTCGGGGCGGTCTGCCGCTGTATGTGGTCTATCCCGCCAACGGCGGTAAGCCGGTGGTATTGCCTCAGGTGCTGACGCCAGGTATCGTCATTTCAGCTCTGGATCAGGCAACGGAGAACGGAAAGAAAACGTGAATTCCATGATGAATCGACACCGTGGCAGCCCGCCAGACGGTTAATCTGCTGATAATGAATGCCAGAAACTGATAACCGCGCGCTGCTATGGCCCCATCTGATGGCCCGCGCGCAGGAAGGCGACAGAGACGCCTATAACCAGTTGTTAAAAGCGATGGTCCCGGCCATCCGCGCTTTAGTGTGCAAAAAAATCAGTGACGCTGCGCTGGTCGAAGATGTGATTCAGGAGACGCTGCTGGCGATTCATCGGGTACGCCATACCTACGATCCCCGTCGCCCGATATTGCCCTGGGTGGCGGCTATCACTTCTGCCAGGGCGATAGATGCACTGCGTCAGCGCGGTCGCCGTCAGGAAGTACAGGATGAGGATGCGCTGAACCAGCAGCCCGCCGACAGCGCTGATAGCGCCACGGCGACAGATGAACTCACCGGCTATCTGGGTACGCTGCCGCTGCGACAGCGTGAAATCGTTGAATCGGTCCATCTGCGTGAACAAAGTCTGGCGCAGGCGGCCGCCGAAACCAATCAATCGGTATCAGCGGTCAAATCCCTGCTGCATCGTGCAATGCTTAACCTACGAAAATATGGAAGCAATCATGAGAAATCATGACCCGTTTATTGATCGGCTGAGCCAGTCCGCTCAGCCGGTACGGCGTGTCTGGCCGACGCCCTGGCGCGTCACCGGCTGGATAGCCGCGGCGTTGCCCTGCGGCGCGCTGAGCAGTTGGGCGTTTCATACCCGGCTGACCGACTGGTCACAGCCTGACGCGACGATCGCGCTGATCGCCCTGCTGCTATCGCTGATCATTGCTGGCAGCAGCCTCGCTGCGGCATTTACCCTGAGTATTGCCGGAAGAAAAGTGTCCGGCATGGGCTGGCTGTTGCTGCTGGCTGGCGTATGGCTGACGCTCAATCTGCTCAACATGTCCTCATCACGACCGCCTGCAGGCGCGGGTCGTTTTGGTGAAGGCATACACTGCTATCTGTTTATGCTGTCCGCCAGTCTGCCGATGATGCTGCTGTCGGTGATTGCGTTGCAGCGCACCCGCTCCCTGCATCCGGGGAAAAGTCTGGCGCTGGCCGGCTGCGGCAGCGCCTTCAGCGCTTCGATGCTGCTGTCGCTGTGTCATGATACCCATCTGCATATGATCGATTTCTTAATGCATCTGGCGGCTGGTATCACGATTGTCGCTATCACGGTACTAGTGGGACGGCGCTGGGTACGGTTAGCTCAGGCCTGATGCCCCCACGCCGCCGCCGGTGAGCCACGCGGCGGCGGCACAGTTCTGCTCAGCCGCCGATGAAAACGTCGCACTATTCCGCGACAAGCTCAATCAGATTGCCATCAGGATCGCGGATAATTGCCTCATCGAAACTATCGCCAGTCCGGCGCGACGGCGCGATTAATATGCCACTCTCAGCCGCGCGAACTGCCATCTCATCCACCTGATGCTCATCGCCTGGCGCAATGGCGATATGCGCCCAGCCCGTCATTTCCTGGCCGGTCTGCCCCGCTTCCACCTCGGGTAGCGTCATCAGTTCGATTGTCGCCCCTTCACGCAGGCGCATAAAATAAGAGGCGAAGCCGGGACGGTTTTTGTTGAGATGACGCTGATTACTGTTGGCACCAAACATCGCCTGCCAGAAAGCGCGCTGCGCTTCTGATCGCGGGTCCACAGCGCGACGTGGAGAATCTTCATGCGTTATTCCCCTTCGCGGTTCTTTGTCCCAGGTCCAGCGTCATTGAGATCGCGCCGACAACCAGCATCAGCAGAATAATCAGCGAGAAGGCGAACGACAGATGGGTAAAATGCGCCACATAGCCAATCACGGCGGGGCCGCTCAATACGCCCATATAGCCGAGTGTGGTAATCGCCGGCACCGCGACGGATTGCGGCATCACCGTCTGCTGCCCTGCGGCTGAAAACATCACCGGCACGATATTGGCGCAGCCCGCGCCCACCAGGGCATAACCCAGTAACGCCAGCGGCCAGGCGGTGATAAAGGTGACGATAGCCAGACCTGCGGCAGCAATTAACGCGCCGCCCAGCACCACCGGAAAGCGTCCCAGCGACAAAATAATCCGATCGCCGGTCAGGCGCGCCACCGTCATTGCCACCGCAAAAAAGGTATAGCCCAGTCCGCCCAGCGCCTCCGGAATAGCCCGGACATCGGTCAGATAGACCGCACTCCAGTCCAGCACCGTGCCCTCGGTCAGGAACACCGCGAAGCAAATAATACCAATAATCAGTACACTACCACGCGGTATCGCAAAAGCGGGGCCTTCAGAAGGATTCGCATAGGTCAGCAAACCGGCCGCGCTGTAGAGCGTCATGACCACCACCGCCGCAATGACCAGTAAGCAGCTGGCCAGCACGCTTAACCCCATTGCCAGCAACAACGTCATCAGCCCGGCGCCCGCAATTCCGCCAACGCTGTACATGCCATGGAAACCGGACATTAACGGTACCGCAGACTGCTTCTCCACCAGAATCGCCTGGATGTTCATGGCGCAATCGGTGACGCCGATACCCACGCCAAACACTAACAGCGCCAGCGCCAGCCACAGCGGATCGCTCAGTACCGACAGCCAGGGCGTACTGACAATAATCAATCCAATCGCCACCAGAATCACCCGCCGGCAGCCGAACCGGCTGGTCAGCAAGCCGGTAACCGGCATTGCGATCAGCGCCCCCATTCCCAGACACAGCAGTAGCGTTCCCAGTACCGCTTCATTGACACCGGTATTGGCACGCGCAAACGGGACAATCACCGCCCAGGTTGCAGTAACAAAACCGGCAAGAAAAAAAACGACCCGCGTCGCCAGCGTCGGGGATACTGCAGTTTCGCGAAGAGCCATACCGATCCTTTTTAAAAATGAATGCCAGAGGCCAGCCATCTGCCCTGATCAAAGCCTGCCCGCCTCTGACCCTATTGACAGCAGTCAGCGGCGGCGTGATGATGCTCACTATAGCTCGATTGTGATTATTCAGGAGTATTAATGCTCGATTATGCAGCTTTCCCACAGCAGCGACAAGCGCTGATCCGTGAGATTTTGCAGCAGAACGGACGCGTGGTCTGCGCGGATCTGGCACGCCAGATGGCGGTCTCGGAACACACTATCCGCCGGGATTTGCATGAACTCAGTAAAGAGGGCTTGTGTAAAAAGGTCTATGGCGGAGCGGTATTGCCGCTGCCGGATGCAGGCAGTTTTACACATCGAAAAGAGCAGGATCATGCAGTAAAAGCCCTGATCGCGCAGCGCTGCGCCAGCCTGATCCACAGCAACAGCTGCATTTTTATTGATGCCGGCACCACCAATCTGGCGCTGGCGCGGGCTCTGCCGGCAGATCTTGCCTTAACCGTAGTAACCAATGCGCCTGATATTGCGGCGGTGCTGTTAGCGCATCCGCGCGCGGAGGTGATCATGCTGGGCGGGCAGATGCAAAAAAGCACCGGCGGCTGCGTCGGGCAAAGCGCTATTCAGCAGGTGCGAGGCATGCTGTTCGACCAGGCCTTTATCGGTGGCTGTGCAATGAGCCCGGAAGCCGGACTGACCGGTTTTGACTATGCCGATTGTGAATTTAAAAAAGTGGCCATTGAGCAGAGTAATCAGGTGATTGTCGGCCTGACGGCCGAAAAAATCCCTGCGGTGGCCCGGTTTAAAATCGCGGAATGTCATGCGCTTTCGCTACTGGTGGTGGAGAAAAAACTGGATAAAGCGTTGCTGAGCGCCTTTGAGGCGGAGGACCTGACGCTGATTACCGTTTAATCTACAGCGCGTCATTTTCCCGCGCTACACTGTTGTGACGGCGTAAACGTGGCAGACGCTATCACGCCAGCCGCTACGCACTTATCCAGGAGATCGCGATGCAAAATGACATATCGGCACAATGCCATTGTGGCGCAGTGGCGTTCAGCGTGACGCTGAAAGATGGATTTAACACGATACGGCGCTGCAACTGTTCGTTCTGCCGGATGCGGGGCGCGGTTGTGGCCTTTGCCAGCCAGATTGAGGTGACGCGCGGCAAAGAACAGCTCACCGAATACCGCTTTAACAGCAAGCAGGTCGGCCATTACTTCTGTTCAGTCTGCGGCATTTACACCTTTCATCAGAGCCGTTCACAGCCCGATCAGTATGGTGTCAACGTTGCCTGCCTGGCGGGCGTTTCCCCGTTTGATTTTACCGATGTTCCGGTCAGTGATGGCATCAACCATCCCAAAGATGGCGGAGCCGGCGGCGTCGCCGGACATCTGATCTATAAACCGGCCTGACTCGCAGAGGGTGCGGTCACGCACCCTCTGCGGTGGATTACTCCAGACTGCTCTTGCCGCTGAAACGCGTGATCGGCTTCTGCTCTTCCCCGTCGATTTGCTGCGAGAAAACCTTGAGGGCCGATAAAACCGGACTCAGGCCACGCCACAGTTCATCATCATTCAGCAGCCGGATAATGCCGCGGATCCCTGGCGCGGCTTTGCCGCTATTGGCTTCTTCCCTGGCCGGTTTAATCGCCATCGCCGCATCCCGCAGGGCGAGCAGCAGGTGGTTAAACCTTTCCGGCGGAACGCTGCCCAGCGTCATCATCAACAGCGATAGATTTTGCAGGGCGCTCTGGGTGCCAGGCTGATTCAGACCTGACACCAGAATCTTGCCGATCTCACTATTTGATTTCACCAGATCGTTCGCCAGTCGCAAAAATCCGTGCTGATGCAGGCTTTCGATTAACTCATCCATCGCTTCTCTGGCGGTCTGCTCAGTACGGGTCGGCGTAACCTGATATTTCATCCTTTCTGCCATCAGAATTTCTCCGGTTTTTCAACGTGTTCTGGCGGTTCGCGATAGCCCTGCTGCTGCCATTTCTGTTCCACCGGCAGGTGATCCAGCGGCGTGCGTTGGCCATAGCGAAAATTGTGTAACGGTAGAGGATTCGGCTGGATGCGCCGCTCCACACGCTTCATGTTTACCGCCACCTCTTTATAGGCGGGGGTGTTTACGTCCGGATCATGGTGTTCACCGGTCAGCGTATTGACGCCATCCTTTCCGTGGTGGATCGGCATAAACAGCACGTTACCGGCCACCCGATCGGTGATCACTACCGGAACATCCATCGAGCCGCGCCGGGAGGAAATGCGAACCCACTCGCCTTCGGTCAGACCGCGCTCGGCGGCCAGCTGCGGCGAGATTTCCACAAACGCATTCGGTGACAGCGACATAAAACGGCCACCCTGCCCGGTCTGGTTGGTGGACTGGAAATGCTCCAGCATCCGGCCATTGTTGAGCAGCAGGTTATATTCGGCATCTTCCTGCTCGGCCGGCGGCTGCCAGCGTAAGGGATAGAGCCGCGCTTTCCCGTCCGGGAAGTGAAACTGTTCGGTATAAAGCAGCGGCGTGCTTTCACCGTTGGCGTTCACCGGCCAGATTTGCGACTGCCAGCCCACCAGTTGCTCGTAGCTGACGCCAGCAAAGATCTCCGCGATGCCGGCGGCTTCAGCCATGATTGCGCCTGGATTCGGGTAATACCACGGATGCCCGAGCCGCGCGGCCAGATCGGTGAAGATTTGCCAGTCTGGCCGGCTGTCGCCAAGCGGTGCCATGGCAGGCGAGAAATGCTGGATGCGCCGCTCGGTATTGACGAAGGTGCCCTCTTTCTCCACGCTCGGGCAGCCCGGCAATACCACGTCGGCGAACTCTGCGGTGCGGCTCATAAAGATATCCTGCACCACCATGAATTCCAGGTTACTGAAGGCTTCATGCACGTTGGTGGAATCCGCATCGGAAAACGCGGTTTCTTCGCCGGTGATATACATGGCGCGCAGTTTGCCTTCATGGGCATGCTGCACCATCTTGAAGTTATCCGCGCCCGGCTGATCGGACAGCGCTTCAGGATCGACGCCCCAGGCGCGCGCCCATTTTTCCCGTACCGCAGCATCGCTGACTTTTTCATAGCCCGGATAAACATTACTCAGGCAACCGAAGTCACTGGCACCCTGCACGTTATTATGGCCGCGCATCGGATAGCCGCCGGTACCGGGCCGGCCATAGTTGCCGGTCACCAGCAGCAGGTTGGATAACGCGGTGCTGGTGTCCGCGCCGTGGCTGTGCTGGGTGATGCCCATCGCCCACAGAATACAGGCGCTGCCAGCCTGGCCGATCATCTCGGCTGCCGCTGTCAGCTCTTCCTCACTCAGGCCGCAGGTCTCGCTGGCAAACGCCAGGGTAAAGGGGGCAAGCGATTCACGGTATTCTTCTACCTGATTAACCCGCTGTGCCAGGAAAGCCTGATCGGCATAGCCGTGATCAAACATATATTTCGCCATCGCAGATGCCCACACCAGGTCGGTGCCGGGTCGGATGCGCAGATAGCGGTCAGCACGCTCGGCCATTTCATGACGACGCGGGTCAACGACCAGCAGTTTCTGCCCCTGATGTTTGTGGCTCTGCTTAATGTGCGAGGCGATAACCGGATGGTTCTCCGCCAGATTGCTACCGACGATAACGATCAGTTCAGTTTTTTGCAGATCGCGAATAGTGCCGGCATCACCGCCGTAGCCGACGGTGCGAAACAGCCCTTCTGTCGCCGGGTTCTGACAATAGCGCGACGAGTTATCAACGTTGTTAGTGCCGAAGATCAGTCGGGCAATCTTCTGTGTCAGATAAGCTTCTTCATTGCTGGCTTTACTTGAGCCAATAAACCCAATCGCATCGCCGCCATACTGCTGGGCAACCCGGCGTAAACCGTCGGCGACGCGCTGCAGCGCTTCGTCCCAGCTGGCGGGCCGGAAGCGGCCATTTTCACGAACAAGCGGCGTGGTCAGACGCTGCGGGCTATTAACGAAGTCCCAGCCAAACTTACCTTTCACGCAGGTTGAGATGCCATTTGCTGGCGCATCCGCCACCGGTTGAACTTTCAGGATGTGACGATCGCGGGTCCAGATCTCAAAACTGCAGCCGACGCCGCAATAGGTGCAGACGGTTTTGGTGCGTTTGATTTCGGCCTGGCGCAGCGCCACATCGATTTTTGACACGCCGGTGATCGGTTCCATGCCGATACTGTTTTCCAGCGTTTTGACGAAGTCGATCAGCGGACGTTTCAGCCCTTCATCCATGGCGGTGAACGGGCCTGCATCCGGCTGCATGGTTTTTTCCAGCAGCGCGTTACACGGACAGACCGTGACACAGTGTCCACAACTGACGCAGCTTGAGCCGGCAATCTCGGTACCGCCATCCCACAGCACCCGCGGATGTGCCTGCGTGTAGTCTATCGACAGCGTTTCATTAACCTCAACGTTCTGGCAGGCCTCCACGCAGCGGCCACATAAAATGCACTGGTCAGGATCGTAGGTATAAAACGGATTGGAGTGATCTTTGGCGTACGGCTTGGGCTGGTGTGGATAGTACTGAATCGGAATCTGCATATCCGCCACAGCATTATGTAATGTGCAGTCACCGGTATTGTGTTCACACACCGTGCAGTAGAGTTCGTGGCGGTTAAGCAACCGATCCATCCCCTCCTGCTGCGCCACTTGCAACGCAGCGCCTTCACTCTGCACCTCTAATCCGTCATGGGTACGCAAGGTGCAGCCACGCACCCGCTCGCCATTGGCATCGACCCAACAAACATCGCAGCTCTGTAACGGTGTCAGCGCCGGGTGATAACAGACATGGGGCAGTTTTTTTCCCTGCGCATCAAGAAAATCAATCAAGGGTTGATCAGCTAACCCGGTTAGCCGTTCACCATTAAAAATAATGGTGCAGTGTTCTCCGCTCATATAAGCCTCATGAAGACATTGCGAATAGCTTCCAGCCGAAAAATATCCCTGTATTTATAGGGTTGACTCTTCAGCTTAGTGAGGATTAACAGCCGTGCCACGGATACCGCTACGCTTATTGCGGTTACTCTCTGAATCGTAAACTGTTTTAAAATGTAATGACTTTTTACTGAGCGGCAAAAGCCGACAGCCGCCACTGACGCAGCTGTTTCTTTTGATTAGAGTTATTGCTGAAAACCGCAGAGAGAGAGTAAGCCAGCAAAGCGGTGATTGCGGCGCTGCTGTCGCAGCAAAACAGCGCGTCTGGTGTTTGACCTGACCGCCCTTCAGGCGGCACAGAACAGCGGCGAGCCATACTGATGTGACGCCAGCGCAAGCCGCAGCCAGGGCGCGGTGTCTGGACTCAGCCGTTCAGACAGGAAACGCTCACAGGCGGGCAGATCGTGACCGTATTGGTTGCGAAACGCGCCGGGCGTCAGGGTGAGATATTTACGAAAGGTGCGGGTGAAATTCTGCTGGCTGGTAAAACCGTTTTCCACCGCAATATCCAGCAGACCTTTGTTGGTGGCGATCACCGCCACTGCCGCGCGCATAACCCGGCGCAGACGGATATATTCGCCAAGGTTATAGCCGGTGCGATCGCGGAACGCGCGTTGAAAATGCCAGTGACCGTAACCGCTTTTGCTGGTGATGGTTTTCACCCGGACCCGTTCATCAAACAGGTTTTGTTCAATCCACGGCAGAATATCGCTGACCACGGCATCCATTGCCCTGACGCTACTGCTGCCTGTCGCAGGCAATGTTGCCTGTCTGCTTACCTCCTCACACATAGGCCCTCCGCGCTGAAAGTGACTGAATCGCAACCGGCATGCTGTCCGGCTGGTGCAGCCACGATTATTCCGCTCAGCGTCGAAGATGGATAGTTATACAAACGGATAAGTCACGGGCTTACCGGCCCGATATTCCGACTTTAAAGCCACAGTTCGCTGCGGAGTTAAGGCCGGGATTGTTTCACTATTTAGTATGTTGTAACTATGTGGCGCGATGTGAATTATGCCGGGCGGCTGCTTAGAGCAGGCATTTTGTCGCGAGAGCTAATCAGGCGAGTTCCAGCGGAAAAGCAGCCCGCAGGCTGCCTTAGCGGATTATTTGCATTCGTCGGAGATTTTAACCAGCGCCGCTTTGAGTACAACATCCTGCTCATCAGCAAACACAGCGATTCCCTTAACCGGCTTGCCTTGTTTCAGAGAGCCGGTGGTTAACGCTTCATCAACAGTATCGATTTTAAATTCTTTATTATCAGGCGTGTAAGCCTTCAGGCAAATCGTTGATAAATCAACAGGATCGCCGGATAAATTGGCTATCGAGACTTCAAAGGTTTTAGTGTAGGAAGTTTTATCACCAATGGATACGGACCCCTGAGATTGTTCGGTCGCATAGACGGCAACATTGCCAGGCGTAACTGCGTTTGCGGCAAAACCCATACCGGCCAGAGTCAGAGATGCAACGATAGTAGAAAACTTCATATTAATACCTGTTTGTCTGTTAAACGTCTAAATTACTGCACTTAAGCAAAATACAGTGCTGCGATGTTACTTAACCCAAACTAAACAGTACCTAAATGTAACAATAGTGAATGGAATTTTGAGGTTACGTGACGAAAATTTGCCAGGCCCGGCTTATCACGACGTCCAGGTGTGCCTGGGCAGTGGCAATCACTGACTCTCCACGCGCTGTACCTCACTCAGTCCGTTCAGCATGATAAGGAGTCAGGATTCATCGGGTCACCCTTGAGGCGCTTAAGCCGTATGGCTGGCTGGATTAATCAATCTAATCTGCGCGCGCTGGTCAATACGCGATAAACACCTGCCGCCCTCTCCCGCCCGACATCTTTAAAATTAACTGGTCCTGTTTTTATCCTGCAATAGAAACGCCGCCGCCATTTAAACGTCTGACATAATAAAAAGTAATTACGTACCGGCAGAATCTTTTGTCAGAATGCACGGACACTACATGGTCTGATCAATTTATTACGCTGACATTCAATATGGATTATTTCTACGGGTGAGTTGCACTATTCAACTGACGATTCTTCTGACACTAAAAAATGACCAAATGATGGCAGAATTAATCGGCTTTGATGACCGCTACACGGCGGTTGAAACACTGTTTCAGGAGGTTAACGGCGCCACTCAGTTCATCATTTAACCATTATTTTCAGTTATTTATCTGAATTTCATCAAGGGCGTAATTTATAGATGATAATGAAAATTGTTATGATAAGATTCTGTTAACACCGGTGGTTTTCCGTGGCTGACAGGCTAAGAGTGAAATAACTGCTGATCACTTTACACCACCCAGGTTTGAAACTTTTCTGAACTGCTGGCTGGAATGAGATCTCTATGAATCACATCGTATATATCGTTGATGACGACGCTGCGGTAACCACAGCCCTGAGTAATCTGCTCAGTTCTGACAATTACGACGTTATTTCTTTTTCTTCCGCTGATGATTTCCTCGCGCACGACTTCGCCCCGCTTCCCTGCTGCCTGATTCTGGATATTAATATGCCGGGCGCGGATGGGTTTGAGGTCGCTCAGGTGTTGATTGATCGCGGATTCACCATCCCCACCATCTTCTTAACCGGTTTTGGCACCATTCCTGTTACGGTGCGGGCGATGAAAACCGGCGCTTACGAGTTCCTGACCAAACCGGTTGATCCTGACCGTATTCTGCAGGCGGTATCAGAAGCCATGCGTATTGCGGAACAGAATATGGCGACCTCGCAGGAAAAACGTGAGATGACTCTGCGCCATCAGACGCTGACACCGCGTGAAAGTGAGGTGATGTTACTGGCAATTAGCGGACTGCTGAATAAACAGATCGCCGCAGAGATGGGTGTCAGTGAGATTACCGCCAAAGTGCATAAACGGCGGGTGATGGAGAAGATGAATGCCCGGTCGTTATCCGATCTGGTGCGGGCAGCGGAACGGTTGAATATCGCCAACACCCGACGCCGCTAAGGCATTCGGGCAGCCTGTTACTGTAAGGTTGCCCGGTTCAGCCGCGCTCTGCCTTGCCCGATGCAGAACGAGCGCACAAAACCCGAGTGCTGAACGCGGCCAGATAATCCCCAGCGACGGCAGCCAGCTTACCATCGGTTACGGTTACTCTGCGCAGTTGCCTTGGTCGTCAGACAATTCACTGCGGATCAGCTGCAGAAAAGCATCAACATCGATCGGTTTGCGGAAAAAAGTGAGCGCACCCAGCGCAATGGCATACCACAGGGTAGTCTCTTCCAGGTCGGCAGAGATGAAGATTACCGGCGGCAGAGCGGGTCGCTGTTTCAGCAGCGTGAACAGCTCAAAACCGCTCATCCCTTTGAGTCCGACGTCAATGATCAACATGCTCACCTCAGAAAGCGCATTGTCATCTGCCAGTAACGCTTCTCCCGACTCGAATAATCGTGTGGTGTAGCCGTCAGAATGCAATAAATTACTCAGCCCACTCCGGACTGAGCGTTCATCATCAACAATGACAATACGCTGTGACAGCGTCATGCAGTTATCCTCTGAAAGCCCTTACCTGCCTGGTGAAGGACTTAGGGTGCTTTATCGCCGCCCGGTGGCGGTGTACCACTGATTTTGGGGACACATTCGTGGCGGAACCACGCCAGCGTCACCGGTTGTCGGCGGATTAAGCGTTTTCCCAGTGGAATCAACTGCTCACCCACCAGCATGCCAAATAGCCCCACCAGCGCGATCACCGGAGGTGCCGGGGAATTCACATCGATCAGGGCATAGACTACGCCGGCGAGCAGCCCGACAATCAGAGAAATAGCGTACGATTTCATCATGATCGGCCTGCCTGATGTGAAGTGAGAGTGGCTGGATCGGCCGGCTGCAGCAGCGCGGTCGCCGGTCTGGCGGCGGGCAGCCAGGCATGCATCAACGCGCCGCCCAGTAACATTCCCAGCAGGCCGACCAGCGCAATCGCTGGTGGTGCGGGCGAACGGACATTGAGCAGCGCATACAGCAGGCCGATCAGCACGCCTGCGCCGAGTGAAATAATGAGAGGAAACATATCAGGCTCCTGTTCTGCGGCAGTGCTGACCGGCATCAAATGCCGATCAGCAGGCTGCAACTTAGCGTACAGGCGCGTGAACAGGCGCCAGCGTGCGGTGCTCGCTCTTCTGACGTGATGGCGCTTTATGCACCATGGTGTAGGCGTAATCCACGCCAATGCCGTAAGCACCAGAGTGCTCTTTCGCAATGTTCATTACCGCGTCATAGGTATCGCGGTTAGCCCAGTCACGCTGCCACTCCAGCATCACCTGCTGCCAGGTAACCGGCACCACACCGGCCTGAATCATGCGCTGCATGGCATAGTCGTGTGCCTCTTTGGTGGTGCCGCCTGACGCATCAGCCACCATATAAATCTCATAACCGCCTTCCAGCATCGCGCACAGCGCAAAGCTGTTGTTACACACTTCGGTCCACAGACCGGAAACCACCACTTTTTTCTTGCCGTTGGCCGCCAGCGCATCACGCACTTTCTGGTCATCCCAGGAGTTCATTGAGGAGCGCTCTAAAATGTCCTGACCCGGAAATACATCCAGCAGCTCCGGATAGGTGTGACCCGAAAAGCTTTCGGTTTCTACAGTGGTGATGATGGTGGGAATGTTGAAAACTTTGGCCGCTTTCGCCAGCGCAACGGTGTTGTTTTTCAGGACCTGACGATCAATTGACTGCACGCCAAACGCCATCTGCGGCTGCTGGTCGATGAAAATGATCTGGCTGTTATGTGGCGTCAGGACTTCAAGCTTAGCGTTGGACATGTGTTCACCCATAGAGGTTAAGTAACTGGATTTCCGCAAACCGGAACGGAGCAAAATGAACAGCCAGAACGTGTTAATGCAGGCTTTCTCTTCAGGCTGCTGGCTGTCTGGTCGCAGTGTAGGACGGTCGGCGAAACCAGACTATTATCTCTGCGTATAACTATACGAAGGTATAGGTATCCCTTCGTATAACTAGACGCTCCGACAGACCTCTCACCATAATCCGTTCTATTCGTGCCCTGCTCCCTGCAGCGCACTTCCCTGTCCCGCGGCAAGTCGGACAACCCCATTCAGGAGGATCTATGGTTACGCTGGGTAAAGCAGAACTGATATTAACCAATGGCAAATTTCACACCGTTGACCGCAGCAATCCGTTTGCCGAAGCCGTCGCCATCCGCGAAGGCAAATTCGTCGCGGTCGGCTCGCTGGCGGAAGTGATGGAATACCATTGCGACGGCACCAAAGTGATCGATTTGAAAGGTCACACCGCCGTGCCGGGTCTGAACGACTCACACCTGCATCTGATCCGTGGCGGTCTGAACTACAACCTCGAATTACGCTGGGAAGGCGTCCCTTCGGTTGCCGATGCGCTGCGTATGCTGAAGGAACAGGCGCTGCGTACACCGTCGCCACAGTGGGTGCGCGTGGTGGGCGGCTGGACAGAATTCCAGTTTGCTGAACGCCGGATGCCGACGCTCGATGAGATCAACGAAGCCGCGCCGGACACGCCGGTGTTTGTGCTGCACCTCTACGATCGCGCCCTGCTTAACCGCGCCGCGTTAAAAGTAGTGGGCTACACCAAAGAGACACCTAACCCGCCGGGCGGCGAAATTCAGCGCGACAGCAACGGTAATCCGACCGGCATGCTGATTGCCCGCCCCAATGCGATGATCCTCTACGCCACGCTGGCCAAAGGGCCGAAGCTACCGCTGGAGCAACAGATCAACTCCACCCGCCAGTTTATGCGTGAGCTGAATCGCCTCGGCCTGACCAGTGCCATCGATGCCGGCGGCGGTTTCCAGAACTATCCCGAAGATTATCAAGTGATCGCCGAACTGCATCAGAAGAAGCAGATGACCCTGCGTATCGCCTATAACCTGTTTACCCAGCGGCCAGGCCACGAACTGGAAGATTTCGAAAAGTGGACCGATATGCTGACGCCGGGCCAGGGCAGCGACTATTTCCGCCACAACGGCGCGGGCGAAATGCTGGTGTTTTCGGCGGCAGACTTTGAGGATTTCCTTGAGCCGCGTCCTGACTTAGCGCCAGGCATGGAAGATGAGCTGGAGCGCGTGGTGCGTCATCTGGTCGAGCATCGCTGGCCGTTCCGCCTGCACGCCACCTATGACGAATCGATCAGCCGGATGCTCGACGTGTTCGAGAAGGTCAACCGCGATATTCCGTTTAACGGGCTGCACTGGTTCTTCGACCATGCGGAAACGGTCACCCAGCGCAATATTGATCGTATCAAAGAGCTGGGCGGCGGCATCGCGGTCCAGCATCGCATGGCGTTTCAGGGTGAATACTTTGCCGAACGCTACGGCATTGAAGCCACCCGGCATACGCCGCCGGTGGCGCGGATGCTGGAAACCGGCGTGCCGGTCGGACTCGGTACCGATGCCACCCGCGTCGCCAGCTATAACCCGTGGACCGCACTTTACTGGCTGGTATCCGGACGCACCGTCGGTGGAATGCAGATGTATGACGTTAACGCCCGCCTCGACCGCGAAACCGCACTGATGCTCTGGACCCAGGGCAGCGCGTGGTTCTCCAGTGAACAGGGTAAAAAAGGCCAGATTAAAGCGGGTCAGCTGGCGGATATGGCCGTGCTCAGCAAAGACTTTTTCAGCGTGCCTGAAGAGGAGATCAAAGGCATTGAATCGGTGCTGACCGTGGTGGATGGCAACGTCGTCTATGCTGCCGGTTCATTCACCTCCGAAGCGCCGCCTGCCATTCCGGTTCTGCCCGAGTGGTCTCCGGTGGTTAACGTGCCGGGTCATTACCGCAGCGCGCCGCCGGTAGCGCAGAGCCGCGTCGGCATGATGCCTGCGGCTCACCACTGTAGCGGTCCGTGCGGCGTACACAGCCACTCGCACGATATCGCGCGCGGCTCCAGCGTGCCGGTCGCCGAAGACAACGCCTTCTGGGGCGCGCTCGGCTGCAGCTGCTTCGCGTTTTAATCATGAAGACCTTATTCACTCAGCCGCCCCGGGTTAACGCGGGGCTGTTCTTCCTGCGACTGGCGGGCAGCCTGCTGCTGTTACATGTGCACGGGCTGCCTAAGATCCTGCATTTCAGTGAAGAACTGACGCGTATCGAGGACCCGTTTGGACTGGGTCCGATGATGAGTCTGCTGCCGGCCATTCTGGCGGAGGTAGTGTGTCCGATATTTATCATCCTCGGCTGGGGTACCCGCCTCGCCTGTCTGCCGATCATTGCGGTGTTGCTGGTGGCGATGCTGGTGGTTCATCCCGGCTGATCGATTGCTGAAGGCCAGTTTGGCTGGCTGTTGCTGATTATCTTCACCACGCTGGCATTAACCGGGCCAGGCGGCTGGCGGCTGGGTGCCAGTGCTCAACAGGAGGTGCGCCATGGCGCAGGTTAATGACATTCACCAGCTCGATCAGGAGGTCAGCGACGCGCCGAAAGCAGGCGCCGTTTCTCCGATGCAGCCGCTGCATCAGCCGGTGTTTCGGATGTTGTGGATTGCCACGGTAGTCTCCAATATCGGCTCGTGGATGAACGATGTTGGCGTCAACTGGACCATGCTAACGCTCAGCGCCGATCCGCTGGCGGTGGCGCTGGTGCAGGCGGCCAGCAGCCTGCCGATGTTTCTGTTCGCCCTGCCGTCGGGCGTGATGGCGGATATCGTTGACCGTCGCAAATACCTGCTGTTCTCCCAGCTGTGGACCTTTATCGCCGCC
Source organism: Pantoea sp. AN62 (assembly GCF_050432985.1). NCBI lineage: Bacteria > Pseudomonadati > Pseudomonadota > Gammaproteobacteria > Enterobacterales > Erwiniaceae > Pantoea > Pantoea sp. AN62. Next base: position 58,974 of record NZ_JBNPYB010000002.1, on the reverse strand, counting down.
GCCGGGCTGACGGTACTGGCCTATACCGGCCACGTTACGCCAACGGTATTGCTGGCCGCCGCCTTCCTGCTCAGCGCCGGTGCCGCGATGAGTTCGCCACCGTTCCAGGCGATCGTCCCGGATCTGTTGAGCAAATCGGAGCTGGGTCCGGCGATTGCGCTGAATTCGCTGGGTATCAATATCAGTCGCGCTATCGGCCCGGCGCTGGGTGGATTGATCCTCTCCTTTACCGGTCCGTGGATGGTGTTTCTGCTGAATGCGCTGTCGGTGCTCGGCGTGGCATGGGTGCTCTATCGCTGGAAGGCGGAACCCAGCGTCCAGCGCCTGCCGCCGGAGCACTTCTTCCCGGCCGTTCGCGCCGGACTGCGCTATGTTCACGCCGCGCCGGTATTACGCAACGTGCTGGTGCGCACGGTCGCCTTCTTCCTGTTCGGCAGTGCCGGCTGGGCTTTGCTGCCGCTGGTGGCACGTCGGGAACTCGGCCTCGGTCCGGGCGGTTACGGCATTATGCTGGCCTGTATCGGCATTGGCGCGATTACCGGTGCGGTGATGCTGCCGCGCCTGCGCCGCCGCTTCAGCTCCGATCGGCTGATGGTGCTGGCCAGTCTGTTGTTCGCCCTGACCATGCTGGCGCTGGCATTTGTCCGTCATTTCTGGCTGCTGAATGCCTGCGAGTTCTTTACCGGCTTCGCCTGGATTGCGGTGCTGTCAACGCTGAACCTGGGCGCGCAGCGCAGCGCAGCGAAATGGGTTAAGGCCCGTGCGCTGGCGGTCTACCTGACGGTTTTCTTTGGCTCAATGACGCTCGGCAGCACCCTCTGGGGACAGCTGGCTTCCCACTTCAGCATTCCGGTTTCACTCTGTATCGCCACGCTCGGCATGGTGCTGGCCAGCAGCACGGTGTGGCGCTGGCGGCTGGATCAGGACCCCGATCTGAATCTCGATATGATCGGTGATGGCGTTAACGCCCCGGTGCTGGATATTCGTCATGAACGCGGTCCGGTGATGGTGAATTACGAATACCGGATTAATATTGATGAAGCCCATGCCTTTGCCGTCTGCATGCAGGATATGCGTCGCGTCAGGCGTCGGGGCGGTGCCATCAACTGGTCAGTCTACGAAGATATTCTCCAGCCTGGCATTTTCGTCGAAACCTTTGTGGTGGGCTCCTGGGTAGAACATTTACGCCAGAAAGAGCGCTACACCATCAACGATCAAAAAATCCAGCGTCGGGTTAACGCCTTTCATCAGGGTGAAAATCCGCCTGAAGTTCGATACCTGGTGGCACCAGCCTGACCGGCTGTACAGCAACCTTTCATTCATCACGTCATGTAGAGGGCAATACCATGAGCACACTCAAAACCACCGACGGCACCCATATTTATTTCAAAGACTGGGGCACCGGTAAGCCTGTACTGTTCAGCCACGGCTGGCCGCTGGATGCGGATATGTGGGACAGCCAGATGAATTTCCTGGCAGAGCGCGGTTACCGGGTTATCGCTTTTGACCGTCGTGGCTTTGGCCGTTCCGAACAACCCTGGACCGGCAACGATTACGATACTTTTGCTTCTGATATTAACGATTTGATTAATCATCTCGATCTGCAGGATGTCACACTGGTGGGTTTCTCAATGGGCGGCGGTGATGTGACGCGCTATATCGGCCGTTACGGCACTGCACGTGTGGCGGCGCTGGTATTGCTTGGCGCGGTAACGCCGGTGTTCGGCAAAATCGCTGATTACCCGCAGGGCGTCGATCTGTCGGTGTTTGCCGGTATCCGCGATGGCCTGCTGAAAGATCGTGCGCAGTTCATCAGTGATTTCGCCACGCCGTTCTACGGCCTTAATGCCGGTCAGACCGTTTCGGAAGGCGTGCTGACCCAGACGCTGAACATTGCGCTGCTGGCCTCACTGAAGAGCACCGTTGATTGCGTTACCGCCTTCTCCGAGACCGATTTCCGTGCCGATATCGCCAAAGTAGATGTGCCGACGCTGGTGATCCACGGCAGCAACGACCAGGTGGTGCCGTTTGAATCCACCGGTAAAGTGGCCGCAGAGATGATTGAAGGATCAGAACTGAAGGTCTATGACAATGCGCCACACGGTTTCGCGGTGACGCATCAGGATCAACTGAATCAGGATCTGCTGGCGTTTTTGAACGCGCGTTAACAGCAAAAAACTGCGCGGTGCAAGCCGCGCAGTTTTTATTAACGGTTAACGGGTCGGATGATTGACTTCATTTGGCCGCAGGTCGAACACCAATACTTCCGCGTCGTTACCGCCACTGAAGGTCAGAGTTTTCTCGTCACGCACCCGCGCACCGTCTCCGGCATTAAACTGCAGTCCATTAACGGTGATACTGCCGCGCGCCACATGAATATAAGCGTAGCGATCGTCCGGCAGCGTCAGGGTTTGCTGCTCGTCTCCGTCGAATAAGCCTGCATAGATACGGATATCCTGACGCACCCGCAGCGCGCCATTTTCCCCTTCCGGCGATATAATCAGCCGCAGATTACCGCGTTTATCCGCTTCACTGATCGAAACCTGCTGATATCCCGGCGGGCTGTTTTTCTCTGCCGGCACCACCCAGATTTGCAGGAAGTGCACGCCATCGGTACTGGAGTGGTTAAACTCACTGTGCGTCACGCCACTGCCGGCGCTCATCAGCTGCACGTCGCCGGGCACGATAACTGAACCGGTACCCATCGAATCTTTGTGCGCCAGTGCGCCTTCCAGTACGTAAGAGATAATCTCCATGTTGCTGTGGGGATGCGCACCGAAGCCCCGTCCTTTCGCCACCCGGTCATCATTAATGACCAGCAGATCAGAAAAGCCAACCTGTTTCGGGTCCCAGTAGTTGGCAAAGGAGAAGGTGTGACGTGAATTCAGCCAGCCGTGATCACCGACGCCGCGTTGTTCTGACAATCTTTGCTCAATCATGTTCTGCCCCTTAACGTGCTGTTTAATGGTGTGAAGCGCGAGTGCCCTTCGTTAGAAACAGCATATAAGTAAACCTGATCGTCGAACAATGGCGTCAAAAGCCAATCACTGTCAGGGATTAGTGGACAATAACGCTAAGCGGTATTTCGCATGAAAGCGGGAGGCTGATAAGTGAGGTGTTAGCTGCTGGCGCGGAGGATTAATTCGCCGGTCATGATGATGCGCTGCGGCGACGCGTCGGGCCGGGCAATTTTCTGCAGCACCAGTTCGCACGCCTGACGGCCTATCTCACGTGACGGCTGGGCCAGGGTGGTAAGCGGCGGCGAAACCATGCCGGCCAGCTCGGTGCCGTCAAAACCAACCACGGCGATATCGTCCGGGATGCGCAGGCCAGCCTGCTGAATAGCCGCCATTGCACCGGCGGCAAGCGTATCAGAGACGGCAAACACCGCGTCTGGCCGGGTTTCAGCCTGCAGTAACAGATTCATCGCCGCCTGACCGGCGCTAAAACTCAGCTCACTGGCGTAGGCGATCGCCTGCCAGCTCAGCCGTTGTTGACTGAGCTGTTGCAGATAACCCTGCTGACGCAGCCGGGCATAGTTGTAACTCAGATCGTGATTGATCAGGCCGATGCGCTGCCGTCCCTGTTCAGCCAGATACCCGACCACCTGCCGGGCGGCAACGCGATCGTCAATACCGACACAGGAGGTCGCGCCACTGTCGTCATATTCAGCACACTGCACCCACGGCGCAGTGCCAATCAACTGACTCAGCTCGGCCAGTTTACTGAACGCATCCATGGTGATGATGCCATCTACCATTTTGCCGGAGAGCAACTGCAGGCTGGAACGCGACCGCTCGATATCTGAACCTGAATTACACAGCAGAATGCGATAACCGTTTTTCTCAGCCTGCTCCTCAATCCCTTTCACCACTTCAGCGCAAAACGGGTTAGAAATATCCGAGACCATCACCAGAATCATGGAGCTGCGGGCGGTACGCAACTGACGCGCCAGCAGGTTAGGCTGATAATTACTCTCTTTGATCGCCTGCAGCACCTTCTGGCGATTGCGATCTTTGACACTGTCGCTGTTATTTAACACCCGTGAAACCGTGGCAACCGAGACCCCGGCCAGCCGGGCGATTTTCTGAATCGACATTATGGCAACCCTTGCTCAAATCGGTGACAGGCAGGCTAACACATTTTTCTGCACCGCTGCGTCGCCCGCCCGACCTTCAGGGACTCAGTCCAGCCCCAGTTGCCTGCGTACCGGCGCAGCGGCGGCGGCAAAATCGTCAAAAGCGCGATCGGCGACCGGAATAATATGGCGACGGATAAACTCTGCGCCTTCACGCGCGCCGGTCTCGCCCGCTTTCAGGCAGCATTCCCATTCCAGCACCGCCCAGCCTGGGTAATCGTACTGCGCCAGCTTGCTGAAAATGGTTTTAAAGTCGATCTGCCCGTCGCCCGGCGAGCGGAAACGACCGGCCCGCGACAGCCACGGCTGATATCCGCCGTAAACGCCACTGCGGCCATTGCGCAGAAATTCGGCATCCTTAACGTGAAACGCCTTAATCCGCGGATGATAGATATCGATAAATTGCAGATAATCGATGTGTTGCAGATGGAGATGGCTGGGATCAAACAGAATATTGCAGCGCGGATGATGATTGACCTGCGCCAGAAATCGCTCAAACGTCACGCCATCATGCAGATCTTCGCCCGGATGAATTTCATAACAGAGATCAACGCCGTGCCGGTCAAAGCTGTCCAGCACCGGTAACCAGCGGCGCGCCAGTTCGGCGAAGGCCTCATCGAACAGCGCCGGGCTTTGCGGTGGCCACGGATAGAACCACGGCCAGGCCAGCGATCCGGAAAAGGTCGCATGCGCCTGCAGGCCGAGTTTTTCCGAAGCCGCTGCCGCGCGCTTTAGCGTGGCAATGGCCCACTCAGTACGCCTGGCCGGATCGCCGCGCAGCGCCGCTGGAGCAAAACTGTCGAAGGCAGCATCAAAGACCGGATTTACCGCGATCAATTGCCCTTCCAGATGGGTTGAAAGTTCACTGATTTCCAGTCCATAGCCCGCCAGCAGACCGCGGATATCGTCACAGTAGGTCTGACTGACGGCCGCCTGCTCAACATCAAAAATCGCGGGCTGATGACAGGGGATCTGCAACGCCTTGTATCCCAGTCCCGCCGCCCATTCAGCCAGTCCGGCCAGCGAATTAAACGGTGGCCGATCGCCGATAAACTGCGACAGGAATATGCCTGGCCCTTTTACTGTTTTCATCTCCGCCTCCTTAAATGAAACACTCAATCCCGATATCTGAACGAGAACAGGAAAATAATCGCAATCAGCGCCGCCGCCGCCGCCGGGATCCACCAGAAAATGGCCCAGCTCTGCGCGCTGGCATTGCCCGCCACCAGCTGGTTATAGAGCGCGCCGGAGATCTGCGATCCCAGCAACATGCCAATGCCATAAGTAAACATCACCACCATGCTCTGTGCCTGACCTTTAACCTTTTCACCGGCAATGCGATCGGTATAAATAAAGCCCACTACAAAGAAAAAGTCATAGCAGACGCCGTGCAACAGGATGCCGAGATAGATCAGACTACGCGTCTCATCACTCATCCCCAGCGCAAACAGCGCATAGCGAACAAACCACGCCGCCATGCCAATCAGCAGCATGTATTTCACGCCAAGGCGACGAAACAGCAGCGGGATGATCAGCATAAAGACGATTTCCGACATCTGCCCCAGCGACATCAGCGTACTGACATTCTGAACCCCGGCATCCGCCAGCCAGGATGCGGTGAAGGCGTAATAGGTCCCGAGCGGAATCGAAATCAGCGTGGCGCACAGTGCAAACACCAGAAAATGACGCAGCTTAAGCAACGCAAAGGCATCGGCACAGAACAGGTCCCGCACTTTGAGCGGCAACCCTTTGGCCGGGGCCGGCGTATGCGGCAGCGTCAGGCTGTAGATAGCCAGCACCAGCGAACTCAGCGCCGCCAGCTGGAAAACCGCAGTACTGGCGGAAATGCCGGTTACGCCAATAAATATCCCCGCCACGATCCAGCCGATAGTGCCGAACACCCGGACAACCGGAAAACTTTTCTCACTGCTGGCCAGGCTGTGAAACGCAATGTTATTCGACAGCGCCAGCGTCGGCATAAAGCAGAGGGTATAGCCGAATAACAGCGCAATCAGCAGCGCGCCGTTTTCATCGATCAGCGCCTGCGGCACCAACCACATAATCACCGCGCCCGCGAGATTCATTACCGCCATCACCTTTTGCGACGGAAAGAAGCGATCCACCAGCATACCGAGCACGAAGGGCGATAAAATCGAGGCGATCGGCCCGGCCGAAAACGCATCGCCAATCAGCAGCGACATATTATGCTGGGTCATTACCAGACCCAGGGTGACTGACCAGCTGCCCCAGATGAAAAACTGCATAAACATCATCAGGGAAAGACGTGGAACCAGCAGCCGCTGCTGCATGCGCTGACGCGCACTCTCCTGCACTGTCGCTATCATCAGAACCTCGTCATTTATCATCGATTACCGGTTGGTGAGCTGTAAAGTAATCGATTACAAATGATCAAACTTTCGCCGCGATCACAGTTCATCCGGCTGGATAGCGCCTCGATCGGAAAACGCGATCGCGGCGAGGTTTTAGCTGAAGTAATCGGCAAGGTGTTAAGAGCTGGCGTTAACAATCCGGCTGCGGCGAAAGCGGTAACGCTCATACAGCACTGAATAGAGCCCGCCGAGCACCACCAGAATTGCGCCGATGACGGTAGTGGATTCAGGCAGATTCCCCAGCAACAGGTAACCCACCGCCACCGACCACAGCAAAGTGGTGTAATCAAACGGTGCCAGCAACGAGGCTTCGGCGTAGCGCAGACTTAAGGTCATCAGAATCTGCGTGATGCCGCCCAGCAATCCACAACCCACCAGCAGCAGCAGTTGCGATCCGTGCGGTATTTTCCAGCCGCCGATCAGGGTGATCAGCGAGGTTAAGGCAGTGGTCACCGCGAACCAGAAGGCGATTGCGCCCGGCTTCTCTTTCCCATTGAGAAAACGTATCTGCACCAGCGCGCAGGCGGTACAAAACGCCGCCATCAGCGCCAGTAAAATCCCGGCAGAAGCGGATAGCGAGAAGCTGGCATTGAATGACAGATGTCCGGAGAACATCACCATGATGCCACTGAATCCGGCCACAACCGCGACCCAGCGATGATGCCGCACCTTTTCACGCAGCAGCAGCGCCGCCAGTAGCACGGTAAACAGCGGAGCCGCATAGTTAATCGCGGTGGCATCGGTCAGGGAGATATAGAGCAGCGACAGGTAGCTGAAATAGAGGCCGCCGGTGCCCGCCAGACCGCGCAGGAAATGCCCGCGAACATTCCGGGTGCGGATGCCGTCCAGTACGCTGCCCTGCACCCGCAACCAGATCATCAGCGGCACCAGCGCCAGCACCGATCGGAAAAAGATCACTTCACCGACCGGAATAGCGCCATCCAGCCCTTTTACGCAGGCCAGCATCAGCGTCGAACTTAACGCAGCCAGGATTTTCATCACTATGCCAGCAGAGGCATTCATAACGGCAAGCACCTATCGGGACGAGTAAAATAAGCAGCATTATCAGTGCGCTTAAGCGACGTGAACCTCAATATTGGCATAATGGCGCACCGTGATGTGCCGGGATTGGCTGGCAGACGGCATTTAATGTTTTTTTACCGCTGCCGGACAGCATGAAGAATTCACGTGGCCTGGATTAGGGTGGTGGGTAGAAGGGAAAACGGCTTCAGGGTGAGCGGTGTTCTGAGGTTGGGTTTATTGATCGGAACAGGCAATACCCGCTAAAAAGCAATAATTGCGTCAGGCTGAAAACGGCGCGATGGCCATCGCAGCTGCCAGTTCCCTGATACCGATATCCGGATCTTCAATCATAGCGGAAATGATTCCACCCGCTTGCGGAGGATTATGCATTGTCATCAGATTTTAATCATCCGTACTCTCAATGTTGCCTGATGAGGAACATCATGGCATCTGTTGCACGTCAAGCAACACGCCATCATGGTGACTCACCTGAGTTGCCCACCCGCCAGCATGCAGAACATACCTTCCCGCTTCTGCCGGGACGCGCGTCCGCTTAATGTCGCTACGCTCTGCTGTTACACTGTGTCATCTGCCTGACAGCCGGGCGCCCTCTCTTAAGGAACGGGAGTAATTGATGTCCTCGTTACGTTTATTGTTATCTGAGTCGAACGATCCCTGGTTTAACCTGGCGGTGGAAGAGTGCATTTTCCGTCAGATGCCAGCGACCCAGCGGGTACTGTTTTTATGGCGCAATGCGGAAACCGTGGTGATCGGCCGAGCGCAAAACCCGTGGAAGGAGTGCAATACCCGGCGTATGGCAGAGGATGGCATCCGGCTGGCCCGTCGCAGCAGCGGTGGCGGCGCAGTGTTTCACGATCTCGGCAACTGCTGCTTCACCTTTATGGCCGGTAAACCGGACTATGATAAGAGCGTTTCAACCGCAATTATTCTGCGTGCGCTGGCGAAACTGGGCTTGCCGGCCGAAGCGTCAGGACGTAACGATCTGGTGGTCAGCACCGCCGACGGACTGCGCAAGATATCCGGATCGGCTTACCGGGAAACGCCCGATCGCGGCTTTCACCACGGCACCATTCTGATCAACGCCGATCTGTCACGGCTGGCAGATTACCTTAATCCCGACGTTAAAAAATTGCAGGCCAAAGGCATCACCTCGGTGCGCGCCAGAGTGGCGAATCTGGCGGAGTTAAGCCCAGGCATCAGCTATGAGGCGATTTGTGCCGCGGTGACCGAAGCCTATTTTGAACATTTTAATGCGCACTGCGAGCCTGAGTACATCTCACCGGCAGCGCTGCCCGATCTGCCGGGCTTTGAACAGCAGTTTGCCCGCCAGAGCAGCTGGGAATGGAATTTTGGTCAGGCACCGGACTTCTCGCATCTGCTGGATCAGCGGTTTAGCTGGGGCGGCGTTGAGATTCACTTCGACGTTGAACGCGGTGTTATCTCGCGCTGTCAGATTTTTAGCGACAGCCTCAATCCGACGCCGCTGGAAACGCTGGCGCAGCGGTTACAGGGCATCGCTTACCGGCCGGAGGCGCTGGACGAGGTATTGATTCAGCTCAGCGATGATTTCCCGCAACAGCAGCAGGAACTGAATGAATTGCAGCAGTGGCTGGTGGCCAGCCTGCGTTAAAGGCGAAAAAGGCCGTTCCTGAGAACGGCCTGACCGGCTTAAAGATTGACGAATTTGTGCAGCACCCGCACCAGCTGAGTGACAAAGCCATATTCGTTGTCATACCACGAGACGGTTTTAACCAGTTGCAGATCGCCCGCTTCACTGATTTCAGTCTGGCTGGCATCAAAAATCGACCCGTATGGCAGGCCAATCACATCGGAGGAGACAATCGGATCCTCGGTATAGTTAAACGACTCGTTGTTTTCGCACGCCTGCTTCAGGGCGGCGTTTATCTGGTCGACCGTCACTTTCTTCTCCAGAATCGTCACCAGCTCGGTGACCGATCCGGTTTTAGTCGGCACGCGCTGCGCATGCCCTTTTAGCTTGCCTGCCAGTTCAGGGATCACCAGACCAATCGCCTTCGCCGCGCCGGTGGTATGCGGAATGATGTTCTCTGCCGCCGCGCGCGAGGCCCGGAAATCTTTGCCGCGCGGCCCGTCCACCAGCGCCTGAGTGCCGGTGTAAGCATGGATGGTGGTCATGGTGCCGACTTTGATGCCGAAACTGTCATGCAGCGCTTTCGCCATCGGCGCCAGGCAGTTGGTAGTACAGGAGGCAACCGAAACAATGGTGTCTTCAGCGCTGAGCGTGTCGTGGTTGACGTTAAACACAACGGTCTTCATCTCCCCCGCTGGCGCGGAGATCAATACCCGTTTCGCCCCCGCATCGATATGTGCCTGAGCTTTTTCTGCTGAGGTATAGAAGCCGGTACACTCAATCACCACGTCTACGCCCAGCTCGCCCCACGGAATGTTGCGCGCCTCTTTCTCGGCGTACACGGTGATTTTTTTGCCATCCACCTGCAGCGCTTTGTCACCCGCCTCAACGCTGAACGGAAAAGCGCCGTAGTTGGTGTCATATTTCAGCAGGTAGGCCAGCATTTCTGGCGAGGTTAAATCGTTGATGGCAACGATTTCAACCGCTTCCTGCTGCTCAAGAATGCGTCTGAGGACCAGACGGCCGATACGTCCAAAACCATTAATGCCGATCTTCTTCATTTGGATCTCCAGCATGTCAGTATGTCAGGGGTTTTTGTCACGTGTTCAGCATCAGCGTAGTCAGGGGCGCGCCGATGTTATGGGCTAAAAATAGCATCAGACCAGGCTGAAGAAGGGGCAATCTATGCGCCGGAGAGGCAAATGGGTAACAGCAGAGAGAAAGATGCAGAACAGAATAAGTCAGCGGAGATAAACACAGCCATTATTATAATTTCAGGGCGGACTAAAAAAACAAAAAACCCGCACAAGGCGGGTTCTGTTAATTATCAATTTCAGGCTTATCTGCTCAGGTTATTACCGTCATCGCGATTGTAAGCGTAATTGACAATTAAAATTTACAGCGGGCTGACGTTAGCTGCTGATGGGCCTTTAGCGCCGTTTTCAATAGTGAATTCGACCTGCTGACCTTCATCCAGAGTTTTATAATCGTTACCCTGAATTGCAGAGAAATGTACGAATACATCTTTGCTGCCATCCTGAGGAGAGATAAAACCAAAACCTTTACCAGCGTCAAACCATTTTACTAAACCAGTCATTTTATTAGACATCGATACTTCCTTAATTTATGAGCCACTAAGTGGCGAAGATGGCCTGTCTTTCAGAGGGATACTTACTAGGCACTTAGGAGGAGACTCACGAAGAAGGGGTATCTTTTGATATCGCTTGCACTGAGGACTGCTTTACTAAAACTGCTTTCATAAGGTCTGTGTTCCAAACCGATGACGCTATTAAGCCACGCCTCACCGCTTTTATCAAACACTATTTTAATTTAATTTTAACATCCAGACGTCCGGAGCGCTTTTAATCGCAGCGGTATGTTTTTCAGGCGGGGAAATTCGCGCTTCGCCTGGCGGAAAAATAAAGCGATGCGCCGGAAAAATAAATAACCCGGCGCGGGATAATACCGGGAAATAAAAAAGCTGAAATAACGCGCAACGATAAACTCACTCATCCCTCGTTGCGCTTCAGATGCGGGGATTACGCCGGTTCAGGCTGCTGTCGTGCGGCATGACGCGCCGTCACGGTAAACACCATCAGACCGGCAATCCCCAACGCCACGCCGACCCAGGCGGTTGAGATCCAGCCATAACCCAGTGACACGGTCAGCCCTCCCAGCCAGGCACCCATCGCGTTAGCAATGTTCAGCGCTGAGTGGTTCATCGCTGCCGCCAGCGTTTGCGAATCATTGGCAACGTCCATCAGGCGAATCTGCAGCGACGGCAGCAGCACCGAACAGGTGCCAATCAGGAACGTGGCCAGTAATCCGGTTGCCACATGTTGCACCAGCAGGGGGAAGGCGGCCATCACCAGCACATTCCACAACAGCGTCCAGCCAATGATATTCAGTACCGCACCGTCAGCAAGCCGTCCGCCCACTAGGTTGCCGATAATCATCCCCAGTCCGAACGCCACCATTGCCCACGGAATCAGCGCAGCAGACATTCCGGCCAGGTTGATCAGCGTCGGCGCAATATAACTGAAGATGGCAAACATACCGCCAAAGCCTACCGCGCCCACCAGCAGCGTCAGCAGCACCTGAGCATTTTTCAGCGCACCCAGTTCACGCAGCGGATGCGCATCCGCATCGCCTGGGGTGTAAGGCACGTAGCGCCCAATCAGCAGACAGGTCAGCAGCCCAATCGCCCCGACAAAGGTAAAGACCACGTGCCAGCTGAACAACTGCCCGATCCACGAGCCCAGCGGTACGCCAATCAGGGTCGCGACCGTCAGCCCGAGCATCAGTGACGCCAGCGCCCGTCCACGTCGTTCGATCGGCACCAGCGAGGCGGCCACCAGTGATGCCACGCCAAAGTAAGCACCGTGCGGCAGGCCGGTCAGAAAGCGCGCCACCAGCAGTCCGTGATAGCTTTCAGCCATGGCGCTGGCGACATTCCCCAGGCTGAACAGTGCCATCAGGATCAGCAGCAGTGACTTGCGCGCCATCCGTGCGGCGAGCACGGCAATCACCGGCGCGCCCACGACTACGCCCAGCGCATAGCTGGCGATGGCGTTACCGGCCTGCGGCTCAGTGATCGCTAATGAGCGTGAGACGTCGGGCAGCAAGCCCATCATGATGAACTCGCCGGTGCCGATGCCAAAACCTCCCAGCGCCAGTGCCAGCAACGCCCAGCGGGCAAAGCCGGCAGCGTCGGTTTGACGATTATTTTTTAACAACATATTTTCCCAATGGATTGAACAGATAACAGAACCGCAGAGCCGGATAACGGGCACCCCGTCGCCCGGTAAGCGCGGGCAGACTATAGAAAGGAAGAACCGCCTTAGCAACCCGATAATGTGACACAGCGCACGCTTACCCCGGTCGTGAACCGCTGTTGCAGCCGCCGCTGCTCTCCAGCCAGCGGTAAAAATCTGGCTGACAGATGAGATCTGGTTCACACTTTTGTCAGCGGCAATGTTGCCATTGGGATTCAGATCAGGGAAATGCCGTGACGTGAACAGTACTCAACAACTCAGACATGACATGCGATTAGCACTCTGCTGTGTGCCCGCTATCCTGATAATTTTTGGCATTGGCCTCGCGACCCAGCATCTCCGGGAAGCCAGCGTGATGGCCAGCGGTGCACTGCCGCTGGCGTTTGGTGCCAGTAAAACCTGGGAGGGATCGTCAGCAAAATTACTGCTGGCGACCCTGCTCAGCCTCGGGCTGTGTGCATTTTTCGGTGCGCTGACCGGCAGCCTGCTGCTGTTTATCAGCGGTTCAATGCTGTTCGCCGCTGGCTATGCGGTAATCAGCGGCATTAATGGCACCGCCGGCTGGGTGGTACAACAGTCGGCCATCGCCTGGATGATATCCGGTTATTTTCCGGGCGACATCAGTCACGCCGCCAGCCGCGCCGGGCTGGTAATGCTCGGCGGTACGGTGCAGCTGATGCTGATTTGCCTGCTGGTGCGCAGCGGGGACTTCCGGCTGCAATCGCTGACCCGCTTTACCTGGCGCAGCGCTGTCCGGCGGCTGAAACACGCCTCGCGGCCCAAAATACATCTGCGCTGGTCGGTGGTGTTTGCCATCATCGCTATGGGCACGGCGCTGCTGACGGTTCATCATTTTTCGCTGCAGAACGGCTACTGGACCGGCATGACCCTGCTGCTGTGCCTGCGCAGTCATTTTCGTGAATCACTGCTGCGGGTACCCGCCCGCACCCTTGGCACGCTATCGGGTTGCCTGGCGGCAGGCATTCTCAGCCACAATGTGCATCAGCCTGCGCTGCTGGCGGCGGCATTTATCCTGTCAGCGTACATCGCCTTCACGCTCTCTTACCGGCTGGCGAACGGCTCCTATTTTGTCTTTACCTTCTTCGTCACGCTGATGGTCGTGCTGATGATTTCGCTCACCGGTCTGGTGCAGGGTAACGTGGCGGAGGATCGTCTGCTGGCAACCGCCATCGGCAGCGGCTTCGCGCTGGCCGCGATCCTGCTGACCCGTCTGGCGGCAGCCATGCAGGCGAAGCTGAGCGGAAAGGCGGATTTCGAGACGCTTTACTGAAAGTAACCCGCCGTCAGTCAGCGGCGGGTTACAGCTGGTGGCGGATTAACGCGGGAACAATGAGGGTGCCCACAGGCTGGGATCGACCTCAGCAAACCGGGCGCGAATGAAATGCGGTTTGAGTTTAAACGGCACGGTACAGTCAAAGATGGTTTTGGTGGTGGTCCCTTTGTCGCTGATGCGCGGATCGTAAAACGGTTGCTGGGAAGGATCGAGCACATGCCCGGCCACGCCCGGCACAAACAACGTATCCAGATCGCCGACAAAGCGGGTCTGCATCGCCCACATCACGTCATCGGTATCAAACAGATCGACATCCTCATCCACCAGAATCACGTTCTTCAGTTCGCGGTAGACCGCCAGCGCAATCAGTGCCGCCTGGCGGGTCATTCCGTCATCACCGGCATTGCGTTTCGCCACCTGTAGCACCGCCAGAAACTTGCCGCCACCGGCACTGTGGGCATAGACGTTTTTGACCAGGCCGGGCAGCGCATCTTCACATTGCAGATAGATACTGGCCTCAGTGGGGATACCGGCAAGGCTGACATGCTCTTCGCCCGGCCCGACCAGGGTCTGCAATATCGGCTGGCGGCGGGTGGTAATAGCTTTGACCTTAATCACTGGCAGCGACGGATTGGCCTCGCCGGTGTAGCCCGGAAACTCCGGCATCGCTTTGCCGCTGTGGGTGTGCTGATCTTCCGCCACCCGCACGCCTGGCAGGATCTCGCCTTCTATCACTATCTCGGCCCGGGCGATGGCGCGCTGGTTTATCGTCAAACAGTCGACCAGCTCTACCGGCCGGCCGCGCAGTCCTCCGGCAACGCACAGTTCATTGAAGCCAAACGGCGTAGTGGGCGCTTCGAACTCCGCGCCGATAGTGATAGCCGGGTCCAGTCCCATATTGATTGATACCGGCAGCGCCTTGCCTGCCGCTTCAGCTTTTTGCCGGAAGGCGTCGATGTGGCGGCCAGGCGCAAAGAAAATCGACAGCTGATCCTTACCCTGAACACATAAGCGATGAATAGTGACGTCGGTGTTATCACGGTCGTCCGGATCGCTGCCCAGCACCAGCCCGAGGCAGAAGTAAGGGCCGGCATCTTCAGTGGTATTGGTTGGTGCGGGCAGAATCTTACGCAGATCAAAGTCCGGATCGTCGGCGCGATAGACCACCTGCTGACATGGCGCATCCTTCTGCTCTGTCTGCACCGGCGGAGTGACGTTACGTCGCGCCTGCGCCATCTGAATCCCCAGCTCGCGTGCCGGCGCACCCAGCAGCGCGCTGACCCGTTCGCGGCTGGCCATCAGCCCCACCAGCACCCGCGCATCCGGAAAGCCTTTGATGTTATTAAAGGTCATCGCCGGGCCGATGCGGGTCGGCCGCATCACTGTCCCGCCGGCACCGATATAGCGGTAGACGCCCGCCAGTTCGGCAATCGGGTCGACTTCGCGATCGGTCTCAATATAGTGACCCGGTAACGTTTGCAGCAACGCGATCGCCGAGCGCAAATCGTTAACCGGCGGCACCTGCCAGCCCTGAGGATGCGGATCGCCAGGTTTAACTTCGTGATAGGTGGTCGGGCGTTTTTGCGGCATGATTCACTCCTTATCGGGATTCAACCCAGCTTTTCAGATGCTGTAACACCTCACCCCAGCGGGTATTGCAGAACGGCAGATGCGGATCGCGATCGGACCAGCCACCATGACTGAGCGCCACAATGGTTTGATCGGGTCCGAAATCGGCCAGCGTGATACGCAGAGTTTTTCCCGCCGGGCTATCCGGCTCGTCAACCGAGACCTGCACCAGTTCCTCGTCCGGTACCAGTTTTTCGGTTCGCCAGCTGATATGGGCGTGCGGATTAGGTCGCAGAGTCAGAATTTCGCCCGCGGCAATCGTTCCTTCAACCACACCCAGATGCCAGCTGGCGAGTTGGGTGATATCGGTTAAGGCGGCATAGACCCGGCTGCGTGCAGCGGTGATTTTGATGGCGTGATGAAGCGTGATCATATGAACTCCCCGAACAGCGTGTAAAAGCAGTCGCAGAAAGTATATGTGTCAATCAGCAGCACGGTTTGTCCTGGTTAGTCCTCTCCCGCTTCGCACCGCCTGTCAGCGATGTCAGCCCCGACGCCACGCAGGCTGGCAGGCCGGGTAAGGTTTGAGTCAGTAAATGTAACCATTCACTGCACCAGGCTTTCCCCGCGCCGCTTATAGCTCGCCGGTATTGACCCGGCGGCCAATATCCCGCAGCTGCGAATATTTCTCCAGCAGCTGCGGACCGTCATCCAGGCTCATGGCAAACATCCACATATAGGTCATCACCGAATAGAGGTGCCCGGCCTGAATATTGCCGCGACCGGACATGGCGAAAATGGTCACGCCAAACAGCAGCGCCGCGACGCTGCCTATCGCCAGATAACCCAACGCTTCCCGATCGGATAAGCGAATACGCAGGCTGGCCAGCACCTGATAGTGACGTCCCAGCGCCGAAGGGCTGGCATCACCAACCAGCTGCACCTCTTTTTCCAGCCGGTTATTCAGCCGACCAAATAACGCGTCGTTTTTACGGGTGAAGCCGGGCAGGAAGCAGGCGAAAAACAGCAGGATCGCCAGGCAGCCCGCGCCGGTCCAGAACTCAATCACCAGCAGCATCACCGCCGCCCCGCTCATTGACGCCAGCGAGGTGATCAATACCGGCAAATGCTTCTCAAAAAAGTCGACAAATTCGCGTGACAGCGCGACGCGTGCCGCAATAGTCGAGGCGTTATGTTGCTCGTGTCGCTGCGCCACAATCACCGGCACCGCCAGTTCGGCGTAAATACGGGCGAAGGTGCGGGTATCAACGCTGCGCCGTGCGGCGCCGATCGCCCACATGATAAACACCATCACCGCATACAGCAGCGCATGCCACGCCTGCCCGGTCACAATGGCATTGATAGCAAAGCCAGCCAGCAGCGGATACAGCAGGTACATCACATTTTCAGCCACCACCAGCAGCAGCGTGAGCATGAGTTTTCGGCTGTGTCGGCGTCCGAGCTTTTTTAATGTCAGAATAGCGCTGCGTGCGGCAGGTACCGGCACGAGGTTTTTGGCGGAATACATAGAATATTTTCTGATAAGATGAGTCTTGAGCGGTTGCTCAAAATCGAAAGGCAGTGTATTTGAGCAACCGCTCAAAGTCAACGAGAGAGCGATGATGAAACAGTCGGCGGAAGCGCTAAGAATTAAAATCCTTGAGGGTGCAGTCGCACTATTTATTGAGAAAGGCATCGGGAAAGTGACCACCCGGGAATTAACCGAATCCGTGGGGATTTCACGCAGCCACATCTATCACTATTTCAGCAACTGGCAAACGCTGTGTCTGGCGGCGCTTGAACGCTTCATGCATAACGAGTTTGCGCACTTTTCCGCGATGCTGGCGGCCGTCCCGCCGCCGCAGCGCCTCGGGCTGTTGTTTGAAAGCTATCTGCCCAACTCGCCCGATGCGGTCTGGCAGCTTTACGCTTCGTTCTGGCAACTGGCGAGTCATAATCCGGCTTATGCGGCGCTGGCGGAAGAGATGACGGCAAAATGGCAGGGGCTGATGGAGAGTCTCATCGCTGCTGAGGTCGAAAACGGCACGCTGCGCGTAACCGATGTGGCACGCACCGCACGACAGCTGAGTGCCATGCTCAATGGCTATGCCGATCTGCTGACCATCAATCCTTCCGCAGCCAAAGCCGGTGAAGCACTGGACGATTTGAATCATTTTGTCGGACAAATGCGCGGATAACGTCCTTTTAACCGTTGCGGTTAACGCCAGCAAAGTGGGTCATTTTTAATTAATTGTTAATAAAAGGTTTAATATTTTAACGAATTGACTGGCTGACTGCGATTATTTAAACCGCCCGACAAAGCGACAATAATGCCGGCTTTTCTTTTTTTAGCGGCGCTTTTTCGAATAGCGTTTTCCCGCCGAAACAGCTGTTTACACAACTGGTTATCCCTTACTGCCAGCCCATGAAACCGGGTAAATCCGTGTTTTTACGTGCTTTATTAAAAGCCCCTGAACAGATCCCGGCTGATAAAAACGCTCATAAAGCAACCAAGCCGTTGATAAACAAAGCAAATAATCCGTAAACCGGCGATAAAATTAATCATTGAGTCGGACCTTAAAAACCAATATATTGGCCGCGTTTTATCTACAGCCATTACTTTTTTTATTCATTTATTCAACTGCGACGTTACACCCGTCCCGGTTGTAGGAGAGATATGATGACGGATAAAGTCCGTATTGATAGTTTGAATGCGCAGACCTTAAACGGAAACAATGAAACCTATTTAGCCCGTCAGGCTGAATTTGAATCAAACGTTCGAAGTTACCCACGCAAATTGCCGTTCGCGATTGCGAAAGCACAAGGTGTCTGGATCACTGACGTCGAGAATAATCAATATCTTGATTGTCTTGCCGGTGCCGGAACGCTGGCATTGGGCCATAACCATCCAGACGTTCTGCAGAGTATTCAAAATGTCATTACCAGCGGCTTGCCGTTACATACGCTCGATTTGACTACCCCGTTAAAAGATGAGTTCTCTGAGTACCTGCTCTCCTTACTGCCGGGCCAGGGCAAAGAATATTGCCTGCAGTTCACCGGTCCGTCTGGCGCGGATGCGGTTGAAGCGGCTCTGAAACTGGCGAAAAAGCATACCGGTCGTTCCGGTATCATCAGCTTCTCGGGGGGTTATCACGGTATGACCCACGGCGCGCTGTCGGTGACCGGCAACCTGTCACCGAAAGAAGCCGTCGACGGTATGATGCCGGAAGTGCAGTTCATGCCGTATCCGCATCTTTATCGCTGCCCACTGGGCCTTGGCGGTGAAGCGGGCGTTAAAGCGCTGACCTACTACTTCGAAAACCTGATCAACGACGTTGAGAGCGGCGTGCGCAAACCAGCAGCGGTGATCCTCGAAGCGGTTCAGGGTGAAGGCGGCGTTAACCCGGCGCCGGCGGAGTGGCTGCAGCGCATCCGTAAAGTGACCCAGGAACATGGCATTCTGCTGATCCTCGATGAAGTGCAGGCTGGTTTTGCCCGTACCGGTAAGTTCTTCGCCTTTGAACACGCCGGCATTGAGCCGGACATCATCGTAATGTCCAAAGCGGTCGGCGGCGGTCTGCCACTGGCGGTGCTCGGCATTAAGAAACAGTTCGATGCATGGTCTCCGGGTCATCACACCGGCACGTTCCGCGGCAACCAGCTGGCGATGGCAACCGGTCTCACCACCCTGAAGCTGCTGAAAGATAATAACATTGCTGACAAAGTGGCGGCGCAGGGCGAGTGGCTGAAAGGCAAACTGGGCGAACTGCAACAGCGTTATCCGGTGATCGGTAACGTGCGCGGCCTGGGCCTGATGATCGGCATCGAGATGGTGAAACCGGACGAAGCCGCCGATCACATGGGCAGCTTCCCGGCCGATGGTGAACTCTCGGCGCTGGTACAGAAGAAATGTTTCGAAAACGGCCTGATTCTGGAGCGTGGCGGTCGTCACGGTAGCGTGCTGCGTCTGCTGCCGTCCCTGCTGATCACCAATGCAGAACTGGACGTGTTTATGGATAAATTTGAAAACGCCCTGCTGTCAGCTGGCGTGAAACCAGTTTGAGTGGAGTGAATGCAATGTCCCGGTTAAACCCGATTCTGGCGGCCTCAGCACAGAGCACCGAGGCCTACCAGCAGGCGATTGCCCAGAGTAGCGCGGCGGTCGTTAAGTGGCTGGAACAACCTGAGATGTATCAGGGCAAAACCGTCGCTGAGCTGCGTGAACGTATTACGCTGGACTTCAATCCTCAGGGCTTGGGTAACCAGGCCGCGATTGAGCGCGCCATCGAGTACTTCCTGAAAGACAGCCTGTCAGTGCATCACCCACAATGTGTGGCGCACCTGCACTGCCCAAGCCTGGTGATCAGCCAGGCGGCAGAAGTGTTGATCAACGCCACCAACCAGAGCATGGATTCGTGGGATCAGGCACCTTCCGCCACCATCATTGAGATGAAGCTGATCGAGTGGCTGCGTACTCAGGTGGGTTACCAGCCTGGCGACGCTGGCGTGTTCACCAGCGGCGGCACCCAGAGCAACCTGATGGGCCTGATGCTGGCGCGTGATGCCTGGTTTGCCCGTCAGGGACATTCGGTACAGCAGGATGGCCTGACCGGCGATCTGAAAAAGATCAAAGTCTTCTGCTCTGAAAACGCGCACTTCTCGGTACAGAAGAATATGGCGCTGCTCGGCCTTGGCTATCAGTCGGTGACGTTGGTTAAAACCGATCGCTTCGCCCGCATGGATCTGGACGATTTACGTCACAAGCTGGCCCAGGCTCAGGCCAACGGCGAGCAGGTGCTGGCGATTGTTGCGACCGCAGGCACCACCGATGCCGGTGCGATCGATCCGCTGCGCGAGATCGCCACGCTGGCGGCAGAACAGCAGATCTGGGTACACGTCGATGCGGCCTGGGGCGGTGCGTTGCTGCTGTCCGAACAGTATCGCGACTATCTGGATGGGATTGAGCTGGTGGACTCCATCACGCTCGACTTCCACAAGCAGTTCTTCCAGACCATCAGCTGTGGCGCTTTCCTGCTGAAAGAGGCGCGTCACTATGAGCTGATGCGTTATCAGGCGGCCTACCTGAATTCAGAGTTTGATGAAGCGCAGGGCGTGCCGAATCTGGTGTCGAAGTCGCTGCAGACCACCCGTCGTTTTGATGCACTGAAACTGTGGATGGGTCTTGAAGCGCTGGGTCAGAAACAGTATGCCGCGATCATCGATCACGGCGTGACGCTGGCGCAACAGGTTGCTCAGTACATTGAGCAGCAGGCCGCGCTGGAGCTGGTGATGCAGCCGCAGCTGGCGAGCGTGCTGTTCCGCTATCGCCCGGCCCATCTGGCGCACCTCAGCGACGCGGAAATCGCGCTGCTGAATCAGCGTATCGGTGATGCCCTGCTGGAGTCTGGCCGCGCCAACGTCGGCGTTACCGAATTCAACGGCGTCACCTGTCTGAAAATGACGCTGCTGAATCCGACTGTCACGCTGGAAGATATTCAGATCCTGCTGACCCTGGTGGAAACCACTGCACAGCAGCTGGTGTAAGTTACCGGTTGTTAAAAAGGCTCCCACGGGAGCCTTTTTTATGCCGGCAACAGCCGGTTTAGCGCGATGGCGGCTCATCCAGCAGCCGCAGATGGTCATCTTTGTTGAGGGTCATCAGCGCCACAATGCTGATCACCGCGGTGATCATCACGTACCAGGCGGGAATATCCAGATTACCGGTCTGCCTGATTAAGCCGGTGATAATCAGCCCGGCACAGCCGGAGAAGACCGCGTTAGAGAGCGAATAGGCCAGCCCCAGACCGGTATACCGCACGCGGGTAGGAAACATCTCCGCCAGCATCGCCGGTCCCGGTCCGGCCAGCAGTCCGACTATCCCGCCAGCAATAAACACCACCAGCGCCTTCAGTCCCAGACCGCTGCTCGCCGCCTGCAGTACGTTGAGCAGCGGCAGCGCCAGCAACAGCAGCAGTACCGCCGCCGTCACCATCACCGCGCGGCGGCCAATTTTATCGCTCAGTATGCCAGCCGGAATGATGGTCGCGGCAAAGCCGAGGTTCGAGATCACCGCAATCAGCAGCGCCTGATTAAAACCGGTATGCAGCGAAGCCTGCAGGTAGGTCGGCATAATCACCAGATAGGTATAGCCGGCGGCCGACCACACCATCAGCCGACAGATACCAAGCAGAATAGTTTTCAGCGTCGCGCCGAGGCTGGCCTTAACTATCCCGGCCGCCGGTTCTGCCTGTTGCCGGATAAACGCCGGGGTCTCCTCCATCTGCACCCGCAGCCAGAGCGCCAGCGCACCTAAAGGCAGCGCGAGGAAAAAGGGAATACGCCAGCCCCACGCCAGCATCTGCTCCGGGGTTAACAGCAGTGACAGCAGCGCCACAATGCCTGCGCCCGCCAGCAGTCCCAGCGCCACGGTAAACGACTGCCAGGCCCCGAACAGCCCACGCTTACCGCGCGGCGCAAATTCGGTCATCAACGAGACCGCCCCGCCATATTCGCCGCCCGCGAACAGCCCCTGCAGAATACGCAGCACGGTAATGATCAGCGGAGCCAGCACGCCCAGGGTAGCGTAGGTCGGTACCAGCCCGATGGCGGTGGTCGCCAGCGTCATCATAATCAGCACAAAAATCAGCGTCGGCTTACGCCCGATGCGGTCGCCCATCCGGCCAAAGATAATCGCGCCGAGCGGACGGAAAAAGAAGGCGATGGCGAACGAGGCATAGGTCAGTAAGATTCCGGTCAGCGCCGACTCCCCCTCAAGCCGAAAAAAATTCTGCGCAATCAGGGTGGCGAGAAAGCCGTAAACGGCAAACTCATACCATTCAATAAAATTCCCCACCGAACCGGCCAGCAAGGCACGTTTACGGCTGGCGGAACTGAGCAGCTTATCAGCGGCGTCGGACATGGCAGGTGATCCTTTTTGTCGTGGCATCAATCGCTTATGATTAGCACAATCGCTGATAAATTGCCCGGGCATCTGTGGTCGGCGTTAACTCAGCCACAAAACGCCGCGCCAGAGTACGGTTAGCCGGCTTTTTCGTCCGGGGGACTTGCACTCCGGCGCGACGATCGTCAGGATGTGCGCAATTAACTGAACCGGGCGGATAAACCATGAACGCACACACTTCAAAAGATCCTCTGCACGGCGTGACGCTCGAGATGCAGGTAAACCACTTAGTGGCACAGTATGGCTGGTCTGAGCTGAGTAAGCGCATCAACATTAACTGCTTTAAAAGCGATCCCAGCGTAAAATCGAGCCTGAAGTTTTTGCGCCGTACGCCGTGGGCGCGGGCAGAAGTCGAAGCACTCTACCTGGCGTCTTTGCAGCAGAAAACGCAGGCGGCACCTGCGCCCGAAGAGGACCCCTGGGCGGGCTGGCGAGGCAATAAGCCGGAGTAATCGCGATTGCCAGAGGAATAAAAAAAGCCCGCGTCGGGTAACCGGCGCGGGCTTTTTGACGATCAGGCAATGATTACAGCGCCATATCGTGTTGCGGTGATGCGGCCGATTTTTCAGCCGGCGCAGCCGGTGCTGCTGGCGCATTGTCATCCATATGGATCACCGGCGGCGTGGTCAGTTGCAGCGTTGACGCGGTGTCATTCCACACCTGCTGCAGCAACGGAACGTTGTCATTCAGTTTCTGGCCGTAACCCGGGATCATTTTATGAATCTTCGCCTGCCACTCGGCTGACTTAAACTCTTCCGGGAACAGTTTCTGCATCACGTTCAGTGCGATTGGGGCCGCAGTTGAGGCACCCGGTGAGGCACCCAGCAGTGCAGCAACGGTTTTCTGCTGATCGGTCACAATTTCGGTGCCCAGTTTCAGCACGCCGCCCTTCTCTTCATCTTTTTTGATGATCTGTACGCGCTGACCGGCCTGAATCAGTTTCCAGTCCTCTTTCTTCGCATCCGGATAGTACTCTTTCAGCGCAGCAAAGCGGTCATCGTCAGTCAGCATCACCTGACCCACCAGGTATTTCACCAGGTCGAAGTTATCCATCCCAACGTGGGTCATCGGGATCACGTTGTGAGTGGTGGTGGTGCTCAGCAGATCAAACAGGGAACCATTTTTCAGGAATTTGGTTGAGAAGGTGGCGAACGGTCCAAACAACACCACGCGCTTGCCATCCAGGTAACGGGTATCCAGATGCGGAACCGACATCGGTGGCGCACCGACAGAAGCCTGACCGTACACTTTGGCCAGATGACGATCGGCAATCGCGCTGTTCTCTGTCACCAGGAACGAGCCGCCCACCGGGAAGCCAGCATAGTTTTCAGCTTCAGGAATACCGGTTTTCTGCAGTAACTTCAGCGCGCCGCCGCCAGCACCGATAAAGACATATTTCGCATCAACCGCACGCTCAGTGCCGTTTTTAGCGTCTTTAATGGTGACGTGCCACGAGTTGTCGCCGTTACGTTTAAAGTCCGTCACTTCGGATGAGGTTTCCAGTCTGAAGTTATCATTTTTCTTCAGGCTGCCGATCAGCTGGCGGGTAATTTCACCGTAGTTAACGTCGGTGCCGACCGGCGTCCAGGTCGCGGCCACTTTCTGCTGCGGATCACGTCCTTCCATCACCAGTGGCGCCCACTGCGCGATCTGCTGATGATCGGTAGAGAACTTCATGCCCTGGAACAGCGCGGTTTTCTGCAGCGCCGCGTAGCGTTTGGTCAGGAAGTCGACGTTGTCGCCCCAGACAAAGCTCATGTGCGGTGTCGAGTTAATGAAGCTGCGGGGATCGTGCAACACGCCTTCTTTAACCTGTGCGGTCCAGAACTGGCGAGACACCATAAAGGCTTCGTTGATTTCCAGCGCTTTGGTGACGTCAATCGAGCCATCTTTACGCTCAGGCGTATAGTTCAGCTCCATGTTGGCAGAGTGACCGGTACCGGCGTTGTTCCAGCCGTTAGAGGATTCCAGCGCCACGCCGTCCAGTTTTTCCACCATGATCTGTTTCCAGCCTGGCTGTAACTCTTCCAGCATGGTGCCCATTGAGGCGCTCATGATGCCGCCGCCAATTAACAGTACGTCGGTTTTCTCTGGTGAAGTTTCAGCATGAAGCGCTGAAGAAACAAGCAATGCCGCGAGGGAAAGTGCAGGGATAACTTTTGTTGATTTAATCATTTCGCAATCTACAGTTAACTTAATCGTACTGGTTAAAAAAAGTCCTCAAAGTTTAAAATAATGTTATTTATGAGTTAATGCGAAAATAGTTATAAAATTAAAAATAGCCATTTAGCCTTAATTTAATTACAAAAGGCATACGAAATTTACTAACTATTTTAACCTCACATTAAAGGTGCACTTTGAATTATTCAATCCCCTAAGGCAAATAATCTGACCGTTTTTTCCTGCTGCATACGCGGCTAAACCTGTACGCGTGCAGCGTCTTAGCGTATGTTTCCTGGCGAACCACTCACCCGCGCTGAACACCGATGAAAAGCCAATCACAAAAAAGATATGCCGTGAATAAACGCCCGATGAAACTCAGCACGCTGACCACACTGATGATGACGGCGGTGATCTTTACCGTCCTGCTGTGCGTCCATCTGCTCTATTTCATCCAGATAGATAATTTTGCCCAGTCGCATCTTAAAGATAAAGCGATGGCGGTGGCACGCACCGTGGCCGACAGTCCCGAGCTTCAGCGTGGACTGCGCCGTCCTGACGGTCGCGACCTGATACAGCCCGTCGCCGAGGCGGCACGCAAACGCAACGATCTGCTGTTTGTGGTGGTCACCGATATGAACGGCATCCGTTTTTCGCATCCTAATCCCGATGCGATCGGCAAACATTTCATTGGCGACGATCTCAATCCGGCGCTGGCTGGCCGGGAAAATGTTGCGGTCAATCACGGTGTGCTGGTCGAAGCATTACGGGTGTTCACTCCGGTTTATGACGACAGGCATCAGCAGATTGGCGTGGTGGCGATCGGGATTTCACTCAATGACGTGGCGGCGCAGATCGCTAAAAGCCGCTGGAACATCGTCTGGACCGGCTTATTTGGCGGTATTGTCGGTTTGCTGGGTATCTATATTCTGGTCAGACGGCTGAAGACCATTTTGCTCGGGCTGGAACCGCATGAAATTTCCAGCCTGTTTGAGCAACGCCAGGCGATCCTTAATTCGATTAAGGAAGGGGTGATCGCGGTGGACGAGCACTCCCGCGTCAGCCTGATAAACCATGCCGCGCAACAGTTGCTGCACGAGACTACCCGCAAAATGCCACTGAGTGGCGATAGCCTGCCGGAAGAGAGCGTACTGCACAGCCACCAGCAGGATGCGCTGCACCAGGGCAAAGCCTGGCACGATCAGGAACTCACCATCGGCGGGCGTATTCTGATCAGTAATACCGTGCCGGTGCGCAGCCGCGAGCGGATTATTGGCGCGGTGACCACCTTCAGGGACAAAACCGAGATTAGCCAGCTAATGCAGCGCCTGGACGGCATGGTAAACTATGTCGATGCGTTGCGTGAACGCTCCCATGAGTTCATGAATAAGCTGCATGTCATTCTGGGTCTGCTGCACATGAAAAACTATGCGCAGATGGAAGAGTACATTCTTAAGACGGCGAACAACTACCAGACTGAGATTGGTTCGCTGTTACAGAAGATCAAATCGCCGGTCATTGCGGGCTTTCTGTTAAGCAAAATCAACCGGGCGAATGATGAAGGGCATCAGCTGATTATTGATGAAGCCAGTTTCCTGCCCGACTGCGGCAGCGAACAACAGAGCGCCGTGCTGATCACCGTGCTGGGTAATTTAATTGAAAACGCCCTTGAAGCGCTGGACCCGGAAACCGAAGGGGAAATCCACCTGATGCTGCATTATCAGAATGGCTGGCTGGCCTGTGAAGTCAGTGATGATGGCCCCGGCATTGATGGGTCGCAGCTCGCCGCCATCTTCGAACGAGGCGTCTCGTCGAAAGGAGACGATCGCGGCGTGGGACTGTTCCTGGTTAAACAGCAGACAGAAAGCCTGGGCGGTAATGTCAGCGTCGAGTCGGAGCCGGGTGTGTTCACCCAATTTTTAGTGCAACTCCCGTGGGAGAGAGGAAGAAAAGTCGAATGATCAATGTCTTAGTTGTCGATGATGATGCTATGGTCGCCGAGCTGAATCGCTGTTATATCGGTCAGATCCCCGGTTTTACCTGCTGCGGCACCGCCTCGACATTACAGCAGGCCAAAGAGCAGTTACTCCAGTCGGATTCGCAGGTCGATCTGGTGCTGCTGGACATCTATATGCAACAGGAGAACGGTCTCGACCTGCTGCCCGAACTGCGCAGTGCCGGACGCCCGGTCGACGTGATCATCATCTCTTCCGCCGCCGATGCGGCCACCATCAAAACGTCGCTTAATTACGGTGTGGTGGACTACCTGATTAAACCGTTCCAGTTTGCCCGCTTCGAGGAAGCGCTGACCGGCTGGCGGCAGAAAAAAGCGCTGATGGATAATCATCAGTTTTATCAGCAGTCGGATGTTGATCAGCTATTGCACGGCAATCCACCGGGCGCCAGTGAGCAGAAACGGCTGCCTAAAGGCCTGACGCCACAGACGTTGCGCACCTTATGCCTGTGGATTGATGCCCATCCGGGCACCGAGTTTTCCACCGATGAACTGGCAACAGAAGTGAATATCTCGCGCGTTTCCTGCCGGAAATACCTGATCTGGCTGGCGCAGATTAATATCCTGTTCACCAGCATTCACTACGGCGTTACCGGCCGGCCGGTCTATCGCTATCGTCTGCAGCCGGAATATCACACCCTGCTGAAGCAATATTGTCAGTAAGCCAGCCGGTAATCCGCGTCCAGCAGACTGAAAGAAAAGTGACGTTGTGACGAGCAGATGACCTGCTTGTCGCGGGTCACAAAAATCGCTTCAATAGCGGGCGAATCGGCGAGGCAGGCGATACCCTTCTCCACGCCCATGCCATACAGCAGCGTGGTGTAGATATCGCCGTCAATCGAACGGTCGGAGATCACCGTCACGCTCAGCAGTTCGTTATCGAGCGGATAGCCGCTGCGGTCATCCAGAATATGGTGATAGCAGACGCCGTTCAGTTCGAAATAGCGCTCATAGATACCGGAAGTCACCACCGACTTATCTGCTACGTGAATCACCCCAATCAGCGCATCCGCCGTGCCGAACGGTTTTTTCAAGCCAATCGCCCAGCCGGGTGACGCCTCTTCTTCGGGTGAGCCGACCGTCTGAACGTTACCGCCCAGATTAATCAGCGCGCTGTTCACTCCCTGCTGACGCAGAAACGCCTGCACCCGATCGGCGATATAGCCTTTGGCGATCGCCCCGAGATCAATTTCCATCCCGGCTTTCGCCAGCATCACGCTGTTCGACGCCGGGTCGAGAATCACATCATGCGGATTGGTCAGTGCCAGACAGGCCTGTAACTTCTCTGCCGGCGGCACGCTGTGTCCCTGAAAGCCAATTTTCCAGCACTTCACCAGCGGACCGATGGTCAGATTAAAACGGCTGTCGGGCAACAGGCTGACGGCGTGAGCGCAGGCAATCAGATCGAATACCGGCTGACTCACCACCACCGGATGCTGGCCCGCCGCCTGATTGATCGCCATCACTTCAGAACCGGAACGGTTAACGGTGAACAGGTTCTCCTGCTGTTTAATCAGACGGAAGACCTGGCCGGCAAGGGTTTCATTGTGTTCGAACAGTTTGAGCAGAATGGGCGAACCCATCAGAACCGCGGAGTAAGCATAGACACGCGCATCAGTTAACATAGGCGACTCTGCTTTAAGCAAGGAAACCGGCATCCGCTGAGCGCGGATGCCGGAGAGAGCGATTACCGTTTCGCGTAAGCTGCCGCGTTACCGCCCGCCAGAATACCAAAGATGATGATATCAGCGACGGCGTTACCGCCGATGCGGTTAGCGCCGTGGATGCCTCCGACCACTTCACCGCAGGCCCAGGCACCGTTAATCACCTGCTGCTGGCTATCCAGCACCGCAGTGGTGGTGTCGATTGTTACACCGCCCATGGTGTGATGGACGCCCGGCGCAACACGGATGGCGTAGAACGGACCTTCGCTCAGCGGATGACGCAGCGCGGTCTGACGGCCAAAGTCTTCATCATTCTGCTGAATGACAAAGCCGTTGTAGCGGGCCAGTGTCGCTTCCAGCGTCCGGTGTTCCATGTTGAGTTTCACCGCCAGTTCACCGACCGTCGGCGCGCTGACCACAAAGCCTTTAGCGATATATTCATCGGCCGCTTTGTTATTCATCCGCACCTGCTCGTCAAACACAATCCAGGCACTCTTCTCAGGCAGAGCAATGATTTGCGCCGAGACTTTGTCACGGGTTTCCATTTCGTTGTAGAAACGTTCACCCGCCTGACTGACCAGGATAGCACCGCCACCGCGGATTGATTCAGACACCAGATACGAGGTGGTCTGTTCAACCGTTGGGTGAATCTGGATTTCGCCCATATCGACCGTGCCGGCACCAATTTTGGTCAGCATGGCGATACCGCTACCGGTGGCCCCTTTGTGGTTGGTGGTGACGAAGCCATCCAGTTCAGGACGGTATTTCACCACCAGCTCGCGGTTAGCACTGAAGCCGCCGGTCGCCACGATCACGCTTTTCGCATTCAGGATCCGGCTGTCATTGTACTCATCGACCACTTTCACGCCGGTCACCGCGCCGTTCTCGTAGAGGATTTCAGCGACAGAGGTTTCCAGCAGCACTTCAATATTACGGGCGTTGATATTTTTCACCAGCCCGCTGATCAGGAATCCGCCAACGGCTGAACGATCCGCCGGACGGTGAGTACGATCGATGCTCATACCGCCGGTGATGGTGATGTCGTTCAGTTCGATGCCGTGGTCGGCCAGCCAGTCAATCGCTTCCGGCGCCAGGTCCACGAACTCACGCAGCAACACCGGGTTGTTTTTGAATTTGCCGCCTTTCAGCGTCTCTTCATAGAACAGCTCTTTGCTGTCCTCGATGCCTTTCAGTTTCTGGAAGCGGGTTTCCGCCGCGTTCATGCCGACTGACGCCTTGATGGTGTTACCGCCGATGGTCGGCATCTTCTCGATAATCACCACGCGCGCGCCTTCATCGTGCGCCTGAATCGCTGCCGCCAGGCCCGCACCGCCGCTGCCTACCACCACCACATCATAGTTCTGCGGTGCGTTAGGGTTGCCGCCCTCTTCAATCACATGTTCTTTGCTGGAGGTGGTCAGGGCGCGCGAAACCGCTTTCTTCAGTGCTTCACTCTGGGTGGTCGCACCGGTGATCGCATCCACGTGCGGGCTGTTTGCCACCAGAATACGGTTACGCAGGCTCTCAAAGGTGGTGGTGAAGTCGACGTCCAGCGTGTCATCCGGCACCAGTGAGATGTCGGTGATACGGTCGGTATCCAGCGTGACGTTGATTTTCAGCTTCAGTGCTTCAGCTTCAACTTTCTCCTGATAGACACCCGCTTTGTATTTGCGGCCCGATTCGCTCATGTCGCGGATCATCGCGTCAACCAGCGAGAAGCGCCACAGCGGTTCCGGGATTTTCAGCTCTTCACGTTTGTTACTGTCGATATAGAGATCGAGATGCTCGTTGTTGATGATGCGGTCGGCCCAGTTCGGGTAGGCAATACAGGCTTTACCTATTGCCACCAGATCGTAGCCTTTTTCCAGCGCCATCTCAGCATCCGATTTATTCACCACGCCACCGACGCCAATCACCGGCACTTTGGCCAGCACCGGCGAGCGCATCGCGATGTATTTTTCGATCAGCGGAGTAGGATCCTGGGTATCCACAATCGACGGACGCAGCAGCTGGCCAACCGAGAAGTGGACGTAATCCAGTCCGCGTGCCGCCAGTTTCTCCAGCAGATAGAGCGTATCGTCAAAGCGGATGCCGGGTACTTCAATCTCTTCCGGCGAGAAGCGATAGCCGATGATGAATGAGTTATGCGCAAAGCGCTCCGCCATCTTATGGGTGATTTCCAGCACTTCCAGTGGGAAACGGGCGCGGTTGTCGCGGCTGCCGCCCCATTTGTCGTCGCGCTGGTTAGAGTTCGGTGAGTAGAACTGCTGGATCAGGTAGGTGTTGGCGCCGTGAATCTCTACCCCATCAAAACCGGCCTTAATCGCACGGTTCACCGCGTCACCAAATTTGGTGATCATGGTATCGACTTCTTCAGCCGTCAGCGCCTGTGGTTTGGTTGCGCCTTCACGCGGTGCAGCGATTGCGCTCGGGGCGACCGGCGTTTTGCCGCCGATCAGCTCCGGTTCGACCATGCGGCCACCGTGATAAATCTGCAGAATCGCGGTCGATCCCTCTGATTTTATCGCGTCAGCAATGCGTTTCAGGCCAGGAATTTTGTTGTCGCTGTCGATGGCAATCGCGCCCGGGAAAGCCGGACCACGGTTGTCGATAAAGCAACATTCGACGATGACGGTACCAAGGCTGCCCGCGCGGGCACGATAATATTCCACCAGCTCGCTGGTCACCGTGCCGTCATAAAAACCGGTACAGGTGGTCATAGGTGCCATCACTAATCGATTTTTAAGCACCGCACCGTTAGGCAGCGTCAGGGGAGTGAGAATCGGGGTGAGAGTATTCATGCGATAAACTCCAAGATTTAAAAGTCTGGAAATTTTTAGCGGACGCAAAGTATCGCTTAATTAAGTGGTCCGATGTCATGGCCTAAATATACCATTTTCTTTGCTTATATAAGCGATAAATTTACTTTTTAAACTTTTAAACCATTTAGAGTTTTTATTTGCCGAAAACGGTAAGTGAAGTTATATTAATTGTTAACCAAGGGTTACCAAAAATCAACCCTTCGTTTACATTAAAAACAACATCTTGCATATCAACAAGTTATGTCATAGACTAGCCAGCTCATAGCTTTCCCGCCTGCCGATCTGGATCACAGAAAGGGTGCTGCGCCCGGTAGCGGGATATAAATTAAAAATAAATGTTAAAA
Organism: Pantoea sp. AN62; assembly: GCF_050432985.1. Lineage (NCBI taxonomy): Bacteria > Pseudomonadati > Pseudomonadota > Gammaproteobacteria > Enterobacterales > Erwiniaceae > Pantoea > Pantoea sp. AN62. The sequence goes on along the minus strand of NZ_JBNPYB010000002.1, from coordinate 27,690 downwards.
ATCAGGAATAACCATTTAATTTTATTGATCTGGATCAAAAATCTATATTTTCAGAAATCGCATCATATTCACATCGGATTATAACGCTGCTGTTTTTAGCAGCGATGAGTCAAAAAACATTCAGGCATCACGGTTTATTCACGTCATAAAGAATAATAAAGAAAGCAGTCAGTGAAGTACCGGGGCGCAAATCGCATTCTTCTCAACTTGCAGACAAATACTATGAAACCACTCTCAGCTGTGAATGAACCTCCAAAAGCAGCCCCTGCTGCGGCTGGAAAAAAGAAAGCTATCATGCTGGCCTTACCGGTGTTGGTCGCAGTGCTCCTGCTGCTGGTGCCGGTACCCGCCGGACTCGAACCTTACGCGTGGCACTTCTTCGCTATCTTTGTTGGCGTGATTGTCGGGCTGATTTTTGAGCCATTACCGGGCGCGGTCATCGGTCTGACTGGCGTGGTGGTCATCGCCCTGTTCAGTCAGTTCCTGTTGTTCAGTCCGGCGGAGCTGGCGAACCCGAAATTCAAACTCGCCAGTGAGTCATTTAAGTGGGCGGTAAGCGGCTTCGGCAACTCTACCGTCTGGCTGATTTTCGGTGCCTTTATGTTCGCCGCCGGGTACGACAAGACCCAGTTTGGACGTCGACTGGCGCTGATTCTGGTGAAATATCTCGGTCGCCGCAGCCTGACGCTCGGCTACGCCATCACCTTTGCCGACCTGTTGCTGGCACCGTTTACGCCATCAAACACCGCGCGCAGTGGCGGGACTATCTACCCAATCATTGCTAACCTGCCGCCGCTTTACGGCTCTAAACCTAACGACCCAAGCGCCCGTAAGATCGGTTCTTACCTGATGTGGGTTGCCATCACCGCCGCCTGTATCACCAGCTCAATGTTTCTCTCTGCGCTGGCCCCGAACCTGCTGGCACTGGCGCTGGTGAAAAGCGTGATCGGTTTCGATATCTCATGGGGCATGTGGTTCCTCGCCTTCCTGCCGCTGGGTGTGTTACTGATTCTGACCATGCCGCTGCTGGCGTACTGGTTCTACCCGCCTGAAGTGAAAGTGAATGACGAAGTGCCGAAATGGGCCATCGCTGAACTGGCAAAACTGGGCAAACTGACCCGCAACGAAATCCTGCTGCTGGTGTTTGTGGTCTGCGCCCTGCTGATGTGGATTTTCGCTACCGCCTGGATTGAACCGGCTATGGCGGCGCTGCTGGTCATTATTCTGATGCTGTGGACCGGGGTACTGAACTGGAATGACATCACCAGCAACAAAGCGGCCTGGAATACCTTTGCCTGGTTCGCCACCCTGGTGGCACTGGCTGATGGCCTGGCCCGGGTCGGCTTTATCGCCTGGTTAGGTAAAGAAGGCGGTATGCTGTTGCAGGGATACGATCCGCAGGTTTCCGCAGTGGTGCTGTTAATCGCCTTCTTCCTGCTGCACTACCTGTTCGCCAGTACCACCGCGCATACTACCGCGCTGTTACCGGCAATGCTGACCATCGCGGCATCAATTCCAGGCATCAACATGCCGGTCTTCTGCCTGATGCTGTGTACCTCACTGGGTGTGATGGGCATCATTACCCCCTACGGTACCGGACCCAGCCCGATTTATTACGGCAGCGGTTATCTACCAACCAAAGACTACTGGCGTCTGGGTACCATCTTCGGCGCCATCTTCCTGGTGTCGATGATGCTGATTGCCTATCCGTGGATGGTGTGGATGTTCTGACGGATACAACATGCAGATCAACGCGTTATAAGATACCATTCCACGTCTTACCCGCCGCCCTCCCGGCGGCGGGTAAATATAATAAACGATTAATTCGCCTATGATGCTGACCCTCGCGGCCTGAAAGCGACGGCTCAGCTGGTCATTAAGTGAGAAAAAATGTCGAACAAACCTTTCTTCTATCAGAACCCCTTTCCTCTGACCCACGAGGATACCGAATACTATCTGCTGAGCCGTGAGCACGTTTCCGTCGCCGAATTTGAAGGCCAGGAAGTGCTGAAAGTTGCGCCGCAGGCCCTGACATTACTGGCGCAGCAGGCGTTTCATGACGCCTCGTTTATGCTGCGTCCGGCGCATCAGCAGCAGGTCGCCTCGATTCTTGACGATCCGGAAGCCAGCGATAACGACAAATATGTCGCTCTGCAGTTTTTAAGAAACTCCGAAATCGCTGCCAAAGGCGTATTGCCGACCTGTCAGGATACCGGCACCGCCATCATCATGGGTAAAAAAGGCCAGCGCGTCTGGACCGGTGGTGGCGACGAAGCTGCGCTGTCACAGGGGATCTATAATACCTACATCGAAGATAACCTGCGCTATTCGCAAAATGCGGCGCTGGATATGTATAAAGAGGTCAACACCGGTACCAACCTGCCGGCGCAGATTGATCTCTATAGCGTGGATGGCGACGAATATAAGTTCCTTTGCATCGCCAAAGGCGGCGGCTCAGCCAACAAAACCTATCTCTATCAGGAAACCAAAGCGCTGCTGAGCCCAGGCAAGCTGAAAAATTATCTGGTCGATAAGATGCGCACGCTCGGCACCGCTGCCTGCCCGCCGTACCACATCGCGTTTGTGATTGGTGGTACCTCGGCAGAAAGCACCCTGAAAACCGTTAAGCTGGCCTCCACACATTATTACGATGGCCTGCCAACCGAAGGGAATGAGCACGGCCAGGCGTTCCGTGATACCCAGCTGGAGCAGGAACTGCTGGAAGCCGCGCAGCAACTCGGCCTTGGCGCGCAGTTTGGCGGCAAATATTTTGCCCATGATATCCGGGTGATCCGCCTGCCACGCCACGGCGCTTCCTGTCCGATTGGCATGGGCGTTTCCTGCTCGGCAGACCGCAACATCAAAGCCAAAATCAACCGCGAAGGCATCTGGATTGAAAAACTGGAAGCCAATCCGGGTCGTCTGATTCCTGAAGCGCTGCGTCAGCAGGGTGAAGGCGAAGTACTGCATGTCGATCTCAACCGTCCGATGGAGCAGATTCTGGCACAGCTGTCGGCCTACCCGGTCTCCACGCGTTTGTCGCTGAGCGGCACCATCATCGTGGCGCGTGATATTGCGCACGCCAAGCTGAAAGAGCGCATCGATAACGGCGAAGGCCTGCCGCAGTACATTAAAGATCATCCGGTCTATTACGCTGGCCCGGCCAAAACGCCTGAAGGTTACGCTTCTGGCTCACTCGGCCCAACCACCGCTGGCCGCATGGATTCCTATGTTGATCTGCTGCAGGCACACGGCGGCAGCAAGATTATGCTGGCCAAAGGAAACCGTAGTCAGCAGGTTACCGATGCCTGTCAAAAACATGGCGGTTTCTACCTGGGCAGCATCGGGGGTCCGGCTGCGGTACTGGCGCAACAGAGCATCAAGCGTCTGGAATGCGTGGAGTATGCTGAACTGGGTATGGAAGCGATCTGGAAAATTGAGGTGGAGAACTTCCCTGCCTTTATCCTGGTCGATGACAAAGGCAACGATTTCTTCCAGCACATCGAGCGACAACACTGCGCGAAATGCGTTAAGTAATGAAAAAGCCCGACGATTGAACTGCACCCCAAAAGTTGGACACCCGACTGATTAAGGTGCAGTTCAGTGAGCAGTCCTAAGTTTCCCCTTGAATTACGGCTCGCCGTTGTCACGCATTATCTCAACAGCAGGGATGGTTATCGTGAGACGGCTAACCGTTTTGGCGTGGGCCGCACGGCGGTTCGCCGCTGGGTTTCCGCATGGCAGCAGCACAGCATTGACGGGCTGACATGGAAAACGGGTGACTACACTCCTGAGTTCCGGCTGAAGGTTGTCCGCGCCGTCATCAATGATAAACTCTCGCTTCGCGATGCCACCGCTCAGTTTAACCTTCCCAATGAGAGCACCGTTTACCAGTGGGTCAAACGCTTTCAGGCGTCCGGAGCCGGGGCGCTCTCAGGCCTGAAACGCGGAAGACCGAAAAAGCCGGAACCCATGCATAAAGACATCACCTCCCCGCCAGCACCATGCGATAACTCCCCTGACGCTCAGGCCGAACTGCGCTACCTTCGCGCCGAAATCGCCTTGCTTAAAAGAGCCGAAGGGCTGGACAGCGGTAAGTTTCAGCACCGAAAAGCCCTTATCATTCAGGAACTGCGCCGGGAGCACGGCCTGAATGACCTTCTGAGGGCGGCTGGCATGGCGCGAAGCACGTTCTACCATAACCTCTGCGCTCTCAGGAAAACTGATAAGCACCAGACTCTATAAGAACGAATCCTTGAAATTTATCTCCACCATAACGGCCGGTACGGTTATCGCCGGATAACGCTGACGCTCCGGCACGGCGGTTGCTCCATTAATCACAAGACAGTTCAGCGCCTGATGGGCGAGCTTTCGCTCCGCGCCGTTATCCACGTCAGAAAATACCGCTCATGGAAAGGTCAGGTGGGTAAAATCGCCCCTAACCGCCTGCAACGTGACTTCACGGCCAGCAGCGCCAACGAGAAATGGGTGAGTGACGTGACGGAGTTCGCGGTTAACGGTGAAAAGCTTTACCTCTCCCCGGTGATTGACGCCTTCAACAGCGAGGTTATCGCATACAGCCTGTCGGAAAGGCCCGTGATGGCGCTGGTTGATACGATGCTTGATAAAGCATTTATGCGGCTGACGCCGGGAGATGCGCCCGTACTGCACACTGACCAGGGCTGGCAGTATCAGATGACGGCTTATCAGGACAGGCTCAGGGCGGCAGGTGTTGTGCAGAGCATGTCGAGAAAGGGCAACTGCCTCGATAACGCGATGGCAGAAAGCTTTTTCGGCACGCTCAAATCTGAATGCTTCTGTCTGGAGGAATTCAGCAGCGTTCCTGCGCTGAGAGAGGCCATTGACGCCTATATCCACTACTACAACCATGAGCGAATCAGCCTGCGGCTGAACGGACTCAGCCCTGATGAATTCAGGTTACTGCGGCTGAACGGACTCAGCCCTGTTGAATTCAGGTTACTGCACCTGAAAGCTGCATGACCAGGGAGCGTATTTCATATGACTGTTTCTGCCCCGTAGCAGTAGAAGGCAACTGTAGTGGTCAACAAAAACTGGCCACGGCTTTAGAATTTTTCCAGAACAATCTTTCTGATTCATTCGGCGTCAAACCACCATTATATTGATGGGGTCTGAGCTGGCAGTAATATCCTGTGATGTAATTCCTTATTGCCGTGCTGGCCTGGCTAAAATTCGCGTAGCCATTATCCGGTACCCACTCTGTTTTCAGGCTTCTGAAGAACCGTTCCACTGGGCTGTTATCCCAGCAATTTCCCCGGCGACTCAGGCTTTGCTTTATCTGATATCTCCACAGTAATTGTCTGAAATTCCTGCTGGCATAGTGGCTTTGATCCGGGTGATACAGTAAATTAGCCGGCTTTCCTCGCGCTTCCCAGGCCATGGACAGCGCTTTAGCTGTCAGTGCAGAATCCGGGAAAAATGACATAGCCCAGCCAGCCGGTTTACGGGAAAAAAGATCAAGCACTACAGCCAGATAAGCCCAGCGTTTACCCGTCCAGATATAAGTCACATCACCGCACCAGACCTGATTAGGCTCGGTTACAGCAAACTGGCGTTCCAGATAATTGGGGATCTCTACGTATTCCTTAGACGCCTTCTTATATCGATGGCCAGGCTGCTGACAGCTGATGAGACAAAGCTCTTTCATCAGCTTTGTTGACCTGCCCCCAGGATTAGATACAACCTTCAGTTAGTAATGTCGGTTGGTTTTTGTTCATATTTCCTGTTTCGCCAGTCCGTTGCGAATTCAGCTGGTGTCTGGTAATCCAGCGATGAATGGGGACGGCACTCGTTATAATCCTGCCGCCAGTCATTAATTGTTTTCCGGGCATGAAGAATATCGCTGAACCAGTGTTCATTCAGACACTCATCGCGAAAGCGTCCTTTAAAACTCTCAATAAATCCGTTCTGCGTTGGCTTACCTGGCTGGATAAGCCGTAGTTCCACACCATGCTCAAAGGCCCATTGATCGAGTGCGCGGCAGGTAAATTCCGGGCCCTGATCGGTTCTTATTGTCGTAGGATAGCCCCGAAATAGCGCGATGCTGTCCAGAATACGCGTGACCTGAACGCCTGAAATACCAAAAGCAGCGGTGATCGTCAGACACTCCTTCGTGAAATCATCCACACAGGTCAGGCACTTGATCCTGCTACCGTTGGCCAGAGCGTCCATAACTAAATCCATCGACCATGTAAGGTTCGGCGCATCCGGGCGCAGAAGCGAAAACCGTTCGGTCGCCAGCCCTTTACGGCGTCGTCTGCGTTTTACGCTCAGTCCATTAAGGTGGTAAATACGGTATACCCGCTTGTGATTGACGTGAAGGCCCTCCCTACGCAGCAACTGCCAGATGCGCCGATAACCAAAACGTCTGCGTTCAAGCGCCAGCTCAGTAATACGCCCTGATAAATGGGCATCAGCCGCCGGTCGCTGAGCGTCATAGCGGCAGGTCGACAGGGACAAACCTATGAGTCTGCAGGCACGTCGTTGCGACAGACCGGTCGCATCACACATCAACACCATGACTTCGCGCTTCTGGTCTGTCGTCAGTACTTTCGCCCAAGAGCCACCTGAAGCGCCTCCTTATCCAGCGTGGCCTCGGCGAGCAGCTTCTTGAGTCTGGCGTTCTCTTCCTCAAGTGACTTCAGGCGCTTAACCCCATGCACCTCCATGCCGCCATACTTCTTACGCCAGGTATAAAACGTGGCGTCGGAAATGGCGTGCTTACGGCAGAGCTCACGGGCAGAAACCCCGGCTTCAGCCTCGCGGAGGATACTGATGATCTGTTCGTCGGAAAAACGCTTCTTCATGGGGATATCCTCATGTGGCTTATGAAGACATTACTAATATCGCGGTGTATTAATCAACGGGGAGCAGGTCAGATATTTCCTGCAGAATGAACCAAATGTGCTCAAATGGATGGGTTATTATCAGTTGAGAATGTTGTGGTGATAATTATTTTTCAAGATAATTACTTAAAAGCCTTTTAGGTTCTAATACTGTAATCAGGGAGAGAATAAGAGTGAAATGTGGATTTTGTGGTACGAATGTACCTGACGGCTATACGGTTTGTACCGGATGCCATGCAAAATACAGGGTATGTGGCATTTATGGCGTACCTGCCGTTCTGTCAATGTTTCTGGGATTTATGATCTTCGTAATGTCGTATGCGTTCTTCAGTGAAGGTGGATTCAGATACGGTATGCCAGTGCTGATTACCGGTATCCTCCTTTTCCTTCTCGGGAGAAAAGGTCTGAAGCGCATCAGTAAAAACCCCCATCGTTACAGCGCATGGTACCGGCAGTGAATAATCATGCACTGGTAACAGGCGCGACTGCTTCTTTGTTCGTAATACACCTGCATGACATTGATATCGAATGAAATGGTTCTAAAAAAACAGAAACTCTGTCAGCCCAATGTACCGGGTGACAGTGTCACAGGTTCGGACAGCGAAGCCAGCTTTAACCCGGACAAGATCAGGTTTGATCATGTGCTTTCACTTGCGGCATCCCTGCCCTCAGCTGCGCGCCACAATCTTCTTCATGCACTGGTGAGGCCCATACAGTCTGATTACCTTCTGGCGGTAGCGGCGGATGGTCAGGATGCGCGTCCGACCCTGGATGAAAGGCAGTTCTTTTTTCAGAGTTTGTTTGATTACATCAGTTTTGAACAGCTGAGCCATCAAAAACTGATGCCTGAAGAATACCCACTGTCGCTGGCTACCGACATGGTGCTGCCGTGGCCGTGGAGCATGAACAGCTATAAGGGGTGCCTGAGTATAGGGAGTCAGCAGGGAAATCCCTGGCAGTTCGACGATTCAAATCACGTTGTTGTGCTGTGGCTTCCTTGGCGTATTGGCTTTGTAAAGGGAGGAAATCACTCGCTGGCCGCAGGCATCCTGGCAGGTGAAGGGACACTGTTGCCCGACCGGGTTTTTGACATGCAGGAGCTGCTTCGTCGCGTATCCACGGATGGTGTGTGGTGGTATGCCGATGAGAGTCATCTTGAGAAAGTGCGCGACTGGCGTACAGCTGCATTCTTTGAGCTGGGAAGGCTGATCAACTGACCAGCCTGATGTGTCAGTTTGTCTCTGCTGATGATGCATTATATGCGCTGATATAGGTCTCCATCTCCTTAGTAGGTGGCGGAGCCATCGGAGACGTCATGACAAGCCATGGCAGATACCATGCGAGCATATTGAGAGACAATATGATTACCAGCTTGTCAAAACCATAAATCTGTATAAATACGTGGCACATAAATCCGAGATATAGCGTGCTGAGCGGCAGATTGATGAATAAAAAAAAGCGCCAAACATACCGGTACAACCGGCCTGCAAAAACAATGACGCCATTTTTTTCCGACAGATAGGTACGCCAGCGGGTAAAGTAGCGGGACGGAAGATTATGGCGAAGGCAGATGCGGGTTAGTTTTTCCTGAAGGTGCGGATCCGAAAAGCCGGTCAGCTTTCTTCGCGACATCTGATTGAGCTCCGCCCGGGCCAGATTACGAGTTTCACGCGAAAGATAAGGCTGAGAGAGCATCTTTTCCAGGTGCTGGCGTCTTTTGTTGAAAAATGCCCTGAAGAGGCCGGCGGCTTCATACCGGCTCAGCCAGTCAAAAACCAGATTGATGATACGGTACAGAACAAAAGCAACCACTACCGGCCCACCTTGCTGTAGGAACAGCTCGATAAAATCCTTAGCCCCTGTCACTGATTAATCTCCCTCTATTTAATTTTAACGTCCGGGCGGCAATGATCGCAGCACGGCAGCCGCTTCCGCACCCTCCCCGCTGAACCGCACTGCCAGCGTCGCCGCCACGTCCAGCGCAAAAACCCGCATATACACATCTATTGATCGCGCATCCCTGTGTCCGGCCAGCGCCTGGATGACCTTAGGGGGCTGCCGGTGATACTGGGGCAATAAATTCTCGTGATCTGAATGGGGAAACGGCTGAAGGAATTTTCGATTCTAATGCGTGATGCCATTTCCGGGCGCACTGCGCCCGGGAGAGTTTTTTCTGAGCAGGGTAAGACCGTTCATGCAGTCTTTAATGCGAAAACCTGTCCGGGCTCAGGCACCAGTAAATTCTGTCAATAAGACCGCTGTGGTCATTTTAACAGAAGCATTCAATTGCCCCTTTCAGAGAACTGCAATTAGGGCGCTATGTAGCTATATACGTTCTGGTCGTGAAAAACGCCGTTAAGTAATTCTGCCTTCCGCATTTTGCCCTCAAGGACAAAACCGCAGCGTCGGGCAACTTCATTACTTTTTAAGTTGCTTACTGAGCATTTAATTACGAACCGGTTTATTAATTTTCGTTCCGAATAATCTTTCACCAGCGCGTTCAGGGCTCTGGTTATGACGCCCTGGCCCTGCACCTTCATATCGAGCCAGTATCCGATATATGCGGTTTTATTCGCGCTATCGATACTGTTGAATGAGAGTAGGCCCACTGCCGCATCGTTAAACAAAATAACATAGGTTTTACCCTCATTTTTCTGATGAGCTAAAAGACAGGCATCAAGAAAGCCGGACTCATCATCTGCCGTTTTAACAAACCGAGGCCATGCCATATATTGACTGAACTCCTCACGGTTTCTATCAACCACACTGAAAAGCTCAGCGGCAAAGCGGGACGAGGCAGGCGCCAGCTGAATGTTTTCATCAACGCAAAGGGATTTTTCGGCATGCATAAGATCGAGCATGGCCGCAGGTAAAGCTGGCGAAGGGAGCCTTGCCGTAATGATTTCTTGGTTCAGCAGGGCATAAACCGGCGGTCTGGTCCGAGTCCACTCGTTAGCCGTCTGTAAATCATATGCGCCGCAGCCGCGGATAATAAATAACTGATTTTTTTTAAGATGAAGCGGACCTTTCGGGAAAAGGCAGTCGTTTTCAAAGCAGTTAAAACCGGCGAGTATCTGAGCCGTATCATCCGGAGTATGCTCATCATTACCTAATGGTAAAAGCGAATGATGCCAGTTATGTACGGAAGGAATCCAGTTTATCCCAAGGTTTGTCTGAATAACCTCCGAGTCGTAGCGGTTTTTCACGCTGACCGTTTTCCCTATCGCATATCCGTGATCTTCACTGAGCGTTCTTCCGGGTTCGAAAATGAGTTTCCACTTTTGAGTTAAAGCAGGATCATACTCAGAGAGAACGCTGTAAATGTCCCTGAAAAACACGGCAGGCCCCATTGTCGGTATAGCCGTATCCGGTGAAAACGAGTCCGCCGGGAATCCACTCCCCATATCGAGGTGGCCTCCATCAGGCATGTTTTTTACCAGAAATGGAAGCCAGTCCCGGAGACTGTCAGTGACTTTAGAAGGGTTCTCAAGGTTGGATCCGGTATGCAGGTGAAATCCTCTGAGGCTGATATTCGGACAGGAAGTCAGGAGAGGAATGATTTCATCCCGAAACTCTTCAGCGGTAACACCGAATCGGGAACGCTGTGTGCCGCTATAGAGATGCGAAAGCCTTACGCCAACGCTGAATTTCTGGTTGTAACCGGACGTTAAGCGAATGATTTCATTCAACTCATGAGCACTGTCAATATGGACCAGTGCCCCATTATTCAGGGCGAGGGAAAGATCCTCTGCGTTTTTATAGGGGCCGTCCAGAATAATCCGATCGCCGGTAAAACCGGCCTTAAGGGCCAGCTTGAATTCATCTGCTGAGCAGACCTCTGCACTTAATCCCTCTTCAGCAATCAAGCGCAGAAATATCCCCAGAGAACAGGACTTAACCGAAACCGCAATAACGGCATCCGGGAAATACTCCTTACAGGCTGCAGTAAGATGCCGGGCTCGTTCCAGGGCTGCATCTGCATCAAAAATGAAAAAAGGCCAATCAGAGTGAGACGGGCGCGCAGCAATCGCTTCAGCCGCAGAAATGATGGTCGGGTTAACTATTTTTTGCGCCATAACTGTATGGTTACCCCCTGATAGTCACGTTGATTGTTGAGAGGTTCCCGGATAGCAAGAAACCGCTCATAAAAGGCGTTCTGAGTAGTTTCATCCAGCTGGCGAGTATATTCGTTCTCAGCGGTTATGTAGCTCAGCAGGCTTTTTTTAAGCTCCTCACCGGGCTGTGATGACAGCTCATGGTTTTTCTCGTGATATAGCTCAAGACTCGCACTGGCAAAAAAATCCTGCCAGTACTGCAGAGTCCATTCAGGATCGGGCCTGAAACCTATTGCATTGTAAACTCCGTTAATGATTTCTTCGCCGGGGGTTTTCCTGTAATAAAAATTTGAAGTACAGATAATGCCTTCCGGTTTCAGCACACGGAAAACTTCAGCCAACGCCTTTTCTCTTTCCTGAATAAACGCGAAATTGCATCCACCGAGAATATGCGTAAAGGTATCATCGCTAAAAGGAAGGCTGCACGCATCAGACACCTGATAGCGTAATTTATCCTCAGCGCCAAGCACAGCTGCTTTTTCACGTGCAGTGTTGATAGCTACTTCAGAAATATCAATTCCTTCAGCAGAAGAACCTGTTTTGCTGAAACAGTATCGGGAGCTGTAACCGGTTGAACAGGCAAGATCCAGCAGGACCGAGCGATTACTCATATCCGCATGTTCGATCCAGTAATCAACAGTATATGCACTACCTGGTGGCGTATTATCCTGCTTCATTAACGCCACGAAGTCCGGATAACTCATGGAGCGCAGATATTCAGGGGTAATGACTTTATCAGCATGTTCAATCATGTAACTTCCTCATTATATTGTTTCTTTATCACGGATAACCAACGAAGCACTACCAGACCACATAAAGAAAATGCAACGGTCGGTAATATAAGGTAACTGACAGGAGGTATTCCTTCAGGCAAAAATGAAATAATACTCAGTACGATGACTGAAAAAATTCGGCCACTGAATGATACAGCGCCGACAATACCTGAAACATAAGCAGTATGACGGTCATTCAACTCGGAAAAGAAAAGACTTTTTGCTCCAATTGGTACGGTGCAGATAAAGCCGTGTATAAGGGAGAATGCGATGACCGCCAGGAAGGTTTGCCCGGCAGTGACAAGCCCATATAAAGCAATACACATAACCGAAGAAACAAATGAAAAGTGTTTTATCAGTTTTGTGTATCTCTGGTCAGATACATGATGCCGGGACATGAACGCATTAGCGATATACTGAGATGAGAATGCCCCGACATGACAAAACATTAGCACCAGTAATTGTACGTTATCCATGTGGCCGTGGCCTTGTCTGGAAAGTATGATTGGTTGCCAAAAATGAAAAATAATCTGGATGCCTGCGCTGAAGAAACAGGTCAGAAGAATAAACTGAGAACCGCCCGGTGTATTTTTAAAGATCCACAATGTTTCATGCGCATTCTGAATGAAACTTTTCTTTTTATGCCCTTCGCTTAACACACTGTCTTTTTCAGGGATAATTAAAAAGGTAAGTGTAATGACCACCATCATTAAGCAGGAAATTATATAGCCCGAAGCATAATTTCCCGAGAAATAAATCGTGGCAATGCCGGCTATGCCCGTGATTACGCTTCCAAAGGAGTTAACCTTCTGGCAAAGGTGAGCATAATGCGAAAACCGGTCCTTCTCGTTTTCTAGAGAATGGTATACCCATCCGTCAATAGCCCCGGTGATCAGGCAGATGCCTGCTGCATATACAATCTCAGAAAGGGCGAGGTAAACCATGTCCGGCGACTGCAGGCAAAGAGGATAGAATAAAGCCGTGAGAACAACCCCCGCCACGACAGAATATTTTCTGTGGTATTTGTCCGCCAGGACAGCACACGGAAAATCGAGAGCCAGAATTGTTACTGAAAATATAACCTGCAGCATGGCAAGATGGGGCAGGCTGACACCGGTAGATAAAAGAAATATAGCGTGATAAACACCTATCAGCATACGGACGGCATTATATGAGCCGTAAGTAACCGACAGCGTTTTCGGGATGTTCATGAAAGTTCACCGCAGATAACACACTTTTTATTTTTCGTAAGGGTTCTTTCTTCAGTAAAAAGTCGATCACTCCATATCCCAACGCGACGATTAACTGAAAGGGGCTGCCCGTAGCCACCCAGAAACTTCAAAACATCGTTTGCGCACAGCGCAGATGAGAGAGCATTCACCGGCGGAAAGGTTGCCACCTTAAAATTGTTATTAATTGCCCTGCAGGCTTCTTCTATTTTATTGTCACTCATTTCAGGCAGATCGCCCACAGATGAATTACAGGCATAACAGCCAGTTTCTCCCGGTTTATACAGCGGGCCGAAAACGGCGATGTCATTAACATAACCTGCATTGATGTATGCTTGGCCATTTTTGACGCACCACTCATTTAACCATGGCACAAGATAATAAGGCTCATCAGCTGAAATGATCCACATATCGGCTTTTGGAAGTCGCGATATGTCTGATTTTGTTTTGATAGTCATCGGTATTTCAGAAATAACCGTGCTGCTGTTTCTTTTTTTCAGTTCCCGCATAAGTACAGACGTTTTAGGACAGCCTATGTCATCCTCTGTAAATAAAATCTGGCGGGTTAGGTTTGTCATTTCAACCTCATCATTATCAACTAAGATAATTTCACCTATCCCTGAGGTTGCCATTATTGCAGAAACATGATTGCCTATTCCTCCGCATCCTAAAATCAAGACTTTCTTTCCTGAGAGCCTGTTCTGTACAACTTCAGGATCGACACCATAGCTTTGATAGTGCAGGTGATTGCGGGAATACCGGTTCAGGAAAATATTATCCGAGGTTTCTGCAGGCATCAGAAAGTGATTTGATAAAAGGAAACTAACTACTCGATCAAAATCCTGTTTACTCATCCGCTCCGCAACGTGCTCGTATACCTCCGATACGGTTTTCTTTTCTGTCCACTGTGAGGCAGACAGGACCAAGTTTTCCCAGTAGATTCTGTCAGTGATGACATGCTGTTTTGAGCCGGCACCAAATATTGCATCATTCTGACGTAAAAGTACCCGTGTATATTTTCCTAATAAATATTTTTGCTCCATGCGTCCCTCTCAATCAAAGAATTAGGACGCCCTCCGCAATTATGTCAGAGGGCGGTTGTATCACTGATTAGTTATTCATTGAATGATCCATGGAATCCTCCTTAATAATCGTGATTTATAAAATTGCCACCTAGGTGACCCGGTAATAATTCAATGTCTTTCAGCAAGTGTAAACAAGCAAGTAACCAATTCTGCGATCTGTATCTCAAAATAAATTTAACTGTTACTTGTGTTATTTTAATTCTGGAATGAATGATAAAATTTATTGAAATCTTTCGTTTTTTATAAAAAACTATATTTATCAGAATAATATCTATTCATTTATTTCATATACCATTATTTTTTATTATTTTCTGGAAGTTATGATTCTATAATTGGTGATTTATACTAATGTTTTGGTGGGCATCTATGCTTATATGTGTTCTAAGAGGCGGGCCTTTAACCCGGATTCAACTTCCGGGATATGTCAGAGTTTTCAGGGCGTTAAGGTGTAGTGGCATAGTAAATTTGGCCACCTGAATAGAGGTGATATCATCACCTCATAGTCAAAACAGGTGACATTATGACCGGACGTAACAGACGCAATTTTAGCCCCGAGTTTCGCCTCGAAGCTGCTCAGCGTGTACTCGATCAGCACTACACCGTTGCCGCCGCTGCCACTGCGATGAATGTCGGGACATCCACGATGGACAAATGGGTTCGACAACTGAAAGATGAGCGAGCGGGAAAATCACCCATAGCTTCACCCATGACACCTGAGCAGATTGAGATACGTGAGCTAAAGAAAAGACCTCAACGCGTTGAAATTGAAAGAGATATATTAAAAAATGCTACCGCATTCCTGATGTCAGACTCCCTGAACAGTTCTCATTAGTTGAGAAACTCAGGGCGCGGTTTCCCGTTGCCGTTGTGTGCAATGTGTTTGGGGTTCATCGCAGCAGCTATAAATACTGGCGGCAACCAAAAAAGCCTGATGCCACGCGAGTGACATTACTCAGTCCTGTTCGTGAAAGTTATCGCGAAAGTAACGGCTCCGCAGGCGCACGTAATATTGCAGCGATGGTCACGAACAAAGGTGTAAAACTTAGCCGCTGGCGGGCAACAAAGCTGATGAAAGAGCTTCGTCTCATCAGTTGTCAGCAGCCTGGCCATCGATATAAGAAGGCGTCTAAGGAATACGTAGAGATCCCCAATTATCTGGAACGCCAGTTTGCTGTAACCGAGCCTAATCAGGTCTGGTGCGGTGATGTGACTTATATCTGGACGGGTAAACGCTGGGCTTATCTGGCTGTAGTGCTTGATCTTTTTTCCCGTAAACCGGCTGGCTGGGCTATGTCATTTTTCCCGGATTCTGCACTGACAGCTAAAGCGCTGTCCATGGCCTGGGAAGCGCGAGGAAAGCCGGCTAATTTACTGTATCACCCGGATCAAAGCCACTATGCCAGCAGGAATTTCAGACAATTACTGTGGAGATATCAGATAAAGCAAAGCCTGAGTTGCCGGGGAAATTGCTGGGATAACAGCCCAGTGGAACGGTTCTTCAGAAGCCTGAAAACAGAGTGGGTACCGGATAATGGCTACGCGAATTTTAGCCAGGCCAGCACGGCAATAAGGAATTACATCACAGGATATTACTGCCAGCTCAGACCCCATCAATATAATGGTGGTTTGACGCCGAATGAATCAGAAAGATTGTTCTGGAAAAATTCTAAAGCCGTGGCCAGTTTTTGTTGACCACTACACGCCCGGTTGGCAGGTTCACCACAAGATCCCACTCGATGACAGTGGAACAAATGCCCTGAATAATCTGATACTGATCCAAAACTCGCCATATCACTCCGCGCTTTCAAAGACACAGGCGATAATCACTAAAGACCTCCCATACAACGCCAGCACTAACGTTTTATGGCCTTCGCCGAACGGCGTAATTTACCCTGTAGGGAAGTGAAAACGAGATGAATAACACAATTCAGATAATGGGTATCTTCAAAAATTTGATGATTTCCGATAGTTACCCGATAGCCAGCCCAATAGCACCAGATGTTATTACGGACTTGAAGCGCAAGCCTGCGCCAATGGAATGGGATGAAACTAAACGTGGTGTTTACTCGGATATTCAGAAACTAGTGATGAATCGCCAGGACTACGCCGATATGCTCGAAGTCATGGATGGTCTGGAATACAACGGACTCACCCTGTATAGCTTGACGCAGGCAGAGAATGGTGAGTTGGCATGGTCAAATATCTATATTAGGAACATTGATACGCGCGATAATGACGTCTACGTTGATCCCAATCTGACAGACAAACTGCTGATTGGTGAAGATGGAATGTCCGTATTCGTGTACAGCTTCAAAGAGAAGTGTTTTCAGATTCGTGACAAAGCATCAACTGATTACGTTATTGAAGAGTACGAAACCTTCAGCGACCTCTTATCGGCCCTTATCGACATAGTAAAATAAAATTATCTCTGTCTTAGGGGCATTGACAATAGAACACCCAAAGTTGATAGAACACAGAATTATAAAGTGCTGTTGAAGCCCCCCGACCAATCTATGTCAAGTTGGTCGAGGGGATCCTCCGATGAAACAGTGTCCAATATTACGGGGTCAGTTCAAATTACGGTGCTTTTTTTGCTGGCTTAATAGCGCTGTAATCGTTGCAGCGCCGTCTCAATCGGCTGGTCGCCGCTGGTCAGCTCGATAATCTGATACTTAATCGCCGGAGTTTCAATCAGGCCAGCCAGCGTGGCGGCGACATCATCACGCGGGATTTCCCCGTACGGGATCGCCAGATCGGCCTGTACCCGACCGGTGCCGGCTGCATCGGTTAGCGTTCCCGGACGCAAGATTACCCATTCCAGCCCGCTCGCCACCAGCCGCGCATCCGCCAGCCTTTTGACCCGCATATAGTTTTCAAATCCTTCCGAAATCGCTTTACCGCGACCAGCATCCGGAAACGCCGAGACCAGAATAAAGCGTGGCACACCCGCCTGTTCCGCCGCCGCGACCGCCAGATCCAGCCCGTCGCCGTCAATCGCATTGGTCAGCGCAATACCCGCTCCACCCGCACCGGCGGTGAAAACCACCACCTCGTGACCGGCCATCTTTTGCGCCAGCTCGTCAACCGTCAGTTGCTGAATATCACCTGATACCGGCTGCGCACCAGCGGCCTGCAGGGTAGCAGCCTGCTCCGGTTTACGGTGCAGCGCCGAAACCGCGTGCTGCTTAGCGCTTAGCTGGCGGGTCAGTCGCAGACCCACTTTACCCGCCGCGCCGATAATAAAACATGCCGCCATAATCTCAGTTCCTCTGTTAATTCAGCGAGAGCAGAAGTATAGCCATCAGCCAGAGACAAAACAGGCGCCTGATGCGGCGCCTGTTGACTTACTGCGGGATCACTTTTTCCGCTTTCAGCTTATCAAACAGCTGAGTGAAGGAGTCGAGCGTACTGCGATAGCCGGTGAAGCCCGCTTTGCGACTTTTGCTCATGTCGGTGAAGGCTTCCATCGGACGACCAAGATCGGCGTCGGTATGCCACCAGGACGCGAGCTTATTGATGTCCGCTTCGCGCAGCTGGTGACGCTGGGCAATCTCCTGCCAGGCGCTGGCCGCTTCCTGCATCCGGCCTTCCAGCGGCATCATCTGCGCCGGGAATTCGGCCGCCTCGATACCGAAATAGCCAGCCAGCTTCGGCCACATCCAGCTCCAGCGGAACACATCGCCGTTCACGGCGTTGAAATCCTGATTGGCCGCCGCAGGAGACGTAGCCGCCCAGTGCAGTTGCTCAGCCAGCAAACCGGCGTCGGTCATGTCAGCCACGCCATTCCACTGCTCTGGCGAGCCGGGGAAAATAAACGGCCAGCCTTTCTCTTTGCACAGCGTGGCATACACCGCCAGCGTCTGACCCATGTTCATCGCGTTACCGACGGCGTAACCGATAATGGTGTGCGGACGATGGACGCTCCAGCGGTAGTCATATTTTTCCGCGCCAGCAAACAGCTCATCTTCCTGAGCATAATAGAAGTTGTCGACTGGCTGACGACCCTGCTCTTCACGGAACGGCGTTACCGGCACCGCGCCTTTGCCGTAGGCTTCAAACGGGCCCAGGTAGTGCTTAAGACCGGTTACCAGCGCGACGTGTGCGCCCTTCAGCCTTTCGCCCAGCGCCTCGATGACGTTGCGTACCATGCCGCCGTTAACCCGGATGTTCTCTTTTTCATTCTCCTGACGCGCCCAGACGCTGAAGAAAACGGCATCCGGTTTCACCGACTTCAGTGCTTCGCGCACCGCGTCAGCATCGGTCAGATCGGCTGTCAGACTGGTCGCGCCTTCCGGTACCGCGCCGCGTCCGCGTGACAGACCGGTCACCTGCCAGCCCTCCTGCTGCAGTTTATCCGCCAGTGCGCGGCCGATAACGCCGCTGATACCCACAATCAAAGCCTGTTTTTTCATTTGATTTCTCCTCGTTTTGCGTAATGCTAAGCCTAATAGAGAATTGAGTTCTTATCTCTGGCATTAATTCATAGCATTCTCAACCTGAGTTCATTAATCGATGCACGATCAGCGCCTCAAAGATATCCTGCCTTTTGTTGCCAGCGTGGAATGCGGCAGCTTTACCGCTGCCGCTGAGCGCCTGCATGTTACCGGCTCGGCCGTCAGTAAAAGTGTCAGCCGGCTTGAAACAAGATTAGGTTCCCGATTGCTGGAACGCACGACCCGCAGCCTGCAATTGACCGATGCCGGCAGCGCCTATTACCAGACCTGCCTGCGTATTCTGGAAGATCTGGCCGAGACCGAAGCGGTGCTGGCGGCGCAGCGCACCATTCCCTCCGGCCGCCTAAGACTGGCGGTGCCCAACACCTATGGCCGGCTTAACGTGATGCCGTTGCTGATGCCGTTCTGTCAGCAGCACCCTGAACTGGCGCTCAGCCTGAGTTTTTCCGATCGGTTCGTCGACCTGTTTGATGAAGGGATGGATGTCGCGGTGCGGATTGGCGGTGCGCCCGACCTGCCCGCCTCGCTGGGCTGGCGTAACATGGGCCGTGAGCAGATGCAGTTCTGCGCTGCACCGACCTATCTCGATCGTGAAGGCCGGCCGCACAACCAGGCCGGGTTACTGAATCACCGCGCCATCCTTTATCAGCGCGTTGACGGCAGCACCAAACCCTGGCTGTTTACTACTGAAGATGGTCAACCGAACTGGCGCGATGTGCCTTACCGGATGGCATTAGGTGATGTGGATGCGCAGATGCAGGCGGTAAAAGCTGGTCTGGGTATCGCACAAATGCCTTCCTGGCTGATTCGCCAGTCAGTCGCCGTCGGAGAACTGGAGATCGTTCTTCCCCAGTTGCAGCCTGACGGACTGACGCTCAGCGTAGTGTGGCCTCGTCGCAAACAGTTTCTGCCCAAAGTGGATGCACTGCTCTCTGCCCTGAGCGGCCTGGTGATCCGCTAATCTGACGGCGCAGACCCTCCGGTCGCGCCCATCGTCCGCCTGCCGGCTGTTATTTTAATTCCCCCTGCGGTTTGGGATGTTTATTTCATCCTGCGGTTATTTATCCGAAAATAAGACAATTCCAGCCCCTTTGTTTCACCGGCCCCGCCTTCTCTTCACATGGTGACGCTTTATTTCCGCGCTCAATAACCGGCTTAAATTTAAACCGTTTATTCGCATCCTGATGGAATCCCATCAAAATAAAATGGCCGGAAGGCTTGAGCTCACAAAATGAAAACTAAATTCCAAATATAATTTAACCCGAAATATAAATATCAGTAGGGTGAATGCTCCTTCATGTTCTGACGTTTTACCTGGCCTGTTTTCACCTGGAGTTTTCATGGAAAAAGAACTGTATATCTCGTCGAACCCGGCATCTGGCCCCAATAGCGCCACCCGTACCGAGCCGTTTGTGAAGATTATTGCGCTGGTGGCGACGCTGGGCGGCCTGCTGTTTGGCTACGACACCGGCGTGGTGTCGGGTGCGCTGCTGTTTATGCGTGGCGATCTGCACCTCACCCCGCTGACCACCGGACTGGTCACCAGCTCGCTGCTGTTTGGTGCCGCCTTTGGCGCACTGGCCGCTGGCCACCTGGCGGATAGCCTCGGCAGACGGCGCATCATCATTGCGCTGGCGCTGATTTTCGCCTTCGGCGCAGTGGGCTCAGCCATCGCCCCGGACGTGGAGTGGATGATCGCCTCACGCCTGTTTCTCGGATTCGCGGTAGGCGGTGCGGCCGCGACGGTACCGGTCTATATCGCAGAAATCGCGCCAGCCAATAAACGCGGCCAGCTGGTGACGCTGCAGGAGCTGATGATCGTCAGCGGCCAATTGCTGGCGTACATCTCCAACGCCACCTTCAACGATATCTGGGGCGGCGAAAATACCTGGCGCTGGATGCTGGCACTGTCGATTGTGCCCGCCATCCTGTTGTGGATTGGCATGATATTCATGCCGGAAAGCCCGCGCTGGCACGTGATGAAAGGCCGCAGTCAGGCGGCCCGCGAGGTGCTGGAGAAAACCCGCGCAGCCGAGGATGTGGAGTGGGAACTCGAAGAGATCGAAGAGACGATTGAAGAGAACCGCCAGCAGGGCAAAGGCCGGCTGCGCGATCTGGCCACGCCGTGGCTGATGAAAATATTCCTGCTCGGCATTGGTATCGCCGCCATTCAGCAGCTGACCGGCGTAAATACCATCATGTACTACGCGCCGACCATGCTGACAGCCGCTGGCCTGAGTAACGATGCCGCGCTGTTTGCCACCATCGCTAACGGTGCGATTTCAGTGGTGATGACCCTCGTCGGCATCTGGCTGATCGGCAAAGTCGGCCGTCGCCCGCTGGTGCTGATTGGTCAGATGGGCTGTACCTGCTGCTTATTCTTCATCGGGCTGATCTGCTGGCTGATGCCGGAATATCAGCAGGGCGCGGTTAACCTGCTGCGCGCTTATCTGGTACTGGCGGGAATGCTGATGTTCCTCTGCTTCCAGCAGGGTGCGCTGTCGCCGGTGACCTGGCTGCTGCTGTCGGAAATTTTCCCTGCCCGGATGCGCGGCATCTGCATGGGTGGCGCGGTCTTTTCACTGTGGATCGCTAATTTCGCCATTTCGATGGCCTTCCCGCTGTTATTAGCCGCCTTTGGTCTGTCGGGTGCGTTCCTTATTTTCGCCCTCATCGGCATCGGTGGTTCTGTTTTCGTCATGAAGTTTATTCCCGAAACCAAAGGAAGAAGTCTTGAGCAGGTAGAGCACTATTTCTACGCGCTTTATAACGGCAAAAAATAATGCTGCCGCATGGAGCCCGCAGAGATATCACTTTCGCTTAACGACGGTCAGAGAGGAAATAGCGACGTTCACCGATTAAATAACCGATGACGATTAAACCCGATTATTACGCACACATTACTTTCAGGAAATGACTATGAGCTTATCTATTCCACAGGCACGTTTTTGTGTAAACCGCAAAATTGCGCCCACTCTGAGCATCGAACGTTTTTTTAATCTGGTGACTCAGCTGGGTATTCATAAAGTCGAACTGCGCAACGACATGCGCAGCGGACGCGTTACCGACGATCTGACCGGTGAACAGGTTAAGGTGCTGGCACGCCAGTCAGGCATTGAGATCGTTACCATCAATGCGGTCTACCCGTTTAACCAGCTGAACGATGAGGTGCTGCAGCGCACCCGCCAGCTGCTGAGCGATGCCCGGGCGGTTGGTGCCGAGTCGCTGGTGCTCTGCCCGCTGAACGATGGCACCCCGATCAGCGCGGCGGATACCGTTGCTGCGCTGAAAATCTTAGGGCCGCTGTTTGCCGACTACGGCATTCAGGGACTGGTGGAGCCACTTGGCTTTCCGCAAAGTTCGCTGCGCTCAGCAATTCAGGCGCAGGCGCTGATCAAACAGGCCGATGTACCGTTCCGGTTGCTGATTGATACCTTCCACCATCATCTGTTTGAGGATGCTGAAAACGGCTTCGAACAGGAGATTGATGTGCAGCAGATCGGGCTGGTTCACCTGTCTGGCGTCACCGATCCGCGGCCGGTCGCCCAGCTTACCGATGAAGAACGCATCATGCTGAGCGCCGACGATCGCTTACGCAGCAAGCAGCAGGTCGAGCGGCTGGAAAAAATGGGCTACACCGGCCTTTACGCCTTTGAACCGTTCTCATCGGTGATGAATGACTGGCAGGAAGCAGACATCATCCGCGAAATTCGCGACAGCATTCAGCTGTTGAACCACTCAGCCTGATTAAGGAAGCACTATGACTATCAATATTGGCGTTATCGGAACCGGTGCGATCGGTCGCGAACACATCCGTCGTTGCAGCACGGTATTACAGAATGCGCGGGTGGTAGCACTCAACGACATCAATCGTGACAACTGTCAGCAGGTTGTCGATCAGCTGACGCCTGAAGCGCGTATTTATGATAACGCGATTGAGCTGATCAACGATCCGCAGGTCAATGCGGTGCTGGTCACCTCCTGGGGTCCGACCCATGAAGCCTTTGTGCTGGCCGCTATCGAGGCTGGCAAAGCGGTGTTCTGCGAGAAGCCGCTGGCGGTCACCGCCGAAGGCTGTCTGAATATTGTTGAGGCGGAGATCAAGGCGGGTCGCCAGCTGGTGCAGGTCGGATTTATGCGGCCGTATGACAGCGGCTACCGGGCACTGAAAGCGGTGATCGACAGCGGCGAGATTGGCGAACCGCTGATGCTGCACTGCGCGCACCGTAACCCGGAAGTGGGTGACAGCTACACCACCGATATGGCCATCACCGATACGCTGATCCACGAACTGGATGTGCTGCGCTGGCTGCTGAACGATGACTATGTCAGCGCACAGGTGATCTTCCCGCGCAAAACCCGTAAGGCCTCGTCACACCTGCGCGATCCGCAAATCGTGTTGCTGGAAACCGCCAAAGGCGCGCGTATTGATGTCGAAATTTTTGTTAACTGTGAATATGGCTATGACATTCAGTGCGAAGTGGTGGGTGAAAGCGGCATTGCCCGTCTGCCTGAGCCGATGTCAGTGCAGCTTCGCAGCGCAGCTAAGCTGTCGACCACTATCCTGACCGACTGGAAAAAGCGTTTTATTGACGCCTATGACGTCGAGCTGCAGGCGTTCATTAATAACGTTATCGCTGGTGAGATGACCGGTCCCTCAGCCTGGGATGGCTATGCGGCTGCGGTGGCGGCCGACGCCTGCGTCGCGGCGCAGAATTCCGGTCAGATTGTGCCGGTAACGATGGCGGAAAAACCGGCATTTTATCGCTGAAAGCAACGCTGCACGGCGGGTTCCGCCGTGCATTTCCTCATCCCTGCGTCCCTTTTTTCAGCGGCTCCTCACGCATCAGCAGCGACAGGATAAAGGCCAGCACCATGACGCAGGCCGCCATCATAAATGCCGCATGAATCGCCGCACCAAACGCCTGCAGATAATCGTGCCGGATATCGGCCGGCAGCTGATTCAGCGCTGCGGGCGAGATCGCGGGCGACAGCACGGTTCCGGCCGGCATCAGCGCTTCAAGCTGCGATTTCAGCACCTGACTGAAAATGGTGCCAAACAGCGCCACCCCAATTGAGCCGCCAATCGAACGAAACAGCGTCACCGACGAGGTGGCTACGCCGGTCAGCGCCGGTTCAATGCTGTTCTGCACCACCAGCACCAGTATCTGCATCACCATGCCCAGTCCCATCCCCAGCACGGCACTAAATAACTGAAGCTGCCATAACGGCGATGTGATGGTAATGGTGGTCATCAGCGCCAGCCCGGCGGTAGCCAGTAAGGTGCCGACAATGGGGAACAGGCGATAACGTCCGGTTTTGCTGATGATGCGTCCGCTGATAATAGAGGTGGTCAGCAAGCCGCCCATCAGCGGCAGCAGTTGCAGGCCCGCCTCGGTTGGCGTGGCCCCTTTGACCACCTGCAGATAAAGCGGCAAAAAGGTGACGCTGCCAAACAGCGACATACCAATAATGAAGCCGATCAGACTACTCAGCACAAAGCTGCGGTTGCGGAACAGCGTGAGCGGAATAATCGGTTCCCACGCCCGGCGTTCTTCATAAATAAAGCCAATGCAGCCGACCAGACCGAACGCCAGAATGCACCACAGTTGCGGATCGGACCACGGCCTGATGGTGCCCCCTTCGCTGGTAAACAGGGTAATGCCCAGCAGCGCCATGCTCAGGCAGATCGCGCCCGGGTAATCAATTTCGTGCCGGGTGCGTTTACCGCCTGAATTGAAGACGATGCCGATCACCAGCAGAGCGAACAGACCCAGCGGCAGATTGATATAGAAGATCCAGCGCCAGGAGACGTGTTGCACAATTGCGCCGCCCAGCAGCGGTCCCAGCACCGTGGCCAGCCCGAACACGCCGCCGAATAAGCCCTGATATTTTCCCCGTTCAGCCGGTGGGATCACATCGGCCACCGCCGCCATACTGACCACCATCAGCCCGCCGCCACCCAGTCCCTGTAGCGCCCGGGTCAGCACCAGTTGCGTCATATTCTGCGCCAGACCACACAGTGCGGAGCCCAGCAGAAACAGCACTATCGCAATCTGCAGTACCCGTTTGCGGCCAAACAGATCGCCGAATTTACCGTACAGCGGCACCACAATGGTCGATGACAGGGTATAAGCGGTCACAATCCATGACAGCCGATCCAGCCCTCCCAGCTCGCCGGTGATGGTCGGCAGCGCAGTGGAGACGATGGTCTGATCCAGCGCAGCCAGCAGCATCACCAGCAGCAACGCGCTAAATAATAACCGCACCGGGGGCGCTTTCCCGTTGGGTTGTTCCTGCAATTCGCTCACCTTATCAAACAAAATTTAACCTATCCTGTTGTTTTTATTGAAATCACAAGCTTATAAATCAGTCTGTCCATCAGGATTTCACAAATAAAGCTGTTTTCCAACGACATATCAGAAGTTTAGCTGGAAAAAGAAAACGGTTTTCATCACAGGATGTTCGCGATCTCGCCGCTGAGCGGCAAGCGCATTCTGACGCACCAGGGTGGTACGCATACGAATCAGGCTACTGTGCTGCGCGATTTTGGCGGCGGCTGATTTAACCGCTCGGGGTGTTGAAAGTTTGAGCAATAGCAGATTATGAAAACAGCATGGTGATTCTGTGCCACTCCACAGTTTATCCTGGTGCTGGCGGTTAGTTTATTCACGAAGCCAGCGGATGTAGCCTGTTATTTTTCTTTAGAAGCCGGGATGAATTACTCATATACGCAAGGGTCAGGTAAATTCTGTTGCCAGATTCAGGCTCAACGGGTTCAGTTAAATGCCCGGATATAACCTTCATCCCTTTAACTGTCACTCACCCGACTCGCCGATGAATAACCTTCCCTGTCAGTCAGCATCTTAAAAACTATATGCACCATCACCACAAAAACAACGCGATACGGCCGCGGTATCATTATGCAGCGGCCGTCGGGATTATCATGGCGCAGTGATCACAATTGCCACGCGCCGATTTTGCGCGCGCCCCTGAGCGCTATTGTTGGGGGTAACCGGTGCACTCATGCCTAATCCACGGGTAGTGATATTTTCAGGCGGTATGGCAGCACCTTCCGCCCACTGTGCCGCTACCGCGTTAGCTCTTTTTAACGAGAGCTGTTGGTTATAGGCTGCTTTGCCGTAATTATCGGTGTGCCCGTCAATGCGCACATGCTTAATACCGGTTGACGCCAGGTTTTTCGCCATCGTCTTAATGTTACTTTTGCTGGTCGGGGTAAGCTCTGATTCGTTTACGCCAAACAGGATCTTATCGGATATGCCCAATCCCCAGCCTTCGGTATTTTGACTGAATCCGGCATTCTGCATCGCGGCGATCTGCGCATCGCTAAAACGCCCTTTCGACTGACACCCGACCAGGGCCAAAATAAGCACCATCAGGGAAATTTTTGTTTTCATAATTAAGCCTTACTTTTTCGCTTATTCTTGTACATATTCATATCGGCACGCTCGAGAATAGACTCAACCGTATCACCGTGTTGTGACCAGGCGTAGCCGATGGTAACCGAGGTAGTGATCGGCGTACCTTCAGCAATCACAATTTTTTGCATCATGGCCTGGTGAATGTTCTGCATGAGCAGCTGTAATTGCTCTTCACTGGCGCGACTGCTCACCAGCATTGCAAATTCATCCCCACCTAATCGGGCGACTAAATCCTGTTCAGCAGCCAATGATGAGAGGCGCGACCCGATAGCTTTTAATACCTCATCCCCGGCGGCATGGCCCCAGTTATCGTTAATGCTCTTAAAGCGATCGCCATC
Source organism: Pantoea sp. AN62 (assembly GCF_050432985.1). Lineage (NCBI taxonomy): Bacteria > Pseudomonadati > Pseudomonadota > Gammaproteobacteria > Enterobacterales > Erwiniaceae > Pantoea > Pantoea sp. AN62. Next base: position 1,370 of record NZ_JBNPYB010000002.1, on the reverse strand, counting down.
AAGAAACAACAAGGCAAAACGCTCTTCGGCATATTGCTGATCGAGCAGCTCAGTAAGACGAGCAGCAAAGGCGCTGCGGTTGGCAAGTCCGGTTAACGGATCTTCCAGCGCTTTGGCTGCCAGAGAGCGATTATCGCGAATAAGTGAGGCCTTCAGCGTTTGCATTTCCATCAGCAACGAGTTCAGGTCATCTGAAAACAGCTGAAACTCACTGGTCGGGCTCTCCGGGATACGCAGGGAAAAATCGCCAGACCGAATCACATAGTGAATCGAACTGGTAATGTTGCGCAGCGTTGCAATAATCCCTCGATGCAGAAACTCACTCAGCAGAAGCGAGATAATCAGCACACATAACATACCGCAGGTAAGAATCATAAAAGAGTAACGAATGAAACTCACCGCACCGGTCACCGTGCCTTCTAGCGTCAACGTACCAACAGTAACGTCTGCGTGATTTATATTAACCTTAAGAGGTTTAAGATAAATCCATTCACGTAATAACCGTGAATACCAGCCCGTCTGTTCTTTCTGAGCATGCCAGTCGACCAAAATAATCTGATCGCGGGTGGCCAGTTTCGCCGAATCGAACATGCCTTCATCGCCAAGCCGGGCAATTTTATTATGCGCATCGGAACTGTCGGCAAAAACGGTAGCGGCGGTTAGCGTGGTGCTTAACGTCGCGGCGATCAATTCAAGGTTTCGCTTCTCATAGTTTTTAATAAATAGCAGCGAGGTAGAGGAGAGCAACAGCCAGCACAACAGTAATATAACCGCAGAATTGATGGTGCTTATTTTTCGCAGTTTATTGCGTATCGATGATTTGTCGTTTCTGAATTTATCGTATTTCATGTTATTCGCTTCTATCGCGGGACAGCAAAAGCACGTCCGGACTCACCCTGACACCGCTTCTGGCAAGCGAATCAAGGTTAACGGAAAAAAGCGTACGATCCGGTTGAAAAATCATGCAAAAAGCAGCGCCAATGGTGCAATCCGCGTTGTTCTCCGCAAGGGTCAGCACGGCTCTTCCACTGAACTGCTGAATAAGTGCGACCTGCTGTTGCGACGTCTGATCGCCGAAATAGACTGCATCGCATCTGTGTGTCGGGAGGTCGCTGGCTTTAGTAAGATAAACAACAGTGAATGTCGCTGCCGGAGATGGTTTTTTTTCCGGCAAGGAGAGATGCCGGGCTGGGTAATGACTCCAACTTATTGATAGTGTTTTATGTTCAGATAATGCCCGATGACTTTGTCATGCAGCTCCACCGATTTTGAGAACGACAGCGACTTCCGTCCCAGCCGTGCCAGGTGCTGCCTCAGATTCAGGTTATGCCGCTCAATTCGCTGCGTATATCGCTTGCTGATTACGTGCA